>JBMONM010000235.1:0-4497 GCA_049324675.1 Thermodesulfobacteriota bacterium
CCCCCCACATCCTATTGGGCCAGGAGGGTCTTCAGGGTGGCGAAGGCCTGGTCGATGCCTTCGGGGTTGGTGCCGCCGGCCTGGGCCAGGTCCGGGCGGCCGCCGCCGCTGCCGCTTATGGGCGCGGACACGGATTTGATCAGGGCCGGGGCGGTGAACCGGGCGTGCAGGTCCTTGGTCACGGAGAGGATGAGCGCCACCTTGCCGTCGTCCTGGGCCGCGGCCAGGCAGACGACGCCCGAGGGCAGTTTGGAGCGCAGGTCGTCCATGGCCTCGCGCAGGGCCTTGATGTTCGCGCCGTCGAGGCGGGCGGTGAGCACCTTGGTCCCGGCGATCTCGGCCACGTCGTCCATGAGGTCCCGGCCGCGTCCCGAGGCCAGTTTGCCGGCCAGGTGTTCTTTTTCGCGGGTGAGCGCCTTGATGTCGTCGAAGAGTTTCTTGATCCGGCCGGGCAGTTCGCCGGGCGCGGCCTTGAGGGTTTTGAGGCCCTGTTCGTATTCGGCGCGCATGGTCCGGGTGTGGGCCAGGACGTTCTTGCCGGTCGCGGCCTCGATGCGCCGCACCCCGGCGGCCACGCCGGTTTCGGACAGGACGAGGAAGCTGCCGGCCTGTCCGGTGGAGGAAAGGTGGGTGCCGCCGCACAGTTCCATGGACACGCCGGGGACCGTGACCACGCGCACCTCGTCGCCGTATTTCTCGCCGAAAAGGGCCGTGGCCCCTTTGGCCCGGGCGGCCTCCCGGGACATGGTTTCGCGGGACACGGGCAGGGCCGCCAGGATGGCCTGGTTGACCTCGTCCTCGATGCGGGCGGTTTCCTCGGCCGAGAGGGCGGCGATGTGGGTGAAGTCGAAGCGCAGGCGGTCCGGCGCGACCAGGGACCCGGCCTGGTTGACGTGGCCGCCCAGGACCTTTTTCAGGGCCGCGTGCAGAAGGTGGGTACAGGTGTGGTTGCGGGCCGTGGCCAGCCGGGTTTCCTCATCCACGCGCAGGTCGGCCTCCTGGTCCAGGAGCAGTTCGCCCTTGACGACGGTCACGTGGTGGGCGGTCAGGTCGGCCCCGGCCTTGAGGGTGTCCGTGACCCGGGCCGTGCCGGTCAGGGTCTCCACCTCGCCGGTATCCCCGGCCTGGCCGCCGGATTCGCCGTAGAAGGGGGTCACGCCGAACACGGCGTAGCCGGTCTCGTCGGTGATCAGGCGTTCCACGGGGCGGCCGTCGGCGGAGATGAGGGCCACCACCCGGCTTTGGACCGAAAGCGTGTCGTAGCCCACGAAGCGGGATTTGAGGCCGGATTCGAGCAGTTCCAGGAACAGCACGGCCGGATCGGTCTCCCCGGAGCCCTTCCAGGCCTTCTTGGCCCGGGCCTTCTGCTCGTCCATGCACGCCCGGTAGGCCGGTTCGTCCACGCCCATGCCGCGCTTGCCGGCCACGTCGTTGACGATGTCCAGGGGGAATCCGTAGGTGTCGTAGAGCTTGAAGGCCGATTCGCCGGAAAGGATGGTCCCGCCGGCGGCGGCCAGGGCGTCGAGTTCCTCGGAGAGTATGGCCAGGCCCTTGTCCAGGGTGGCGGCGAAGCGTTCCTCCTCCTCGCGCACCACCCGGACCATGAAGTCCCGGTTGGCCACGAGTTCCGGATAGGCCTCGCCCATGTGGGCGATCACGGCCAGGGCCACCTCGTAGAGGAAGGGGTCGGAGAGCCCCAGGAGCTTGCCGAAGCGCAGGGCCCGGCGGATCAGCCGGCGCAGCACGTAGCCCCGGCCCTCGTTGGAGGGCAGGATGCCGTCGGCGATGAGGAAGGCCACGGCCCGGGAGTGGTCGGCGATGACCCGGAGGGCGGTGTCGGTTTCCTCGCCGGCGCGGTAGGCGACCCTGGCCAGTTCCGAGGCCCGGGCGATGATTTTCTGGAACAGGTCGGTGTCGTAGTTGGAGTTGACCCCCTGGCAGATGGCCGCGATGCGTTCCAGGCCCATGCCCGTGTCGATGCTCGGGCGGGGCAGGTCGATGCGCTTGCCGGGCTCGATCTGGTCGTACTGCATGAACACCAGGTTCCAGACCTCGAGGAAGCGGTCGCAGTCGCAGGAGCCGATGCCGCAGTCCGGGCCGCAGGACATGTGTTCGCCCTGGTCCACCAGGATCTCCGAACAGGGGCCGCAGGGTCCGGTGTCGCCCATGGACCAGAAGTTGTCCTTCTCGCCCAGGCGGTAGATGCGCTCGGCCGGCAGTCCGGCCACCTTCCGCCACAGGTCGAAGGCCTCGTCGTCGTCGCGGTAGACCGTGGCGTAGAGCCGGGTCTTGTCCAGGCCCAGTTCCACGGTCAGAAACTCCCAGGCCATGCGGATGGCCTGTTCCTTGAAGTAGTCGCCGAAGGAGAAGTTGCCGAGCATCTCGAAAAACGTGTGGTGCCTCGCGGTCCGGCCCACGTTTTCCAGGTCGTTGTGCTTGCCGCCCACGCGCAGGCATTTCTGGGCGGTCACGGCCCGCTTGTAGGGGCGCTGGTCCTGGCCCAGAAAGACCTTCTTGAACTGGACCATGCCCGCGTTGGTGAAAAGCAGCGACGGGTCCTCGCGGGGCACCAGGGGTGAGCTGGATACGGGCTGGTGCCCGTTTTTGGCGAAGTAGTCGAGGAATCGTCCGCGAATCTCGCTGGCCGTGATCATGTGCGTATGCCTCCGAAAAGGAAGGGGAAGCGGAGCTTCCCCGAAAACCTTGCGTGTGGTTTATAAAACGCCGCGCCGGACATCCCGGGCCGTTGGCGTGGGCCGGGACTACATGCCGTCGTCGGCCTCGCCCCGGATGCCCGGGGTGTCGGCGGATTCGGCCAGCCCCAGGTGCTCCATGAGCCGTTTCTCGATCGCCTCCCGAATCCCGGTGTTTTCCTGCAAAAAGGCCCGCACGTTCTCGCGGCCCTGGCCCAGGCGCTCGGTGCCGAAGGCGAACCAGGCCCCGGATTTGTCCACGATGCCGGCCTCCACGCCCATGTCCAGGAGTTCGCCCTCGCGGGAGACGCCCGTGCCGTAGAGGATGTCGAACTGGGCCTCGCGGAACGGCGGGGCCACCTTGTTTTTCACCACCTTGACCCGGCAGCGGTTGCCGTAGCTTTCTTCCTTGTCCTTGAGCGTCTGGATGCGCCGGATGTCCAGGCGGATGCTGGCGTAGAACTTGAGCGCGTTGCCGCCGGTGGTGGTCTCGGGGTTGCCGTAGCCGGTCATGCCGATCTTCATGCGGATCTGGTTGATGAACACCACCGAGGTCCGGGACTTGTGGATGGTGCCGGTGAGCTTGCGCATGGCGTGGGACATGAGCCTGGCCTGTCCGCCGACCTGGGTCTCGCCCATGTCGCCCTCGAGCTCGCTTTGGGGGATCAGCGCGGCCACCGAGTCCACCACCACCACGTCCACCGCGCCCGAGCGCACCAGGAGGTCGGCGATGTCCAGGGCCTGTTCGCCGTAGTCGGGCTGGGAGATGAGCAGTTCGTCGGTCTTGACCCCCAGGCGCTTGGCGTAGTTGACGTCCAGGGCGTGCTCGGCGTCGATGAAGGCCGCGGTGCCGCCGGCCTTCTGGGCCTCGGCGATGATGTGCAGGGCCAGGGTGGTCTTGCCCGAGGATTCGGGCCCGAAGATCTCGGTGATCCGGCCCCGGGGGATGCCGCCCACGCCCAGGGCCATGTCCAGGCCGACGGACCCGGTGGGGATGACCGGAATCCGCACATGGGCCGTGTCTTCGAGACGCATGACCGAGCCCTGTCCGTACTTGCGTTCGATGGTGGTCAGGGCGGTGGCGAGGGCGTCGTTGCGCATCATGTCCGATGAGCTGGGCTTTTTGGCCATGCGGAATCTCCGTGGCGTTTCTTGGACGTTTGCCGAAAACCCATGGTGCATAGCAGAAGCCCCGGCCGGGGGCAACGGCCGCGAAGGGCGCTGTTCCGGCAAAAAAACGGCCCCGCCGACCGGCGCCGGCCGGACCGTCTTTCGGACCGGCCGTGTTGCCAAACGGCCGGATATGGTCCACAGTCCCCCGGATTCGCGCGGGCCGGGCCCCGTTTCGGGGACCACGCGCCTTGTGCGCCGGGCATCGCAAAAAGGAGCGAGGACATGCCGGTCACCGTCGTCGACCATCCCCTGGTGCGCCACAAGCTGGGGCTCATGCGCCAAAAGGATGTCAGCACCAAGGCCTTTCGCGACCTGGCCAACGAGATTTCCCGGCTTCTGACCTATGAGGCGGTCAAGGACCTCAAGACGGAGACGATGACCATCGAGGGCTGGGCCGGCCCCGTCGAGGTGGAGCAGATCCACGGCAAGAAAATCACCGTGGTGCCCGTCCTGCGGGCCGGGCTGGGCATGCTCGACGGCGTTTTGGACCTCATCCCCGGGGCCAAGGTCAGCGTGGTGGGCATGTACCGCAACGAGGAGACGCTTGAGCCCGTGAGCTACTACGTGAAGCTGGCCAAGAAGATCCACAAGCGCACGGCCCTTATCCTGGACCCCATGCTGGCCACGGGCG
>JBMONM010000236.1:0-4486 GCA_049324675.1 Thermodesulfobacteriota bacterium
CGACGTGACCATGTGCCAGATTCTGACCTTCTATCTGGCCAGCCATGCCCGGTGTTTTTCCGCGACCAGCACCACGGCCGCATTGCAGATGTTCACCCAGCACCTCAGAAAGGGACCGTTCCACACGGTGTTCATGGACATCGAGATGCCGGGATTCAAGGGCCACGACATCGTCGAACTGTTCCGCGACGCCGAGGCGAAATACCATATCCCGGGGGAAAAGCGGTTCAACCTGGTGATGGTCTCGGCCCATTCGGACATGGAGAACATCGGCATCTCCCTGTACAGGAACAAGGCCAAATGCTTCATCAAAAAGCCCTTCACCGAAGAGGGGCTGATCACGGAACTGCGCCAGGCGCACATCCTCGACCCGGAGATGTGACCACCCATCCGGGCCATGTCCCGAACCGGCCGCCCTCGCGAATGACGGGACGCCTCCTCACGACGCGGATTCGTCGCCGCTGTCCGCGGGGAGGTGCCACGGAGGCCCCATGCTCTCCTCCAACGCCTCCCAATAGCCGTCCTCGCGGGGCGGGAAATCCTCGAGATGGGTGGAAAAGGCCGCCTGCAAAAAGGCGTCCACCCACCAGAAGATGTCATAGCGCTTGAGGATCGCGCGGATGGCGCGCATCCGGCGGCGGCGCTGATCGATGCCCATGAGCGCCCCCTCCCGGATGGCCTCGGCCATGCCGTCCACGTCGAAGGGATTGACCATGACCGCGTGGCTGTGCAGTTCCATGGCCGCTCCGGCGAATTCGCTCAGGCACAGGATGCCCGTCCCGGACACGTTGCAGGCCGCGTATTCCTTGGCCACCAGATTCATGCCGTCCCGAAGCGGCGTGACCAGGGCCATGTCCGCCGCCAGATAGTAGCCGACCAGTTCCTCCCGGGGAAGGTTGCGATAGGTGAAGTAGACGGGGGCCCATCCCGGCGTGGAGAACCGGCCGTTGATTTCCCCCACCAGTCGTTCGATCTCCATCTTCATGGACTGATACTGGGGCACCTCCTCCCGACTCGGGACCAGGACCTGGATCAGGCAGATCCTTTCCCGCAGTTCGGGATAACGCTCCAGCGCCGCCCGCAAGGCATCCAGGCGCTGGGGCACGCCCTTGGTGTAGTCCAGACGATCCGCGCTGAAAAGCAGGAAGCGGTCCCGGAAAGCCTTTCTGATCTCCCGGGCGGCCTCTTTGCGTTCCGGTTTCCTGGCGGTTTCCACGAAGGATTGGAAATCGATGCCGATGGGGAAGCTGCCGATGCGTGGCGACCGGCCGTTGGCGTGAAGCGTCGTCACCTGCCCGCGGCCCCTGCGCACGGCCGAGGGATAGACCCGCTTGACCGATTCGACGAAGTTGCGCAGGTCGCGCAGGGTCTGGAACCCGATCAGATCGTATTCCAGAAGGGCCGAAAGGAGCTGCCTCCGCCAGGGGATCTTGAGGAACATGTCGGCCTGGGGAAAGGGAATGTGCAGAAAGAACCCCACCCGTGACCTCTTTCCGGTCTCCTTGAGGTATTTGGCCACCAGCATGAGGTGATAGTCATGGACCCAGATGAAATCCTCGTCCTTGGCCATGGCCGCGGTGACTGTGGCGAATTTCAGATTGGCGGCCTGGTACGCCTCCCAGTACGCGGGGGAGAAATTGCAGCGGGCCAGGAATTCATGGAACAGGGGCCACAGGATCTCGTTGGAAAACCCGTTGTAGAAGCCCTCGACATCCGCGTCCGTCAGTTCCACGGGCCACAGAAGATACCCCGCCTCCCGGGAGAAGGCGCGGCACATCCCCCTGACCCCCTGCTCCGAGGTTCCGGGCCAGCCGAGCCAGATTCCGCCGCGATTCTTGAGCACGGGGGCCATGGCGGTCACCAGCCCGCCGGCGCCCTGGCGCGCGACCAGCCTCCCTTCCCGATCGCGGGCGATACTGATGGGCAGCCTGTTCGAGACCACAAGAAAACGTTTGTCCGCCGCGTCCTGATGCATGTCACCTCCCGGGGCCCGCGCCTTGGGCCGTCACGCCTTGCGCCCAAAGTCCCAAAAACCTGAGCAGTTCATCCGGCGGGGTTATCCGATACCTGGCCGCGGTCGGGCGCGGCCCGGACCGGACCAGCACCCCCAGCCCCGAGGCGTCCAGGGCCTGGAAGGCGTCCTCGTCGGTGCGGTCGTCGCCGAGATAGACCAGGATCGCGTCCGGATTCTCCCGGCGCAGGGTCCGTACCGCCCCGCCCTTGTCCCAGTCCGGCGGCCGCAGTTCCAGGCCGCCGTCAAAGGGATGCGCCGCGAGCCCGGCCTCCCGGGCCAGACGGGACCACAGGGGCTCGATGTGCCGCCGGAGACGTTCCCGCCGCGAGGCCTCCATGCCCCGCCAGTGCAGGGCGAGGCTGACGTCTTTGCGCTCCAGCGCACCCGGCGCGACGTATGCGGCGGCCATGTCCGCGGCCCGTTCCAGGGCCTTTGCCCAGTGCGGCTTCAAGGCCGGCGTCCGGGGCTCGCCGCCCGGCCGCAGGCGCTGCGCCCCATGACACCCCCATATCTCCGCCGGGATTGCCGGACGCAGGAACGCCTCGACCTCCCCGGCCATCCGGCCGCTGATGACCACGAACCGGCCGCCCCCCCGGGACGGCAGCCGGCGCAGCATATCCACAACGCCGGGATAGGGCCCGGCCTTTTCGCGTTCGACCCGAAACGGGGCCAGGGTCCCGTCGTAGTCCAGAAGCAGGAGCCCGTCGCGCCTTGCCTCAAAAACCTCCGCCAGGAGCGGATCGGCCGCGAGTTCGGACAGTCCCGGCACCCCGGTCATGCGCTCATTCCCTTCAGGCTCCCCAAGGCCGCGCGCAAAAGGGGCACCTCACACTGACGCCCCGCGTCGATGGCCCGGACAATGGCCCGCAGCCCCTGCTCCAGGACATAGACCTGCAACAACACCCCCCGGGAGGCCGTCTCCGCCGGGAGAAAGGCCGCATCCCCGGCCTCCTCCATGTAGGCGTCAAGGAACGCGCCGCAGGCCACGGCAAGCCAGCGGTCGAGCCAGAGGGAAAGCAGGGGGGCGTCCGTGGCGGCATGGGCGAGATACTGTTCGTATCCGCGACGGGCCGTGACCGCCACGGACTGGATCATGCTGGCCACGTCGCGCAGGGGGGAGCGTTTGATGCGCCGCTCGCCCAGGGGCAGCCGGACGTCGCCGTCGTAATCGACGATCACCAGTTCCTGCCCGACCCGCAGCACGTTTTCCAGGCTGAAGTCGCCGTGAATGCGGATGCGCGTGCCGCTCGGCCCCAGGGACATCAGGGCGGCGAAGCGCTCCAGCAGGAACCGTTTGGGAAGCGGCTTGAGACCCGGGATATCCCGGCGGACCGCGTCCACCCCCCGGGCCGCCCGGTGCAGGTGGTTGCGCATGGACTGGTAGATGGAGCGCAGGTACAGCGTGTTCATCGGTTCCGGAGCGAAATCGGCGCCGGGCATGGCGGCCAGGGCCAGGTGCAACCGCGCGGCCCTCCTTCCAAGCTCCCGGAAGTATTCGAGAAGATATCCGTCCATGGCCTCCGTGCGGATTTCCGGAGCCGGGGGCAGGCCCTGGGCCAGGACATCCCCGAAAAACCGCTCCAGGGCTTCCAGGACAAAGACATCGCCGGAAACCGATCCGGCCACATAGGACGAGGCCACGGCCAGGGTCATGGGCAGGGCCCTGGGCCGGCGATAGGACAGGGCGGCCAGCACGCGCGGCACCCCGGGGAAGTCCCTTCTGGCCAGAAGAACCGGCAGTTCCAGGTCCGGATTGACGCCTTCCTCGGGACGCAGAAACACCTTCAAGAAAACCGCGTTGTCCAGGGAAAAGGTGATGGAATGCGGGGTCCTCATGAGAACGCGGATGTTGCCCGGCCGTTGCATGGGCGTCAGATCGCTTTTGCGCGCGTACCTTTCGCTTTGAAACACGCCGTGCTGCCCCTGGCGGCGTTTCCAGGAGGCCATGAACCCCGCCAGGCGGGCGATGGACTCCGGGTCCGTCAGCCCGTTGATCAGCGTTTCCGCGCCATCCGGGCAGACCAGGCGGGCCAGGATCCCTTCCGAAACGGCCTCGGGCGCCTCGGTCCCGGACTCCCTGGCCCTGGAAAGCAGGAGCACACGGGAGGAGACGTCCCCCCGCGGTTCCTGGACCCCGGCCAAAAGAAGGCTCGTACTCCCCTGCTCCGTGCGCATCGCCAGTTCGTCGACCTGGCGGACCTCGCCCTCCCCTTCCCCGACGAGCCGGGAGATGATCGCGGAGACGACCTGGATCATGCCGCCCGGGCCGGACAGGCCCTCGGCCGCGCAGAAATTCCGGGCCTGCCGGCCGGTGACCGTCAACGGCGCGGGAGAGGGTCCCGGCGCCTGGGCGGCCTGGGCGTTTTCCAGACGCAGCCAGAAGTAGTCATACGGCCCCATGGTCAGGACATACGGGGTCCGGTCGATGACCGGGAAACGGGTCTGCCCGAACACGTCCACGGGCGTGAACCC
>JBMONM010000237.1:0-4424 GCA_049324675.1 Thermodesulfobacteriota bacterium
CTCTCCGTGGTCGTGGTCTTCCCGGCATCGATGTGGGCCATGATGCCGATATTGCGTTGCCGCTCAATGGGTACGGGCTTGGACACGAAAAATCTCCGCTACCAGCGGTAATGGGCGAAGGCCTTGTTGGCCTCGGCCATGCGGTGAGTGTCTTCGCGCTTCTTCACCGCTCCGCCGCGATTGTTGTAGGCGTCCAGGAGTTCCCCGGACAGTTTGTCGGCCATGCCCTTCTCGCCGCGGGCGCGGGAGTAGTTGATGATCCAGCGGATGGCCAGGGTCACCTGCCGCTCGGGGCGCACTTCCATGGGCACCTGATAGGTGGCGCCGCCGACCCGCCGAGGCTTGACCTCCATGTGCGGCCGGACGTTGCCCAGGGCCTTCTCGAAGGCCTTCAAGGGATCTTCGCCGGCCTTCTCGGCCAGGGCGTCCACGGCCTTATAAAAAATACCCTCGGCGACGCTTTTTTCGCCGTCGTGCATCAGCCGGTTGATGAACTTGGTGATCAGCTGGCTGCCGTACCTGGGGTCGGGCAGAACGGATCTTTTGGGGACGGGGCCCTTACGAGGCATACGCCATCACTCCTTGTCCTGTCGGTCTTCTTGAATCGTTCTTATTTGGGTCGCTTGGAACCGTACTTGGACCGGCCCTGACGGCGATCGCCCACCCCGGCCGTATCCAGGGTGCCGCGGATGATGTGATACCGGACGCCGGGAAGGTCCTTGACGCGGCCGCCGCGGATCATGACCACCGAGTGCTCCTGGAGATTGTGTCCCTCGCCCGGAATGTACGAGGTCACCTCGATGCCGTTGGTCAGGCGCACGCGGGCGACCTTGCGCAGGGCCGAGTTGGGCTTTTTGGGCGTGGTGGTGTACACGCGCGTGCACACGCCCCGGCGCTGGGGGCAGGCCTGCAGGGCGGGCGTCTTGCGGCGCTTGGCCACCTGGGCGCGCTCCTTGCGAATGAGCTGGTTGATCGTGGGCATAGCCTTCTCCGTAACAGTTTATGACAAAGACGGAGGCATTTAGTTGATAAGCAGGCCTCTGTCAAGTCCCTTCCAAGCGGTGCCGAAAAAAACCGCACCGGGCCGAAAACCATAAGCGAGTATCCCGGAAAAGGAAAGGCTGCATTTGCCTCTTTGCGGCCCCGAAACGGATTCGCCGGACCGCCGCAGACAGCCCGGGGAGGCAGGAAACGAATAAGGGTGAGGGGTTACGTCGATGGGCGGAGGCGAAAAAAATCCCCGGCTTCAGGATTTGCCGGCCAGCACGATCGCACCGTTGATGACCTTGCCGGAACGGGTGGGCGATTTGGCCCGGCGCAGGCTCACCCGGGGAAAGCCGGCCCCGGCGAACAACTCCCGGAGTTCCTCCTCCGAGAAATGATGGGCCGTGTACAGGTAGCGATCCCCCTCCATGACCCGGAAGGTGCCCCGTTCACCGGTCTCGGCCAGCCCCCGGTCGTAGCGGTCGCGGTAGAGCGGCTGCTCCGGGGTCAGAAGGAAGTCCGAGACGTACAGCCCCCGACGAAGGACCCGGAAGGTCTCGGCCAGGACCGCCCGGCGATCCGCGGGCGTGACCAGGGTGGTCAGGACCGCGTGCATGATGCCGTAATCGAACCGTTCGTCCGCAAAAGGCAGGGCCGCGATGTCGGCGCGGACAAACCCGGTCCGGGGAAGCCCCCGGTCCCTCGCCCGGGCCAACGCCTCCAGGTTGACGTCCACCCCGGCCCAGGATTTCCCGCCCCGTCCGACGCACTCGGCCAGCGCGGCCAGGGTTCTCCCATCCCCGCACCCCAGGTCCACGACGGACGCCCCGGGGCCGATCAGGTCGGCAAAGGCCGGGTCCACGACCAGGGAGGACGGGACCCGGCCCACGGTTTTCCAGTAGTCCTCGGCCACGCCTCCGACCTATTTCACGTCGCCCGGCTCGAACCCGATTGTGGCGATGGCCTGGCGCACGGCCTGGGCATCCAGATTCGCGGCCTCGAAGGAGGCCAGGCCCTTTTCCAGGTTCACCTCCACGTTGCTGATTCCAGGCAGCCCGGACAGGGCCTTTTTCACGGACATCACGCAGTGGTTGCAGGACATCCCCTTGACTTCGACGCTGGGCATGGTCTCGCTCCTTTTTCCGGCGCGCCGCCTCCAGGCGCGGCTGTCTCCCCATTTGCCCCGCCCCGAAGGGCCAAAAGGAAAATGGGTCTCATTTTCAAAAAAACTGTGCACCACCCACCACGGGCGGCAGGCGGCCCGATCCCGCTATTGGCGTTCGATCCAGTCCAGGGCGGCCTTGAAATCCAGGGTCCCGGCATAGATGGCCCGGCCGGTGACGACTCCGGCCAGTCCTTTGGCATGCAGGGGATACAGGGCCGTGACGTCGTCCAGGGTGGCCACCCCGCCGGCGGCGATGACCGGCAGGTCCGTCAGGTCCAGGAGCCGCTCCAGCGCGGCCACATTGACCCCGGTCTGCATGCCGTCGCGGCTGATGTCCGTGTAGACCAGGAAGGAGACGCCCTGCCCGGCCAGGCGCGGCAGCACGTCCTCCACACCGAGACCCGCGTCGTCCACCCAGCCCCGGACCTTGAGCCGGCCGTCCACGGCGTCCAGGGACACCCCGATCCGCCCCGGCAGGGCCTTGGCGATGGCCTCGAAACGATCCGGCTCGGTCAGGGCCGTGGTGCCGATGATCAGCCGGCGCACCCCGGCGTCCAGGTAGGCCTCGGCCACATCCAGATCGCGGATGCCGCCCCCGAGCTGGACCGGGATGTCCAGTTGGGAGCAGATGCGGCCGATGAGCGGCGCGTTTTTCGGAACTCCGGAAAAGGCCCCGTCCAGGTCCACGATATGCAGCCACTTGGCCCCAAGATCGGCCCAGTGATGGGCCATGGCCTCGGGATCGCTGGAAAAGACGGTGACATCCTGCTCGCGGCCCTGTTTCAGGCGCACGCACCGGCCGTCCTGTATGTCGATGGCCGGAAATACGATCACAGCTTGAACTCCGCCATGGCCGCGCGCATGCCCTCCTCGGCCAGTTCCGCCGCCGTGAGCCAGCGGCCCTTGCGGGCGAAGAACTTCCCGGCCTCGAGCAGGTTGTCCGACAGGGACTTCTGTTCCTCGTCGAAGTGGTAGAACTTGACCACCCCGCCCGTGGCCACGTCGACCAGATAGAAATTGATGATCACGGCGGCGGTCACGGTGGTGCCCATGGCCGAGCCCCCGCGCTCCCGCCAGGCGATGACCTGGGGCACGATCAGATACTGGGCTCCGGCGCAACGGCCGATTTCCTGCCAGTAGCGCAGGGTTCCCCGGCGACCGCCCTCGTCCGGCCGGGGCTCGGTCTTCAGGCACACCCCGACCTTGGAGGCCGGCAGGACCCTGGAGGTCACGGCCCCGCTCATGACATGGGACAGGGACTCGTCGAGCTTGCCCGGGATGCCCTCGCTCACGGGCGGGACGTTCTCGGGCAGATAGCCCGCAAGGAGTTCGAAATCAGCGCGGGGATTGGAAAAGGGGGCCACGGCGACCACGAAATCCTTGGGCGCGGCGGCCGATTGCGGGGCCTTGCGCTTGCACCCCAGGGAAAAGACCAGAAGCGCCACGGCGGCGGCCACGACAAGCTGTTTCAGAGGAGACGTGTTCATCGGTCAAGGCTCCCTTTGGTGCTCACCACGCCGGTGCGTCCGACGGCCAGCGCCCGGCGCAGGGCCAGTCCCAACGCCTTGAAGGCGGCTTCGAGGAGGTGATGGCCGTTTTGGCCATACAGCATCCCCACGTGCAGGTTCATCTTTGCGCAAAAGGCCAGGGACTTGAAAAACTCCCGCCAGACGTCCTTTTCCTCGCCGGCCACCACGGCGGGCAGCACGTCTTCCCGATACACCAAATACGGCCGGCCCGAAAGGTCCACGGTGACCTCGCACAGGGCCTCGTCCATGGGCACCCTGGCGGACCCGACCCGCTCGATGCCCGCCCGGTCCCCGGCCGCCTCGAGCAGGGCCTGTCCCAGGGCCAGCCCCACATCCTCCAGGCTGTGGTGGGCGTCCACATCCCGGTCCCCCTTGCAGGCGACATCCAGGTCGAATCCGGCCCAGAATCCGAAGAGGGTCAGCATGTGGTCGGCAAAGGGATAGCCGGTGTCGCACCGGGTCTGTCCGGACCCGTCCAGACGCAGGGACACGGAAACATCGGTTTCGGAGGTCCGGCGTTCGATGCGGGCCGTGCGTTCAGGCATGATCATCCCCCCGCGGCGTTCGGTCACGCCGCCGGTTTTTCCGAGGCCGCCGGGGCGGCGGCGTCGATATGGGCCGGGTCCGCGGCCTTGTCCGTTTCCGGGGCCTTTTCGGCCTTGGCCGCCCCGTTTTCCGGGAAAAGCTCCTTTTTCGTCTCTTCCTGGCGCTGTTTCTCCTCGGCCCGTCGGACCTCGGTCTCCAGG
>JBMONM010000238.1:0-37104 GCA_049324675.1 Thermodesulfobacteriota bacterium
CATGGAGAAAGGGCGCGTGCCCCTCTCCCGGCCGACCAGCCCCGACACGCGTGAACATGTTTTTGCATCCGTCCGGAAAAATCCTCTAACATTCCGGCACACTTGATATTCTCGCGGTAAAAGCGGGGGAGATGCCCCTTGACTGCGGGGAGTCATCGATTATCTAAGTGTCGCTTGCGGGTGCCGGGCGCTTATTTTTTTGGGAACAGCGCGAGGTGCCAGGGGTATTCGGTGAGGTTCGGCCGGATGCCGCGACGGGACCGGACGGTTTCCTCCGGTGTGGTCCCGGCGGGGGGCTTGGGCGTGTCGGGCTGAGCCGAATGAGTTCCTGGGGGGCGTTGTGTGATCCAAGAGTATTTTGTGGAGATGGGACATGCCGATTTATGAATACCGATGCGAAGACTGTGGCAAGATTTTTGAGAAGATTCAGAACGGATTCGACGAGCATATGGAATCCTGCCCCCAGTGCGGCGGACAGGCCGGGCGGATCATGTCCAATACCTCGTTCGTGCTCAAGGGATCGGGGTGGTATGTGACGGATTATTGCAACCGTCACGGCGGGGCCGAAAGCGCCAAGAGCGGCGGCAACGGGGAAGGCGCGGCCAAGGCCGGGTCCTCCGGCTCCACGCCTCCTGAAAAATCCGCCCCGGCGTCGCCTTGCGCGGCCAAGGGCGCTGCCTCCCCGGCCTCCGAATAATCTTTCCCTGACCGATACGGCGTTTCCACCGTCCTTGAGCCATGGCCGGATCGCCACGAGCGGTCCGGCCTGAGCTTTTGGGCCTTGCAGGCGCCCTATACGCCCAGAAGCGCCCGCACCGCGTCCATGTCCAGGGCTCGGCGGACCACGTCGGCCAGACGGTCCAGGGCCGGCTCCAGATCGTAGGGCGCGGGCGTGTGGAGGGGGGGCAGTCCCCTGCGGGCCCGCAGTCCGTCAAGCCACGTCCGGCGGAAGGCGTCGGCATCGAACAGTCCGTGCAGGTATCCCCCCCACACCAGGCCGTCCGGCCGGGCGTAGCCCAGGGCCGCGCCGTCCGGGCCGCGCAGGGCGGGCCGCAATCCGGCCGCGCCATCCCCGGCCGGCGCCGTGGTCCCGTGATGAATCTCGTAGCCCTGCACTTCGAGTCCGGTCGGCCCGTGGACGGCCTGGGTCAGGCGCAGGGTCTTTGCGGCCTGAAGCTCCGTGCGAAGGGGCAGAAGCCCAAGCCCTGGCGCATGCCGCTCTTTCGATTCCAGGCCCAGGGGATCGGCCACGGTCTTCCCGAGCATCTGGAACCCGGCGCAGATCCCCACCACCTCGCACCGCCCCGTTCCCGCCAGTTCCAGGATGGCCCGGTCAAGGCCGGTCTTCCGCAGCCAGTCCAGGTCGGCCAGGGTATTCTTGCTTCCGGGCAGGATGAGCGCGTCGGGCCGGCTCGTCCCGGAGAGATCGCCCGGGGCGCGCGCCAGGCGCAGTCCCGCGTCCGGTTCGGCCGCCAGGGCGTCGCAGTCCGTGAAATTGGAGATGTGGGGCAGATCGATCACGGCCAGGTCCACCTCGGCTCCGGTCCGTAGGGGGAACCCCGCTCCGGCCTTGAGGGACACCGAATCCTCCTCGGGCAGTCCCAGATCGACGATGTCGGGCACCACCCCGAGGACCTTGCGGCCGGTCATCCGGAAAAGAAAATCCGGGGCGTCGCCCAGAAGTCCCGGGTCGCCCCGGAAGCGGTTCAGCACGTATCCCGCCACCCTGGCCCGGTCCCGCTCGGGCAGAAGCTCCATGGTCCCGGCCAGGGCCGCGAAGGCCCCGCCCCGGTCGATGTCCGCCGCCAGGAGCACCTTTGCCCCGGCATGGGCGGCCATGGCCATGTTCACGATGTCGTGGGCCATGAGGTTGACCTCGGCCGGGCTCCCGGCCCCCTCCAGGACCATGACCTCGTGCCGGGCGGCCAGATTGTCGTAGGCGGCCGTGACCGTGGCGAAAAAATCCCGTTTGCGGGCGAAATAGGTCCGGGCGTCCATGTTGCCCACGGGCCGGCCCATGAGTACGACCTGGGAACCCGTTTCGGACGAGGGCTTGAGTAGCACCGGGTTCATGGCCGCCTCCGGGGCTAGGCCGCAGGCCCGGGCCTGGAGTATCTGGGCCCGGCCCATCTCCAGGCCGTCCGGGGTGACCCCGGAATTGAGCGACATGTTCTGGGCCTTGAACGGGGCCACGGCGTATCCGTCCCGGCGCAGGATGCGGCACAGGGCCGCGGCCAGGACGCTCTTGCCGGCATTGGACGACGCGCCCTGGAACATGACGGCCGGGGTCCCGCGCGGCCTTTTCGGCCGGGGCCTTTTGGGGGCGAGCACGGCGGCCAGGGCTGTGACCAGGCGGGTGTTGTCCGCCTCCGGGCGCACGGCCACGCGGAAATACCGGCCGTCCAGGCCCTCGAAGCCGGAGCACTCCCGGATGGCCACCCCGAAGTCCGCAAGCAGCCGGTCACGCAGCCGCGCGGCGCCTGGGCCGCTGTCCAGGCGGCACAGCAGGAAATTGGCCTCGGCCGGAAAGACCCGCACCCCGGGCAGCCCGGCCAGGGCCTCAGCCAAGCCCGCCCGCAGCCTGGCCACCTCGACCCTGGTGCGCGGAAGATGCGCCGCATCCTCCAAAAAGGCCCTGCCCACGGCCTGGGCCATGGCGTTGACCGACCACGGCGAGAGCTGGCCCCGGACCCGGGCCGCGATCCCCGGGGCGGCGGACAGGAGTCCCAGGCGCAGGCCCGGCACGGCAAAGGACTTGGTCAAGGACAGCAGCACGACCACGTTGTCCGGCCGGTCGCGGGTCAGGCTGACCGCATCCGGCACGAAATCGGCGAAAGCCTCGTCGACCACGAACAGGCAGTCCGGGCGGGAGGCGGCCAGTTTTCGTAGCGGGGCGTCCGGAAAGAAGCGGCCCGTGGGGTTCTGGGGCCGGCCCAGAAAGACCAGGGCCGGCTGGCGGGGCAGGCCCGCGGACAGAGCCTCCCAATCCATGGCGAAACCGTCGTCCGGGGCGAGCAGGACCGCCGTGGTCTCGATCCCGGCCAGTTCGCAGGCCCGGCGGTAGTCCACGTAGCAGGGCGCGGCCAGGATCGCCCGGGCCCATGTCGGGGGCTGGGGCACCCCGGGGAGGCCGCGAGCGGCCCGGGCCAGGGCGAAAAGCAGGTCGCTGGTGCCGTTTCCGGCCGCAAGTTCGGCCGGCGGCGTGCCGTATCGGCGACTGGCGGCGTCGATGAGCCCGGCGCAGTCTGGATCGGGATAGTGGAGCAGTTCGGACACGGTCCGGCTGATGATCGGGCGCAGGCTGTCCGGCGGCCCCAGGGGGTTGATGCTGGCCGAAAAATCCAGGATGTCCGCCGGGTCGCGTCCGGCGGCCCGGCCCAGGGCCAGGATGTGGCCGCCGTGGTGGAGCGGGTGGGTGTCGTGCATGGCAACGGCGATACCGGGCGCGTCGCGGCCGGGCTTATGTGACCACCAGGAACCAGAATACCCCGAACAGGCTGATGATGATGCCCATGACCGAGAGGATGAACAGCAGATCCGGCAGGGCCGAGAACTGTTGCTCGCCCCGGTTGATCAGGCGCCGCACGTAGACGAAGCGCCATCCGGCCATGAGGATGACCGCCACGCCCACGCCGAAGGTGGTCAGGCTGATCAGTTCCGTATGCAGATGTCTGTGGGCCAGCCCGTCGAACAGGGGCAGGGCCTGCATCTGGCGGATGAAGAAGTCGAAGCGTTCGATGACGAAACTGAAGGCGAAAAGGGCCAGGCCGGTGCGGCACCAGGCCAGGAACGTGCGCTCGTTGGCCAGGTGGTTGCGCTGCCAGGCCAGAAGCACCTGGGGGTTTGAAAGGTCGTAGGCCGTACTCGGCGGTGGGCACTGTTTCATGGCTGTCTCGCCTTGTTGAGGTCCATGCGGCCCTGTAGCCGAAAGGGGCAATCCTGGCAAACCGAGGGGGCATGGGACGCCGTGGCGCGGATGTCCTTGCCTGCGCGGCGCTGGTTTGCGTATCCTTGGGGTCGGGGCGGACGGTTTCGCCCTGGAGGCGAACGTGACCATTCTGGTGTTGCAGATGCAGCGGATGGGCGACCTGATCCTGTCCTTTCCGCTTTTCTTGTGGCTCATGCGGGCCTTTCCCGGGGCCAGGATACGGGTTGTGGCCGAGCCGGTGTTCTTCGTCCCGCTGGCGCCCCTGGGGCCGGGGGTGGAATACGTGGCCTGGGCCGACAGCGGAAAGGTCCTGTCGGACGCCTGCGGGCTGGTGATCAATCTGAGCCATCGCAGGGAGGCGGCGGTCCTGGCCGGGAGGGTGGACGCGGCCAGAAAGGTGGGGCCCGTGCTGGAACCGGACGGCGCGTTGCGGGTGCACGGGGCATGGCAGCTGTACCGGGCCTCTGTTGTGCGCAACAACCGCCACAACCGCTATCACTGGGCCGACCTGAACGCCCTGGACGTCGTCGGGATCGATGACATGGCCGCGACGCGGTGGGACGCGCCCAGGCATCTGGGAGACGGCAACGGCCGGGTGGCGCTTTTTCTGGGGGCCAGCCAGCCCGGGAAACGCCCGGACGCGGCCTTCTGGGGCGATCTGGCCGGGGAACTGGCCAAGCGGGGATTGCGCCCGGTGCTGCTCGGCGGACCCATGGAGGAAGGGCTCGGCCGGGAGGTCATGGCCCATTGCCGGGGAAAGGCCCTGAATCTGTGCGGACGTCTGGGGCTGGCCGAGTTGGCCAGGGCCGCCCAGACCTTCAACCTGTTCGTCACCCCGGACACGGGGCCCATGCATCTGGCGGCATGGACCGGGTGCCGGGTCCTTAATCTGTCCATGGGGCCGGTCAATCCCTGGGAGACCGGACCATACCAGCCGGGACATTACGTCCTGCGCGGCGCGGTCAGTTGCCGGGGCTGCTGGGAGTGCACGCGGCCGGACATGCCCTGCCGGCGGGCCTTCGATCCGGTCCGGGTGGCCTATGTGGCCTGGCGCATCGCGCGCGGCGAGTCCTCGCGGCTGTCCGGGGCGGTGCTTTCGGGCCTGGATGTGTACCACACGGGCAGGGATGCTCGTGGGCTGTACCGGCTCGACCCCCTGGCCGAGGTCCGGCACGGGGCCGAGGACCTTCTCGGGGATTTCTGGGCCGAGGCCTTCGGATACTTTTTTGCGCTATCCGGGCCGCAACGGGTAAAGGCTGCATGGGAGCGCCTGGCCAGGACCCTGCCGAAGCTGGCCCGGGCCTTCGAGAGATCCTTGCCGCGGCTCGGCGCGGCGTTTCGGGAAGGGCTCGTTGGTCGGGAGAACCTGTTGCGGGAGTCCTTTTGGGAAGAATTCCCTCCGTTCTTAAGGCCGGTTACGGGTTACCTGCACCTGCTTTTGCAGAATGCCGATTTTTCGCGCGAGAGCTGTCTGACGTGCCTGGATGTGATCTCCACCCTGGCGGAGGTCACCTTCGGGGGCGGCCTGGGACGGTCATTTCCCGGCGGTGTCCCCGATGTCGGGGAGTGACCGCCGGACCGTTTCCCTTGGCGCAAAAACGGCTTGGTCCTCCAGGCCGTAAGGCTGCCGATAAAGTCAGCGGCCCCGAAAATTACGAGCAGGTCGCGGCTGTGCCGCGCCGTAACCGAGAGATTTTCGTGCCTTTCCGCCCGGCGGCAAAGCCGCCGGAGGTGGCGCAAAGCCCCGGTTTTGAAAAAACAGGGGCTTTGTCATCAATCTGACGGCCTGGTTCTCCAGGCCGTTTTTTTTGGAACGGCTTTTGAAGTTGTCCAGTCCAGGAGATCGACCATGCAGATTTTGCCTTCCCTGAACACCAAGCAAGCCTTTGCCGGGCTCAAGGCCCTAAGCGGGCTCGACGCGCAGAGCGACCAGAAACAGGTCGAGGCGTTTCGTTCCCTGTTTGAGGCCCAGCTTGCGAAGGGCACGGACGACTCCCTGGACTCCCTGGATTCAACCCTGTTTTCGGACTCGAACTCTTCCACAACCTCCGGGCAATCCTCACGAAATGCGAAAGGCCGGACCAGTCTGACCGCTCTGGGAATCCTGTCTTCGGCTGCGGGAAATGTGACCACCGATCCCAAGACCACGCGCATGACCCGGGAAGATTTTGCCCAGCTTAAGGAAAGCCTGAAGAAGTACGGTTTCACGGACAAGGAGATCGAGGACCTCGAGGCGAGTGTCGACAGCACGGAAGGGCTGACCTGGTCCGGTTTCATGGCCGTGGTCCAGGAAAGGATCCTCGGCGGGGAAACCGTCGTGGACATCTCCGTGGAGAACAAGCGGCAGTTGCAGAGCCTGATGGGCAAGCTCGGATTTACCACGAACGAATCCTCCCAGTTGATCAAGGAACTGGAGCAGGGGAACGCCACTGCCGTTTGGTCCCAGATATCGAGCAAGATCCAAGGACTGTCCGAGGACACGACCTTGACCATCGACCCGGCCGAGGGCCAGGCCCTGGCCCAGGCCCTGGGGTTGTCCACGGATGCCCAAAACCGTCTGACATCCTTTTTCGCCAAGTTCGCCGACACGGAACTGACCGCCACGGATATCCGTTCCGCCCTCCTGGCAATCACGGCCGAGGTCGCCGACAAGAAAAGCGCCCAGTCCCAGGCCCTGGACGAGGTGAAGGAACTGGCCTCCCAGGTGTTCGTCGCCGCCCAGAAGCGGCTGTTCGGCCAGACCCTGTCCGATTCCCGCGAGGATCAGGTCTCCCGCAAGGCCATGCTGGCCCAGGAGATGGCCGAGAACATCTCGGAGGGCGAAAACGTCCCGGCCACGACCGCCGGCGCGAAGAGCGTGGCCGATCTGGCGTTCGCCTCCAAGGACGCCGCTTCCGCCGATCAGACCCAGCCCGCCGCCAAAAGTGCCTCGACCGGCCAGAATTCCCAGTCAGGCGCGGACTCCCAGGGTCGGTCCCAGGGAACTCCCCAGGGAACTCCCCAGGGAACCTCCCAGGGAACTTCGCAGGATACTACTCCCCAGGGGGCCTCTCAGGAAGGCGGCCAGGGAAGGGGGAAGTCGGCGGCGGATGACCGGGTGCCCGGAGAGAAGGCGGGCATTGCTCAGGAAAAGGCCGCGACCGGAAGCACGGACGCCTCGGCCCAAGCCGAAGAGGAAGCCTCCGGGACGGATGCCTGGGATGCCTTCTGGGGTCGGATCGGAGTGGAAGGCATGGCCGAAGAGACGGACGCCATGCCTGGCGACACCCTGGCCAGGACGGTTTCGACTTTGTTGTCGAGTGACCTTGCCGCCGAGGAAACGGTCACCGGCACGGTGCTTTCCTCGGGAGGGACCTTTGATTTGGGTCGGCTTCCCCAGCCGGAGACCGCGCAAAACGCCAACCGCTACGTTTCCGCCGATGTGCTGCGCCAGGTTGAAAACGGGATGCTCAAGAACCTGGGACAGGGCGGGCACCGCCTCACCCTGAACCTGAGCCCCGAGGACCTGGGCGCCGTCAATGTGATGCTGACGGTGAAGGACAAGGATGTCCAGGCCGTGATCAAGACGGATACGGCCGAGGCGGCCAAGATCATCGGCGACCAACTCAACCGGGTTCGCGAGAGTTTGGAGCAGCAGGGGTTGAAGGTCTCCAAGCTTGAGGTCCAGACCGGACTCGCCGGGCAGGATCAAGCGGCATGGCAGGGGGCCGACCGGCATAACGAGGCCCGGCAGCAGCAGGAAGAAGCGGCCCGGGTCCGAACGGCAATGCGACTTTTCAGCGAAGAAGCCGCCTCATCCATGGAATCGGATGTCCTGGCGGCCAGGACCGACTGGTCCACGCGGAGCGAAGGCGTCGATCTTTTCGCCTAATACCCCGGAGGTGCGGCATGTCCACGGTTTCAAACGTTCTGAACTCGTACAGCTCGGATACGAGCACGACGACGACGGATTCCTCTACGGAACTGGGGAAGGAGGCCTTTTTGCAGCTTCTTTTGACCCAGCTCACCTACCAGGACCCTCTGGACCCCATGGACGACCAGGATTTTGTGGCCGAGTTGGCCCAGTTTTCGAGCCTTGAACAGCTCACCAACATCAATACCGGCATTGAGGAATTAAACGACACCGTGCTTCAGGAACAACTTTTCGATGCCGTCCAGTTCATCGGCAAGGAAATCAAAGCCTCGGGCGAGACCATCCAACTTGAGGACGGCGAGGCCAGCACCATCTACTACACTGTGGCCAGCGACGCCGAAGAGGTCGTGGCCAACGTCCTGGACGAGGACGGCAACGTGGTGCGGACCGTGGACATCGGTTCCCAGACCGCCGGGGAATACGAGTTCGTGTGGGACGGCAAGGATGAGGACGGCAACGTCATGGACGACGGGGTCTACACCGTGACCATCCTGACCCAGGATGCCGACGGCAACGCCAGCGTGGCCGACACCCAGATACAGGGCACGGTCACAGGGGTCGAGAGTTCCGATGGGACCTACTACCTGCGCGTCGGAGACGTCCTGGTGGCCTTCACCAACATCACAGAGGTTGTCGACAGCGACAGTTCGTCCTCGACCGACGAAGGCTAACAAACCCATCCGGGGATAGATTCCGGGGGATACGAGAGGAGGTGTGCAATGGGACTGAGTTCTTCCATGTGGGCTGGAGTGACCGGCCTTCTTGCCCATGGCCAGCGGATGGGACTTATCAGCAACAACCTGGCCAACGTGAACACCACGGCGTACAAGGCCTCGAACATGTATTTCGCTGATCTGATCAGCGTCAACATCGGGACCATGGCCGGGGCCGCCCAGGTGGGCACCGGCGTGGGCGTCGGGGCCGTCTATGCGGATCTGAGCCAGGGCGGCCTGGAAACGACCACCGACGCCCTGGACCTGGCCATCAGCGGCAACGGCTACTTCATCGTCAAGGAGAAGACCTCCACCAATTCGAGCGGGGTGGCCCTGTCCAGCGGCAACCTGACCTCCTACTACACCCGGGCGGGCAATTTCCGGTTCGACAGCGACGGATACCTCGTGGACGAGAACGGGTACGTGGTGCAGGGCTGGGAGGTCGATCAGGACAAGGTCCGCAGCAACGAGGCCCAGGGCATCACCGCGTCCAATGTGCCCATCAAGGGCTCCATCAAGGACATCAAGCTGGATCAGTTCCAGATTCCGGCCCAGGCCACGGAAAACCTGACCATCGTCACCCAGCTTGATTCCACGGAGACGGACCATGCCACCAGCGCCACGGATCCGTTCTTCGCCATGGCCACCCTGTGGAACGGCCAGGAGGTGATCTCCGGCAGCGGTGACGCCCTGGGCGATACGGCCTACGCCTATCAGACCACCATGACGGTCTACGACCAGAACGGCACCTCCCACGTGCTGACCGTCTATTACGACAAGGTCACCGTAAGCAATTCCGGGGGCAAGGAGTATTGGGAATACGTCGTCACCTGCAATCCGGCCGAGGACGGTCGCACTTTGCCGGACAGCGGAGGCGGCACGGCGGTCAACACCACCACGACGGCCGGTCTGCTGATGACGGGCACCCTGACCTTCGACTCTTCGGGCAACCTGGAGAACATGAGTGCCTACACCCTGAAGGCGGACGCCGTGGCCTCGGGCGGCACCTACAACCTCGACCAATGGACGGCGGCGGAGGTGAACGGCTCCGGTTACCCGGTCTTCACCGCCAACTTCCGGTCCGTGTCGAACGGAAGCGCCACGGATTCCACAGACTCCATCGACATTGCCTTCAACATAGGCATGCGCGACGTCAACGGATTCGTGGGCGGGTCGGCCACCGCGGCGGGTGTGGGAACCACGGTCGCCAACCTGACCCATTACACGCCGGCGAGTCTGAGGATCAATTCCGCCGTGACCACCAACTACAGCACGTCCTCGAGCACCGTCTTCAATACCCAGGACGGGTATCCATCGGGAACCCTCACCGATGTGTCGGTGGACACGGACGGCGTGCTTTCCGGGACGTTCTCCAACGGACAGGTCCTGGAACTGTATACCTTGACCCTGGCCTACTTCACCAACCCCAACGGCCTGGAAAGAGAAGGCAGCAACCTGTTCTCGGCGACCCTCGATTCCGGCCAGCCGGTCACCGGGCGGGCCAACACGGCCAGCCTGGGGTCCATCGCCAGCTATTCGTTGGAAACCTCGAACGTGGACATGGCCGCGGAGATGGTGGACATGATCCTCACCCAGCGCGGCTTCCAGGCCAACAGCAAGGTCATCACCACAGTCGATACCATGCTGGCGGAGGTTATCCAGCTTAAGCGGTAAGCGCGGTCCGAATCCCTGTCACGTCCGGCCCGCCCCGAAAGGGGCGGGCCGTTTTTTCTTTAAGCCCCGGTTCGAAAGCGTCGTTGCGGGAACGGCGGCCATCCCGTGCCGGGTCCGGATGGGCAGCCCCATATGGTTCCAGGACAGCGGCCATGGTCCGCCGCAGGGGTGGGAAGAAACATCCCGTCTCGATTCGAAAGGGCGTGGGAATACCGGCCGTGGGGCCAGAAAGCAAGAGGAAAAAGCGTCCTTCCATGATATAACATGTTTGATTTACTAGAAAAAATAGCATTGGCACGGGTTCTGCTTAGTTATGGAAAAACAAGGAACGTCTCGGTTTCAACAAGGAGGTTTTCGTTATGTCCCTGGTCATCAATCACAACCTGATGGCGATGAACGCCGCCCGGAACCTGTCCAACGCCTACGGCCAGCTGGCGGTTTCAACCAGGCGTCTGTCGTCGGGACTGCGCATCGGCACCGCCGCCGACGACGCGGCGGGATTGGCCATTCGCGAACTTATGCGCGCGGACATCGCGACCCTCAACCAGGGGGTGCGCAACGCCAACGACGCCATTTCCCTCATCCAGACCGCCGACGGCGCGCTGCAGATCGTCGACGAGAAACTCATCCGGATGAAGGAACTGGCCGAACAGGCGGCCACTGGCACCTACAACTCCGACCAGCGCCTGATCATCGACTCGGAATACCAGGCCATGGCCTCGGAAATCACGCGTATCGCCGTGGCCACGGATTTCAACGGAATCTATCTGCTCAACGGGAACCTGTCCTCGACCGTCCACGACGGGAGCGGACTCACCTCCACCGGAAAGCTCAAGATCCATTTCGGGACCGGCAACTCCAGCGCCGAGGACTATTACTACGTCATGATCGGCAACTGCACGGCCTCGGCCTTCGGCGTCGGTCTGGCGGCGGGCGACAGCATCTCCACCCAGTCCCTGGCCCAGGCCGCACTGGACAGGATCAACCTGGCCATTGTCTCCAAGGACATCATCCGGGCCAATCTGGGTGCCATGCAAAACCGCCTGGAGAACACGATTTCCAACCTGGAGATTCAGGCCGAGAACCTGCAGGCCGCTGAATCGAGCATCTCCGACGTGGATGTTGCCGCGGAAATGACCGAATTCGTGCGTCAGCAGATTCTGACCCAGGCCGCGGTGGCCATGCTGTCCCAGGCCAACTCGCTGCCCCAGCTGGCCATGCAGCTCATCAGCGGCTAGGCCGGGTTGTGACCCCGTGTTCGAAAGGGCCGCCTGACGCAAGAGGCCCTCTGAAGGACGCGGGATGGATGGAAAAAGGAAACGACCAGGGAGGCGGGGACCACGTGGTCCCTCCCTGGTCGGAAGTCAGGCGCCTTCCTGGCCCTGAAGGATCGAAAGGGCCTTTTTCGCGGCCACCTGCTCCGCTTTTTTGACGCTCGAACCGCAGGCCGTGATCTCCTCGCCTCCGGGCAGGGTGAGCCGCACCTCGAACAGCTTTTCGTGCTCCGGTCCCCGGCTGTCCGCCAGGGTATAGACGGGCCTGGCCTTGTACAGCTTCTGGGTAAGTTCCTGAAGCCGGCTTTTGTAGTCCTTGGCCTTGGGTTCCACAGGTCTGTGGGGCCATCGACCAGTGAAGACCTTGCGGATGGCATCCCGGGCGGCCGAAAAACCGCCGTCCAAAAACACCGCCGCGAACACGGCCTCCAGCGCGTCGCTTAAAAGCGAATCCCTGTTCCGTCCCCCCTGGCTTTCCTCGCCCTTTCCGAGCCGGATGCACTGGTCAAGATGGCACGTACGGGCCAGATCGGCCAGGGCCGGTTCGCTGACCAGCTTGGAGCGTAAAAGCGTCAGCGCCCCTTCCGGGACCTCGGGGAAGCGGAGGAACAACTCCTCGGAAACACAGAGTTCAAGGACCGCATCGCCGAGAAATTCCAGGCGCTCGTTGTGTTCGGACGGGCTTGCGGACTCGTTGGCGTGGGAACTGTGGGTCAGGGCCGTTTCCAGAAGTGTGGGGTCGTGAAAGACATGCCCGATGTCTTCTTGGAGTTGTCGGAAAGATTCTGGCGTCATGCGGGCTCCGATGGAGACGTTGTATCGCGGGACAGGGGCCGGGTATTGTGTCGGATTCAGGGGTTTTTCAGCCGGTCCGGGCAATGGTGGAGCATGAAAACCACAAGGTTGTGGAATATGCGTAGCGACGGAAAAACTTTCCGGCCGGCGTTCCCGCCAGGCGCGAGGCGGTCCCGACCCGGCGTCGCGATCCGTCGGGTTCCTCTTGTACCGGGTCCGGACAAACTTTCCAAGTCGCCCGTGTGGTTCGCCGATGGGCCGGGACGGAAGGAAGGATGGGCCGGGCCGAAAGATATCCCGGACGGTCGTATCGGGCCGTCCATCGGCGAGCAGGGCGGATTTTTTCGACATTCCCGGGAGGAAAACCCGCGAGGCCGTTCTTGCCCATCCCTGGTCCACGAGGTATTGATGGTCCGGTGCCCGGGTTTGGAACCGGGGCGCACGACGCCGCACGGAGCGTGTCCGATACGCCGCCTTCGCCGTAACGTCCATCGCGTGGCAGGCGTGGGAGCGGACCGTGCCCCCGGGCCGGTGAACGCACGAGGAGGGAAGAACATGGCCGGCATCTATGTTGGTTCCACGTCCGGGTATTCCGGGAAGAACATGGTGGTCATGGGACTTGGCCTGAGGCTGCAGAAGGAAGGGGTCAAAGTCGGCTACATCAAACCCGTGGGCGCCATGCCCAAGGAAATCGACGGCCGGATGTGGGATGAGGATGCCTATTTCGTGCAGAAGATCCTCGGCACATCGGAACCCCCCGAGATGCTCACCCCCGTCCTGGTCACCCATGATTTCCGGATCAACGCCTTCAGCGCCGCGTCCGCCCCGCCGGAGTTCATCGACAAGATTCGCGCCGCCTATGAGTTTGTGAGCAAGGACAAGGACGTGACCATTGTGGCCGGGTCCGGGGGCATGTACTCCGGAAAATACTGCAACACCGACGGCATCAGGGTGGTCAAGGAACTTGGCCTGCGGGCCCTGGTCATCGACCGCTATTCCAAGGAACTCAATTACGACTACCTGCTGGTTCTGCGCGAGACCCTGGGCGACAACCTGGCCGGGGTGATCATCAACGACATCCCGCCCAACTTCATGGACGAGACCCAGACGCTCATCGCCCCCTTCTTGGAGCGCCGGGGCATCAAGGTCCTGGGCGTCATCCCCAAGGACCCGCTCATGGGGGCCATCAAGGTGTCCGATCTGGCCGAACGCCTGGGCGGCAAGGTCATCGCCTCCCACCACAAGGCCGACCGCATTGTGGAGAGTTTTCTCATCGGCACCATGCAGGTCGAAAATTTCATGACCCATTTTCGCAAGCACAAGAATTCGGCCATCATCGTCGGCGGCGACCGCTCCGACGTCCAACTCGTGGCCCTGGAGGGCGACAGCCCCTGCCTGGTGCTCACCGGCAACCTCTATCCCAACGACATCATTCTGACCCGCTCGGAGGTTTTGGAGATTCCCATCATCGTGGTCCGCGAGGACACCTATTCCGTGGCCAAGAAGATGGAAGCGTTGCTCATGCGCCACAAGCTGCGCGACGAGATCAAGATCCGACAGGGCGCGCAACTGGTGAGCGCCAATATCGATTTCGAATACCTGAAAAAGGACCTGGGCCTAGCCTGATTCGGGCCATATTGCCGTTTCGCGCAAAACGCCGGAGGCGCTGCCACGCCTCCGGCGTTTTGCGTTTCATCCGGCCGGGCGATCTCTTCGGACGGCTCTTTCTGCCTCCGATGCATGGCCGCGCCATCATCGGGGGGAATCTGTTGGTATACCGGTCCTTGGGTTTTCGGCGGAACGAGGATTGTTCGGGGGCCGGGACGGCGTCAAGAAACCGGCTCCGACCCCGAAACCCTCCTATTTGGCCTCCAGCACCAGGGTGATCATGGTGTTCTGGCCGTCGCCCTGGGGCATGGCCGCCACGGTGAAGGTGCTCTCCCCCCGCTCGAAGGAAATGGTCCTCACCTGGGGCATATCCATCTCCTGGGCGACCTCCCAGCCCTTTGACGTAAGTTGGGAGCGGTAATACGCCACCACCTTTTCCGGGGCGTCCGGGGTGGTCAACATGGCCTGGATGCCGCCGGCGTCCTTGCCGGCCATAGCCACCGCGGCTCCCGGATAGGGGGGCGCCTCTGCGGCCATGGCCGGGGGATAGGACACCTGGGCCAAGGCGGTCGAGCACAGGGAAAGAACCAGCATGATCGCCGCTACGATGGAACAGCCGTGTTTCATGGAATGTCTCCAAAAGGTGGTCTCGTCCCGTCGACGCATGGTACGGGCGGAATCTTTCTTTCGCGGATACAGGCTGCAAAGGCAAGAGCGGCGTGTCCGGATCGGGGAGCCCGGGGGCACGGCGGGCACTCTTCGCGTGCCCCCGGGGGATCAGTTCAGACGGGTTTTGTAGAATTCGGCGAAAACCAGGTGCTTGCGGAGCCGCAGTTGGTGTTTGGGGACGTT
This sequence comes from Thermodesulfobacteriota bacterium, assembly GCA_049324675.1. Classification (GTDB taxonomy): domain Bacteria; phylum Desulfobacterota; class Desulfovibrionia; order Desulfovibrionales; family Desulfovibrionaceae; genus Desulfolutivibrio. The sequence continues at coordinate 14,758 of JBMONM010000238.1, forward strand.
TTGCAGGATCTCCCGGGAGGGGATCGGCGCCATTTCCCGCATGCTGTGGTGGCGTCTGGCCCGTTCATTGTCGAAATGAAGGGGTAAGAGGTGTGACAGGAGCAAGACGGCCGTGTCCCTTTCCCGCAGAAGCGCGTCCGCCAGTGCCTCGGCATGCAGCGCGTCACGGAGATGGACGATCGGCAACTCTCTTCCATTGACGGTGATCGTGGATAACTCTTTCATGTTTTGAACCAACCTCCCTGTTCATGCCGTTCCGGGACGCATCCGGCATCCCGTCCTCACAGGCGGTATCGGCCGCAAAATGGAAAAGTTTAGCCCCTCGGCCACCGTCCTGGACGGGGCACGGAAAGGCCCATTCGGTCTGGCACGAAACCTGCTTTTATCTTTGTCCAAACCATGCGAACACTGCCAATCGATACCACCATGACCGACAGGGAGCGGATGTCCGCCACGACATGGCGGCGTTTAGCCGGTGGCGGAAAAAGACGGCGCGGCATTTTTTTCGTGGCGGTGTGGTGTCTGCTTGCCGTCTGCGCCTGGACGTCATCCCCTATGGCCGCCGTTCCGGACGAACCTTCCGCCGTCTCCTCCCCGTCTCCCCGGGAAGACTCCCAGGTTCCGGCCATTCCGCCGGCGTCAGCGGCGGCTGGCCAGGGGCTTTTGCGCGTGGAACTGAAAAAGACCGCCCCGTTGTCCGGGACCATCCGCGCCGGCGGGGCAGTCTCCTTCGCGGCCTCGCTTTTTGCCGGCGAGGCCCCGGTTCCGTCCGGAGGCTACGTATTCCGCTGGGAATCCGATGCCGGGGCCAGGTTTCTCGATCCGGAGGGACCGGCCGGAAACACGGTCGTGTTTGTCCGGCCCGGGACGCAAAAAATATGGGTGACGGTCTTTTCTCTTGTTGACGGAATTCCCGAGCCCGTCGGGGTCTCCGAGCCCCTGGAGATGGACGTGGCCGGACCGGTCTTCCGGCTGGCCGTCTCTCCTGCGGAGCCGAGGGTGGGCGAGGAGGTCAAGGCCGTGGTCAAGGATTTCCCCGTGCGCGAGGACGTGGATTTCCGGTGGGCCGCCCTGCCCAGGAACGCCACCTTGGTCAATGTGGGGGAGAAGGAGATTTCCTTCTACCTGCGTGACGACGGTCCGGCGGAGATTGCCGTGTCGGCGCGGATGCCGCTGGCAGGAAAGGATCTGGGACGGGTCTCGGCCGTGGTCGCGGCCAAGCCCTATATGGTCGAGGTGTCGAACAAGGGGCTGGTGGGGCCGAGGCCGGTGATTTGGAAGGATGGCGTGGGGCCCGAGGAGGTCGAAGCCGTCCCAGAGGGCGGAACCGTGCTTTTGCGGGTGGATGTCAGCCCTCCGCCGGGGAATCCGCCTCTGGCCTTCACCTGGAATGTGCCGCCGGGGGTGCATCTGGAACAGGGCGAGTCCGGGCGTCAGGTCAAGGTCGCGGCCGATGCGGTGGGCCGGTACACGACCGCCGTGGAAGTCCGCGACAGCAGGGATCTGGTGGTGGGCCGAGGCGAGGGAACGTTCGTCGTGACGGTCTCCAAGGCCGACATGGACAGGGCCAGGGAGAATGCCGCAAAAACCGCCAGACTCACGGCCGAGGCCGTAAAGCTGTGGAACCGGGGCGAGATCGACCGGGCCTTGGAAACGTCGGCCAAAGCTGTGGAGAACAACCCCAAAAGCGTGGACGCGGCCGGGGAATACCGGCGCATCGCGTCCGAACGCGAACGCATGCGCGACATCCTGGCCCGGGCGGGAGAGCACCTGTCCCGGGACGAATTCGTCCAGGTGGCCGGGCTTCTGGATGAGGCCGGGCGGATAAACGGCCAGTATCCGGCCATCGCGGCCATGGAGAAGTCCATGCAGGCCAGGAAGGAGACCTTGTCCCGGGTGGACGGGCTTCTGGCATCCGCGGGCGCGGCCTGGGACGCCGGAGATGTGGAGGGGGCCCTGCGCTCCGTGCAGTCCGCCCTGGCCCTGGATCCCGGGCACGAGGCGGCCAAGGCCGCGCGGGACCGTCTGGCCGGAGGCAGGGACAGGATCATTGCCGGCTTGAAGGAGGCCGCGGTCTTTCTCGAAAAAAAACAGTTCGAGAGCGCCGCCGCCGCCGTGGCCGAGGTCAAGGGGATCAACGAAAGGTTCGGTCCCTTGTTGGAAATGGAATCGGCCATCGCCGCGCGCCGGGAACAGGCCTGGAAGGCCGACCAACTGTTGGCCAGGGCCAGAGAGCTGTGGACCGCCGGGGATATGGACGGAACCCTGTCGACACTGTCCGGGATTCTCAAGACAGATCCCGAACACGCCGGCGCCGTCGCCGCGAGGCAGCAGACGGCCCAGGCCAGGGAACTGGTGCTCAAAAACGTGGATCAGGCCAAGGCCTTTCTGGCCCAGGGCAAGACCGACGAGGCCCTGGCCGCCCTTGGACGGGCCAAGGGCGTCAATTCCGCCTACGCCCCGGTGAAGGAACTGGAGAAGACCGTGGCCGAGCGCAAAAACCGGGCCGGCCGGATACGGGATCTGCGCGCCACGGCCCAGAAGGACGGTGCCCGGGGAGATCTGGACGCGGCCCTGGCGGGCGTGGAGAATATCCTGGTTTTGGACCCGGCCGACGCCTGGGCCAAGACGGAGCGGGCGCGTCTTGCGGGGCTTCGCGACGAGTTGCGCGCGGTCATGCGCCGGGCCGAGGGGCTTTCGGCCTCGGGACGCCATGACGCCGCGCTTGCGGCCCTGGCCGAGGCCAAGGCCCGGATACCGGGATATCCACCCCTGGCGGCGTTGGAGACCCGTATCTCCGGAGCGGACCGGTCCGCGCGGACCAGGGTTTCCGGAATGCTTGACGAGGCCGGGTCCCGGTTGTCCAAGGGCGATTTTTCCGGAACCCTGACCGTGCTCTCCGGGCTTGGGTCCGATCCGGCCCTGTCGGCCGCCGACGAGCGCCGGGCCAAGGAACTGGCCCGGGCCGCAAAGGCCGGGTTGGAAAAGACCAAGGCCGGCCGGATTCCCCGAAAGGCCGCCTCTGTGGCCGGCGAAGCCGGAAAGACCAAGGGCCGGGCCACCTGCGACAAGGTATTCGCCCAGGCCGAGGGCCGCAGGGCGGCGGGGGAACACGCCGCGGCCATCCGCGACTACCAGGAGGTCGTAACCACCTGCCCGGACTATTGCACGGCCTACAACAACATCGGCGCTTCGCTTTTCAGCCTGGGCTACGCCCGGGAATCCCTGCCGTGGTTTGAGGAGGCCCGCAAGTGCGACCCCGGTGAAAAGCTGTTCACGGACAACCTGGACCTGACCAAGCGACTGACGGTCCGGAAACCGGAAGCCCGGACGGACCAATCCCGGTGCGCCGAGGCCTTTGAAAAGGCGGAAAAACGCCGTGGCCAGGGCGATCTGGCTGGGGCCGTGCGCGAGTACCGCAAGGTTGTGGAGCAATGCCCCCGGTATTGCGCGGCCTACAACAACATCGGACTGGCCCTGAACAAGCTCGGTCACATCAAGGAATCCCTGCCGTGGTTCGAGGAGGCCTATCGTTGCAATCCCAACGAGGCGCTCTTTCAGGACAATATCGACATCGTCACCAAGAGCATCAGGCAGGCCAGCCGGGACAGACCTCCGGGGACATGATGCGCCGCTCCTTTACAACGGCCCGCTGGTGCTTATTTATAGAGTGTGGGAGAACGTGGGTTCTCCTTGAGAGATAGAAAAAAACCCCAACGGAGGGACGAGGGAAATAAAAACCGGCACCCATACCAGCGCATTGAGGCGCGAGATGAAGATTTGCCACGCGTAAAAGAGGCCCCGGCGAGGAAAGTGGGCACGCCGGATAACCGGCAAGGGAAGCGCGGGCAAATCTTTTTTGTTTTTTCGGGATGTTCGAGGACGCATCCGTGGGGGTCAGGGGGGGCAGCCGTTGAGACGCGTGATGAGGGCGTCGAGGTCTTCGGGCCTGAGCGGTTCGGAAAACAGGAAGCCCTGGGCGAATTCACAATCAAGCGCCGTGAGCATGTCCCGGTGTTCGCAGACTTCCACCCCTTCGGCGACCACCTGGAGTCCCAGGTGCCTGGCCATGGCGATGATGGTCCGGATGATCTCCCGGTTCTGCCGGGCCTCGTTCATGGTGGTCACAAAGGAGCGGTCCACCTTCAGGGAGTCGAAGGGGAAACGCTGCAGGTAGCTCAGCGAGGAGTATCCCGTGCCGAAGTCGTCGATGACCACCTTGAGACCCAGGTCCTTGAGATCCCGGATGGTCCGGCCGGCGGACTCGACGTCCTCCAGGAGCATGCTTTCGGTCACCTCTAGGCACATCCGGGAGGGGCAGGCTCCGGTTTTCTCCAGGATGCCGCGCAGGCCGGCCACGAAGTCCGGCCGGCGGAACTGCCTGGCCGAGATGTTGACGCTCATGGTCAGGCCCGCGTTTTCGGGAAACCGTTGTGTAAGCGATGTGAGCTGCTCGCAGGCCTTGCGAAAGACCATATCCCCGAGCACGTGGATCAGGTTGGACTCCTCGGCCACGGGGATGAACTCCATGGGCGGGATCATGCCCAGGCGCGGGTGCCGCCAGCGGGCCAGGGCTTCGAGGCCGGTGACGCGTCCCGAACGCAGGGACACGATGGGCTGGTAATAGACCAGGATCTCGTCTTCGGCCAAGGCCTTGCCCAGATCGAGCTCGATCTCCATACGCCGGCTGGAGGTGACCCGCATGCCGGCGTCGAAAAGAGTGCAGTGGTTGCCGCCGTGCTCTTTGGAACTGTACATGGCGTTGTCTGCGTCGCGCAGGACATGGTCCGGGTGGTTGTAGGTCGTGGTCCCTAGGACCACGCCGATACTGACGGTGATGGAGATGTCGTGCCGGCGCAGGGTGAAGGGCGTCGCCATCCGGTTCAGGATGCGTTCGGCGGCCGCGATGGCTCCGTCCGCGCCGTCCACGTCCTCCACCAGGACCGCGAATTCGTCCCCGCCGAAGCGGGCCAGGGTGTCCGAGGCCCGGGTGGCCTTTTGCAGGCGGTTGGCCATGACCATGAGCAGCCGGTCGCCGGTGACGTGCCCGAAGGTCTTGTTCACCAGTTTGAAGCGATCGATGTCCATATAGATGACCGCGAAAAGCTGGTTCGGGTCGCGTCGGACCCGATTTATGGCCCGCTCCAGCCGGTTTATGAACAGAGCCCGGTTGAAAAGGCCGGTCAGGGTGTCATGGAAGGCGTCGTGGAGGATGTGCTCCTCAAGCTGCTTTTGCCGGGTGATGTCCACCAGGGTCAAAAGGACGCCGGCCTCCGGCCCGCGCCAGCGCGTGGCCGAAAGGGTGAACCAGTGTTCGTGATCTTCGCCGGGAAAGGGGACTTCGATGGTGAAGCGAGCCCGGCCGCCGTCCAGCATTTCCGTGATCCCCTGGTGCACGGCATTGCCCAGACCGTCGGGAAAGACCGCCGCGCATGCGACGCAAAATACGGTACCCGGGCAAAAGAGCTCCCGCACCGGCACCGGGCTGGCCGCGGCGAAGGCCGTAAGCGAGGCGTTGGCCATGGTCACGACGCCCTGGGGAGTGAGGGCGGCGGCATGCCCGGGCAGGGAGTCCAGGAGGTCCTGGAGGGCGTTGCCGGGGATCGGACGGGCCTGCCCGTCGGAAGGCGTCGGATCGCTCACCCGGTCCTCCCCGGCCGCCGGAGGTCATCGCGCTTGTGGCGGTACATGCCCTCGTCGGCCATTTTGATCAGGGCATGGGCGTCGTCCCCATCTTCCGGGCAGACGGCCAGCCCCAGGCTGGCGGACAACTTCACACGTTGCCCTTCAAGCAGAAAGGGTTCCTGGATCAGCCCGTGGATTTTTAGGGCCATGGTCTCGGCGTCTTCCCTGCCCCGCAGATCGGGCAGGAGGATGGTGAATTCGTCGCCGCCCATGCGGGCCACGGTATCGCTGGCGCGAAGCCCCTGGCGCAAACGAACGGAAAGGAGGCGCAGCAGATGGTCCCCCGCCAGATGACCCATGCTGTCGTTGACCTCCTTGAACCGGTCCAGGTCAAGAACGACCACGCCCAGGGGGGCGTTGTTGCGTTTGGCCCGCTTGATCTCCAGGTCCAGCCGGTCGTGCAACAGGGTCCGGTTGGGCAAATCGGTCAGGGGATCGTGATAGGCCATGTGGCGGATGATCTCCTCGGCCTTGATCCGTTCGGTCACGTCGCGCAGCATGAGCACGTAGCCGCTTAATCGATCCTGCTCGTCGCGGATGCCGGAGACCTGGGCCTCCACGTGGCGGAACCCGTCGATCCCCTTGCGCTCGATGCAAAAGGTGTGGGCCATGTTCTTGTGGATGGCCTGGAATCCCCTGGAGAGGCGGTCCAGAGGCACCTCCGCGTTTTGATGCACCTCCCAGATGTGCTTACCCACGGCCTCTCTGGCCGGGAGCCCCAGCAGCCGCTCCGCGGCCGGATTGTAGTAATTGATACAGAAGTCGATGTTCGCGGCCACGATGCCCATGTCCATGGCCGAGCGCAGGATGCTGTCCAGATAGACGGTCTTTTCGCGCAGGTTCCGGTAGGCGGCCATGAGTTCGACCTCCTTGTCCCGGATGACCTCTTTGAGCGTCTGGATGTAATTGCTTTCCAGGGCTTTGACCACGTTGGACTGGGTGGCCAGACCCTGGATGCGCCGATGCCTGTTGATCACCACCAGGCGGCGGACTCCTCTTTCGCGCATGAGCGCGGCGGCCTTGGCCACGGAGGCCGTGGCCTCGATGGTCAGCACAGGGTGCTGCATCACCTGGGCGACGGTGAGGCCGGTGGCGGACATGCCGCCCCCGGCCATCCGCAACACGTCGCGTTCGGTCAGGATGCCGGTGGGGATATCGTCCTTGGTCACCACGAGACAGCTCAAGGACTTATCGGCCATCTCCCCCAGGGCTCGGGAAAAGGGGAAATCCTGGGGCACGGTGACGACGATCCGGGACATGATCTGGTCGATGCGCTTGACCTCCATGAAGGGATCATGCCCGAGATGCTCGATGAGGTTGGACTGGGTGAGCATTCCGGCGGCCTGTCCGGCCTCGTCCACCACCACCAGGTGTCGGATCTTGCTGTGGGCCATGAGGCTTAGGGCCTCGTGGATGAAGGTGTCTCCGGTGACCGACAGGACTGGGGAACTCATGACGTCGGCCAGACACTGCCCCGTAAAGTCCAGTCCCTTGTTCGCGGCGATGCGCACCACCGATCGCTCGGTGAATATGCCGACCGGGAAATCGTTTTCCAGGGCCAGGATGCTCGAAATGTTGCGGGCGCGCATGATCTCGATAGCCGAGGACGCCGGTTCCCCAGGGGCGATACCGACGACCTCGCGGGAACAGATTTCATCGATTCTGCGCTTGAGTACGGCCATGGCTACTCCGGAGAGGGTCCTCGCGGTCCTGTTTGGGGCGGGAGATATGTCATGCTTTGATAACATGTTTGACAAGAAATTGCATTCCCCAATTCCGCCCCGATAAAACCCCCCTTGCGGTTTCCGGGAATTGGGGAGAAGAAGGAGAGGGCACTTTTTTTGTTGCATGGCGTCCGCAAAAACCGTACTCAAAACGCGATTTGAAAAAGGCGTGGATCGGGGAGACGCTGCGGCGGATTTCCGGGCGCGCGGACCTGGACGAACCCCCTCACCCACGGTATGGGGTCGAAAAACCAAGGAGGATTTTGATATGGCCATTGAGATCGATCAGGATGCGTGCATGGGCTGTGAGGCCTGCGTCGAAACCTGTCCCGAGGTGTTTGAACTCAACGCCGACGGCAAGGCCCAGGTGAAGGACCCCGATTCCGACGCCGACTGCGTGGACGAGGCCATTGATTCCTGTCCCGCCGAGGCGATTTCCCGGGCGTAGTTTCCCGGAAAGCGCTTCTTTTACGCCCCGTGTCGGCTCGCCGGCGCGGGGTTTTTGTTTGAAAAGCCGTACGCGGGGCGGAATTGGGCAAGACATGGGCGGCCGCCCCCCCCCCGGAGACGGGAGACGGCCGCGCCTGGCAATGCCATGCCCAACCGTTTTACGAGCATCCGCCGCTGCCGCTACTCCCCTCGCCGCCCTCTTTGTTCAATCCGGGATCTTCGCCAAGGGTCTTTTTGTATGCCGCCGGGACCTTGGCCTTGGTGTTGATCGGCGCCTTTGGCAGGACTGTCTCCAGGACCTGTGGGATCGCCCCGGGCTCGGAGACGCCGCGTTCGCGGGTGACCGTCACGCCCTGGCCCACGGCCATGGTCACGGATTTGCCCATCTTGTCCGTGAAGGCCAGGGGCCGTTTGTTGAGGCCATTGATGTGGGCGTGGGCCTCCTGGGGAACTCCGGCCGCCAATTCCGACCACAGGGCGCCGAGCAGGCGTGCGGCCGTGTCGCCCTTGGCCGCGAAAACGTCGGCCAAGGCCGCGCCGAAGGGCTTGCCGCCCGCCTGGGCCGGCGCGGTCACCAGTGACGCCAGTTCCGTTCCCCGTATGCCGATCAGCCCCAGTGGTGTATCGATCTTGAACGCGGCCGGGTTGCGGTCCGAGATGATTCCGGTGACGGCCCGGAACACCCCCGGGCCATAGGAGAATCCCATCTTGTTGGTGAGGGCCTTGTCCGCGCCCCATTCGTTCACGTATTCCTTGACCACGAGCAGGCTTTCCGGTCCCATGGCCAGAATCGTGCCGTCGGAAAACATGATCTGCACCGAGGATTCGGCCTTGGTGGCCAGCGTGTCGCCCTGCCAGACCGGGTCCTTGGCTCCAAGCGGACGCGATTGTCCGTCGCGGGAGGCCATGACCTCGCCTTTGGCCTCCTGGGCGTATCCGGCTGGTTTCGCGTTGTCAGCGGCAAGAAGCGGGTCCGGGAAGGAGATGCACGACAGACACAGCGCGATCCAAAGCAGGAACGTTTTCATGAGGTCGTCCTCCAATGGGCGGGGGTGTTGTTTTCAGGAGAATCCGTACTACGTACAAGTTCCTGGAAGGAAGTCAACCGGAAGAGGGGCGCAGCATACGGCGTCATGGCTTGTTGATCCAGGGCGTTTTGGCGCAAGAGGCGTAGACTCTTTCCGAGCTTGTGCGGGGGTATTTCCGCAGTCCCCGCCACCCCTCCCAAGCGGAAGAAAAAATGACAGCCGCATCCCTGAAGTACGATGCGGAGTTCTTTAGGATGCGATGTTAGAGGGCGGAGAGTCCGAAAAAGGCTTCGGCGATCCTGGCGGTTGCCCGCCAGACCTCCTCGGCCGGGATGCCCTTGATCTCGGCGATGCGCGCGGCCGTGAAGCCCAGGTGGCACGGTTCGTTGCGCTTGCCGCGCCAGGGTTCGGGGGTCAGAAACGGTGCGTCGGTTTCGAGCATGATCCGGGACAGGGGGATTCCGGCCACGGCCCGGGCCAACGCATTGTTTTTGGGATAGGTCACGGGTCCCGGGATGGAGACATGCCAGCCCATGGCCATGATGCGGTCGGCTAGGTCCGGGTCGCCCCCGAAACAGTGCCATACCAGGGGCCTGCCGGCGAACCCCATGTCCGCGAGGATGGCCAGGGTTTCGGCCTCGGCGTTGCGGCTGTGGATGACCACCGGCAGATCGAGCCCTCTGGCCAGTTCCAACTGCCGGGCGAGGGCCCGCTTCTGGTCCTCGGGGGGCGCGGCGTCCCAGTAGAAGTCCAGGCCGATCTCGCCCACGGCCCGAAGCCTGGGGTCGGCGCGGAAGGCGGCCTCCATCTCGGCCGTGAGGGAATCCGGGTATGCCGCGCATTCGGTCGGGTGCATTCCCAGGATGAAGAAGACCTGCGGGGCCTCGGCGAAAAGCCGGGCGTTTCGGGCATAGGCCGCCGGGCCGAGAAACACGTTGCCGATGCGGGCCACTCCGGCCGAGGCGGCCCGGGCCAGGATGTCCGGAATCTCTTCAGGGGCGTAGCCGGCCATGTCCAGATGGGCATGGGTGTCCACCCCGACCGGCGGCAGGCCCAGGCTATCCGGCGACGGTCGTTCGCGATGCTTCTTCTTGGACACGGATTCCTCCCCTGAACGCCGCCGGGATGCGGCGCAGGCCCGTGTGGTAGCAGAGGCCGCGGGCGCTGTCATCCGCGGGTCGGCGGGTTTGGGCGTACGGCCGGGGCGGGCTCTGGCCCCGGTTTCCGACTTGAATCCCTGTCGCGGAGGGGATACGAAGACCCGTTGTCCGCCCCCGCGAAAAAACTCCCCCGGGGGCGCGTGCGAACCGGAACCCCATGAGCCTGGAATCCCCGCTTTTTCTCTTCCTGTTTCTTCCGGCTGCCCTGGCCGGCTTCCTGCTGTCGCCGCGCCGGGCGCGTCCCTACGTCATCCTTCTGGCCAGCCTGGCATTTTACACCCTGGGCGATGTTTCCGCCCTGCCGGCTCTTATCGGCTCCATCCTGGTCAATTTCGCCCTGGGTATGGCCCTGGAACGGGCCCGGGGCACGGCGCGCGGCCGGCGTCTTCTGGCCTTGGGCCTGGCGGCCAACATCCTTTTTCTGGCCAAGGCCAAATACCTGGGTTTCGTGCTTTCGGCCCTGCCCTCGGTGAACCTGGCCGGCATCGATTCCATCACCGGACCGCCTCCCCTGGGCATTTCCTTTTTCACCTTCCAGGCCGTGGCCTATCTCATGGACGTGTCCCGGGGAGGGATCGCCGCGGAGTCCAATCTGACCAGGTTCACCCTGTATTTGTCTTTTTTTCCAAAAATCGCGGCCGGCCCCATCGCCCGCTACGCCGGCATGCTCCCGGGGCTTCTCGATCCCCGTCCCTCGCTGGCCGATTTCGCCTCCGGCCTCTCACGGTTCGCCGTGGGACTGGCCAAGAAGGCGCTTCTCGCCGGCACGCTGGGCCCCGTGGCCGACGCGGCCTTTTCCCCCCGTCCCCTGGGCGGCCCCCTGGACATGGGAACGGCCTGGATCGGCCTTCTGGCCTATACCGCCCAGATTTATTTCGACTTTTCCGGATATACGGATATGGCTGTGGGCCTTGGCCGGGCCTTCGGCATCACGCTTCCCGAGAACTTCGACCACCCTTACGTTTCCCGTAGCGTGCGCGAATTCTGGCGGCGCTGGCATATCTCCCTGTCCACCTGGTTTCGCGACTACCTGTACATTCCGCTTGGCGGCGGCCGGGTGTCCCCGGCCAGGGTCACCCGCAACCTTCTGGTCGTTTTCGTCCTGTGCGGGCTGTGGCACGGGGCCAACTGGACCTTCGTGGCCTGGGGCCTGTGGCACGGCGTGTTCCTGATTTTCGAAAGGACCCGGGCGGGCAGGGCGCTGGGCACCATGCCCGCCGCGGTCCGCCATGCCTATGCGCTTCTGGCGGTGATGCTCGGCTGGATATTTTTCCGGAGCGCCGACCTGTCCCAGGCCGTAAGCTACCTCGGCGCGCTTTTTTCCTTCCGGTTCGAGGGGCTTGCGTATACCTGGATCACGTCGGTCACCAGGCAGGCCATGGCCGCCTTCGGCGCGGCCGTGGTGTTTTCCCTGCCCCTCGGGGGGCTCGTTCGGACCGTGGGTGATTTCTCCGGACGACTCGGCCCCCTCGGCCGGGGCGCATTCCTTGCCGCTCGGACCGTGGCCCCGGCCGCACTGCTGCTCCTGTCGGCCATGCAACTCGCCGCCGGGACCTATTCCCCCTTCATCTACGCCCGGTTCTGATCGTGATTGCCCGCCTTTCCCCCCTTTTCCAGTCCGCGCTCGTGATCGCCGTCCTGATCGCGCCCATGTCCGCCTCCATACTGGGCTTTGAGCCAGCACCCGTGGTGGTTCCCGAGAGTCGGGACCCGGCCCGGGCACCCCGCCTCGCCGGTTTTTGGGCCGACCCGGCGGGATTCGTGTCTCGGCTCGCGTCCGGTTTCGCGGAGCGTTTCCCCCTGCGGCAGACGCTGATCCGTTCCGGCAACCGGCTGCGCCTGGCCGTTTTCGGCGAATCCCCGGTGCCGGGGGTGGTCATCGGCCAAAAAGGCTGGCTTTACTATTCCCTGGAACAGGCTCTTGACGATTATCTCAACGTCATGAACCTGCCGCGGACGCTCCAGGACGACATGGTCCGCGTGCTGACCGAGCGCCGGGACCGGCTGGCCGCCCAGGGCATCGCCTTCTACGTGCTGGTGCCGCCGGACAAGCATACCGCCTACCCCGAGTTTCTGCCGCCGTATGTCCGCAGATTGCGGCCTTTGTCGCGCCTGGATATCTTGAAGGATCGTCTGACCCAGGCCGGGATCGCCGTCATCGATGTGCGCGACGAACTGGCCCGGGCCAAGGCCGTGCGCCGGACCTACTGGAAGACCGACACCCATTGGAACGCCTGGGGGGCGTTTACGGCCGCCAAGGCGCTTGTCGAGACCTTGCGGACGCGTTTCCCGGGGATTCCGGCCCTGCGGGAGGATGATTTCGACGTGGTGGAGGCAGTGGTTCCGGGCGGGGATCTGGCCGGGATGCTCCTTATGCCCGACCTTTTTCCGGAAACGAACATCCGGCTGGTCCCCAAAAATCCCGAGGGACGCGGCCGCCCCGCGGTTTTCGGCGCGCCGCGGCCTTATGCCGATCCGGCGGACCATCCGGAGCGGGCCATGGTTGTGGCCGAGACCGGGGACAAGGACCTTCCGAAGGTCCTGTTTTTCCGCGATTCCTTTGCCTCGGCCATGATCCCTTTTCTGGCCGGGCGGTTCCAGAGCGCCGTGTTTTTGTGGAACCATGCCTACCTCCCGGGGATCGTGGCCGCCGAGCGGCCCGACGCGGTGGTCCTGGAGGTGATCGAGCGCCAACAGTACGCCTTTCTCCTGGAAAACCCGCCGGAACCCTCCCAGCCCCCGACCTCGACGCCCTGACCCGGCCGGTGCCCGAGGCCTCCGGCAGTTTTTTCCCCGACCGGGCCGGGCGTTCCCGCCTTCTGAACGCTATGCTCCGGAATATTTATCTGATTTCATTGAATTTATTTTTATGGACTTTTCTGCCCGGCCCGGCCTGGAAAATGCTTTGCATGGACGCAAGCAATTTTTTTGCGTTGTGTCGGCAATTTTTTCCATCCCAGGGAGCAGGGGAAGGTCTCAAACAACGGAGTCGCACCATGGAGATCAGCAGCGTCCTGACCAGCAGCTATGCCTCGGCGATCGAGTCCATCAACAACCAGAACAACGATGAGGATTCCTCGTCCAGTTCCAGCACAACCTCCAGCACGGATACCGTGACCATTTCCGATGCGGCCAAACAACTGGCCGAGATTCTCAACAACGCCACCGGCGAGGCGGAGTCCACGAGCAGCGACAGCGAAAGCGACGAAAGCAGCGAGAGCGAGTCTTCCTCCAGCGCCAGCGGCAGCGGCGGGTCGAGCGGCAGTTCCAGCTCGGAGTCCGTCGAGGACCTCGAGGCCCAGATCGAGGCCCTGCAGGCCAAGATTCTTCAGGTTGAGGAGCAGGATATCCCCGACGCGACGAAGCAGCCCATCGTGTCCACGTTGCAGGCGCAGATATCCTCCCTGCAGCAGCAGATCGCCCAGCTCAAGTCCGCCGGCACCGCGAGCGCCTAGTGTCGCGTCCCTTAAGGAAGGCACCGCCGGCGTGACGGCCGCACCGGTCCTGATCCGGTGTTCAGAGCCCGCCTTTCTCGTCCATCCCGGGGCATTGTACGCCAGTCCCCGGGATGGACGTTTTTTTGCGTGTCGAGGAGAAAAGAGAAATTCGGACGAGAGGCGGCGGCCAGTCGAAGAGGCCTTCCCCTGCGGATGCGTCGCAACGGCAAGACGCTTTCCAGGGATGACCGTCCCGTGGCCTTAAGTTCCGGAGCTTGTGCGGTATTTCGGCGTATATTCGATAAGATCCACGATGAGCAGGGCGGCCGAGAAGTCCTGCGAGTTTTTCCGGCTCAGGCTGCTCAGGATCAGGTCCTTGAGGTCCCTTGCGCTTCGGGACACGGGATGCGGGCCTTCCTCGGACTGGCGGGCCGAGTCCTTGAGCAGGTCGAGGAGCAGGGCCGGCCACCTGCCGTCGCGCCCCAGGTGCCGGGACAGGATTTCGGCCACGGCGCACACGCCGAACACCACGCTGTCCGCGAGGGAATAGTCCCTGGCCCAGATTTCCGCGTCGGAAAAAAGCGGCGGGGGGTGATCCTGGGCTTGCGTCGCGGCCGGACTGCCGTATGCCGCGTCAAGGCGGCGTCCAAAACACGATGTGATGACCCGTCCCATCAAGCCCTCCATGGCTGGACGCGGCATGCGGCGACCGGCGTTTCGTGTCCGGGCCGCGCCGTTTTGCCCATGACCTCTTTTCGGACCGACGCGGAAATACTTTACGGTTGAACGCGATGTCTTCGGGCGGCCCGGATCACACCGGTCGCGGGCGGAGGAAATCCGGAACGGGACGGATCGTGCGGCGGGTTACCGGAGGTATTCGGCCACGTATTTCCAGACGGTGAAAAAAATGATCGCCGTGAGCATGCCCTTGATGATCCTGGCTGGAACATGCCTTTGGCAGCGGGCGCCGAGGTACATCCCCACCATCCCTCCCAACCCGAACAACAGCCCGAGCCCCCAGTCCGGGGCCACGGACATGTGCGGGTAAAACGGCGCAATGGCTTGGTAGAAGGCCACCCCGGCCACGGAGGTGACGAAGGTGCCCATAAGCGCGGCGCCGGCCACGGTGTAGACCGGAAGCCCGTAGATGGACACGAAAAACGGGGCGATGATGGACCCTCCGCCGATTCCGTACACCCCGCCCACGATGCCCACGAGAAGGCTCAGGGCGAAGATGCCCGGTGTCGAAACGGCGTAGGTCTCCCCTTGGAACTCGTAGGCGATGCGGGCGGCGTCGAACCGGATCACCCGCGCCGGGGGAAGCCCCGGCCCGCCGGATGTCCCGGGAGAAGCCGCTCCTCCCGGTTCCCGGGCCGTGACCTGTGGTCGCTTTTCGCCCTTGGCCCGGTCGTGGCCGCCGCTTTTTTTGAACAGCAGGTCGCGGGCCATCCGGCAGCCGATATACCCCAGGACGGCGGCCGCGAAGAGCTTGAACTGGCGCGGGTCCGGCAGCCAGGCCACCCGCACCCAGGCCCCGAGAAGCACTCCGGGCAGGGTGCCGATGATCACGGCCCAGGTCAGGGGCCAGACCATGCGCCCCTCCCGCAGGTAGCGGTACACGCCGCTGGGGATGGCCACGATGTTGAAAAGCTGGTTCGTGGAACTGACCGAAGGGTTGGTGAAGCCGAGAACGGACATCTGGAAAGGCAAAAGCAGGAAGGCCCCGGACACCCCGGCCATGGAAGTGAAAAAGGAAATGGCCAGGGCGGTAAGCGGCGGCACGAAGAGGGACACGTCGATGCCCGCGGTTTCGAAGTACATGGCTTCCCCCGACGAGGTCCGATTCGTTTGTCACGAATTTAATAATTTTAGTGATAATAGTCAAGCCCCGGGATCGGGAACGATTTCTGGGGCGAGTGCTTGCGTTCCAACCGGTCGGGGCTTACCACTCCGGAAATGGACACCGCGTTGCCCGATTTCCCGGATGGCGTCCCCGCGACGGACGCGGCCGGTCCGTCCGGATCGGCCGGTCCGGACGGCACCCCCCTCGTCCCGGCCCGGTTGGAGGGACTGCCGCGCGCGGATGAGGTTTTTTTCGTGCCGGACGGGGTCAAACACCTGGATACCCTGGAGATGGAAGGCCTGACCGGATCGTTCACCCGGTGGGTCGCCCAGGCCCGGCGCGTCGATTCGGTGGCCTCCCGATCCCGGGTGCGCCTGGTCTATCTGGTCATTCGCCATACTGGAGCCAGGCTCGGCGAGGTGCTGGCCATCGACGATCGGACCGACATCGACCTTTCGCGCGGCATCCTGGTTTTCGGCCATGGGCGGGGGGAGGCCCGGCGCGAGGTGCGCCTGCCCGACGCCCTGGCCCCGGAACTGGCCAAGGCCCTGGCCGATCCCGTTCTGGCCGGGTTTCGCGGCCGGATATTTCATCTGGACCAGGGATTCGTGCGCCGCGCGTTCTACGAGCGGGCCACGGCCTGCGGCCTGCAAAAGGACCTGGCCAACCCGAGCGCCCTGCGGCGTTCCCGGGGCATCGAGCTTCTGCGCCAGGGAGCGCCCCTTTTGGTGGTGCAAAAGATCCTCGGCCATTCCACCCCGGTGCTCACCGCCTCCTACCTGGACTTTTCCGAAAAGGACCGCCGGCGCATCGAACGCCGGGTCCTGGCCCGCGAGGCCAAACGCAAGACCAGCGCCCGCAACGCCTTCTACGGCAAGGTGGTCCGGGTGCTCCAGGCGGATGTCCACTCCATCGTGGAGTTGGCCACCCTGGGCGGACACCGGCTGACAGCGGTCATCACCAACGAGAGTCTGGAGACCCTGCACATCCGGGCGGGCGTCTTTCTGACCGCCGAGATCAAGGCCCCGTTCGTGACCGTGACGGCCGGCCCGAACCCGCCGGCGACCACGGCCGAGAACGTGTTTTCCGGGGTTGTGGAGAAGATTATGGCCGGGGAACTTGCGGGCGAAATCCTGGTGCGCCTTGCCGACGGCACCCGGATATGCGCGGCGGTCACCTCGGAAAGCCTCCGGGAACTGGGGCTTTCACCAGGAGACGCGGCTTTCGCCTTCTGCAACGCCTATAGTGTGGTGTTGCGCGCCGACTGACCTCCGGAACCGGGGCATCGCTTTTCATGGCGTCGCCGACAAGGCGGCGTTTTTTTGTTTTTCTACGTTCCTTCTTTATCTGGTCTATGGTATGGGGAAATCGGGGAGTAGTCCCCGGCGGTTGGTCTTCTTGAACCGTCCGCGTCTTTCCGGGAAAAGACCTGAAGCCATGAAACGTTCGATACCCTCAACCGTGACCGTGGCGGCCGTCGTCGGGCTCCTCGCCGCGCTTGCCGCCATCTTCCTCGCCCGGGAAAGACCGGATGCGGTCTGGTCCGGAAAAGTCCTGCGCGTGGGCTATGCCGAGGAATATCCCTATTCCTTCAGGGACGCGGCGGGACGCGTCACGGGCGAGTCGCCGGAAACGGCCAGGGCCGTCCTTGACAGGCTCCGGATCAAGGACGTGCGGTGGGTCCTGGTGGAGTTCGCGAACCTGATCCATGAACTGGAACGCGGCGAGATCGACATGATCGCGGCCGGGATGTTCATCACCCCGCAGCGCTCCCGGCGCATCGATTTTTCCCTGCCCACGGCCAAGGTCGGTCAGGGCCTTCTCGTGCGTTCAGGCAATCCCAAGAACCTGCATTCCTGTGCGGATCTGGTGAAGAGGACGGACGTGGTCGTCGCCGTGCTGTCGGGGTCCGTGGAGGAGCAGGGCCTGAAAAGTATGGGCGTCCCCGACGCCCGCCTGTTCCGGGTGCCGGACGCGGCCACCGGATCGGCCGCCGTGAAGGCCGGACGGGCGGATGGCCTGGCCTTGTCCGGGCCCACGGTCAATCTGATGGCCCGGGATTCGAACGGAATGCTCGAGTCCGCCACCCCGTTTCAGGGGTTTGTCCAGGACGGCGAGGAATGCGCGGGAAGTCCGGCATTCGGGTTCCGCAAGCGGGACGAGGCATTGCGGCGCGCCGTGGACGAGGTGCTTCGCGGGTTCGTCGGATCTCCGGAACATCTTGCCCTGGTGGCCCCGTTCGGGTTCACGGCCCAGGACATGCCGGACAATACGGCGCCCTGATCCTGTGACGTCCGGGACGGACGCGGGAAAAGAAAGGACGGGAGACCGCGCATGGCGCATGAAAACCGGAAAAGACCCTTTCGCGACATCTTTGTGGATGGAAACATCCCGTTTTTCGCCATCGTCCTGGTCACCATCCTGTCCGGTGCGCTTTTCTGGTTCGCCAACGCCTCCTGGCGGGAGAGCCATCGCGGCTTTCTCCCGGTTATCGAGGGGCTGCAACGGATCAGGATCGAGGTCCTCAAGGGTGAACTGGCCACCCAACGCCTGTTGTCCGGAGAGGAGGGCGTGTCTCCGGCGGCCCGGGACGCCCTATTCGACCAAGCCGTCCGGCGTGTCCAGGACATTCTGGACGGACTGGATGCGGGTCATACATCGGCCAAGCCCGTGGACACGGAATCACTTCGGGCCGGGCTGGCCGGCTATGCCAGACGTATCATCGACCTCGGGAGTCTTGCGGCCAAAAGAACAGCGTTGTCGGGCGGCGAGGGCGAGGCCTTGGGCCTGGAACTGCGAAGCGTGGCGGCGGATGTGGATCGTCTTGGCGACAAACTGGAACATGAGGCCAGAAGACGTTTCGAGGAACTGTCCGAAAAACAGGACGCCTTCACCAAATCACTTCTGGTTTCCTGGATGTGTTTCCTGCTCCTGCTTGCGGCGTTTGTGGCCGCAAGCTCCATTGCCCGAAAGAGAAACCAGGCATTGCTCCGCGAAAGCGAAACCCGCTGGCAGTTCGCCCTGGAGGGGGCCGGCGACGGCGTCTGGGACTGGGACATCGCCAGCGGCGCGGTGCAGTATTCCAGGCGCTGGAAGGAAATGCTCGGCTACGTTCCGGACGAGTTGGCGAACACCTACGAAACCTGGAGCCGGCTGGTGCATCCCGAGGACCTGGCCCGGGCCGAGGCCGCCCTGGCCGACCATATCGAGGGCCGGACCCAGTCCTATTCCTGCGAATTCCGTATGCGCTGCAAGGACGGTTCGCTCAAATGGATCCTGGACCGGGGCAAGATCGTGGCCCGGGACGAAAACGGCATGGGCCTGCGCATGATCGGAACCCACGCGGACATTTCGGCCATTAAGGCTACCGAGGAGGCCCTGCGCGAGAGCCGGGAAAACCTGGCGGTGACGTTGCGTTCCATCGGTGACGCGGTCATCGCCACCGGCCCGGACGGGCGTATCGTCCGCATCAACCCCGCCGCCGAGCGGCTCACGGGCTGGGACGAGGCCCAAGCCATGGGCCAGCCGCTGGGAAAGGTCTTCGTGATCGTGGACACCATTACCAGGAAATCCTGTCCGGACATCGCCCGGCGGGTTATACGCACCGGAAAGGTCGTGGGGCTGGCCAACCACACCTCGCTTTTGTCGCGCGACGGCCGGGAATGCCAGATTGCGGACAGCGCCGCGCCCATCCACGACGCCTCCGGGGCGGTGGTCGGCGTGGTCCTGGTGTTTTCCGACGTCACCCTGCAGTATCGGGCCAGGGAGGAGTTGCGCCAAAGCGAGGGGCGGTTCCGGACAGCTGTACGCGAGGCCCCGCTGCCCATGATGATCCACTCCGAAACCGGCCGGGTGTTCAGCGTCAATCGGGCCTGGACGAGCAAAAGCGGCTACAGCGCCGAGGAATTGCCGGACATGCGCCGCGTGTCCGCGACGGTGACCTGTGTCGATCCGTCCTTCGCCGGCCTGTCCGGGGTGCCTGACCAGGGTTTCGAGCACGGCCGGACCGTGGAGTGCCGCATCCAGTGCAAGGACGGTTCGACGCAGGTGTGGGAGATGGCCAGCGCGCCGCTCGGGACCATGCCCGACGGCCAACAGGGGGTGATCACCATGGCTGTGGACGTCACCGCCCGCAAGGAGGCCGAAGCCTCCCTCGTGGCGGCCAAAGCCCAGGCCGACGCGGCCAACCAGTCAAAAAACGAATTTCTGGCCAACATGAGCCACGAGGTCAGAACGCCCCTAAACGGCATCCTGGGCATGCTCCAACTGCTCATGTTCGCCAACCCGACGCGGGAACAGGAGGAGTACATCTCCATGGCCGTCAAGTCCGGGCAGCGCCTGACGACTCTGTTGTCGGACATCCTGGATCTGTCGCGCATCGAGGCCGGCAAACTCGTCCTGTCCGACACGGAGTTCTCCCTGGAGGAATTGTTGTTCGGCGTGCGCGAGACCATTGCCCCGGCCTGTCGCGAACGGGGGCTTGACCTGCGTCTGGGAAGCCCTCCCGGGGCCGCCCATCTGCGCGGTGACGAGCTGCGGCTACGCCAGATACTGATCAATCTGGCCGGAAACGCCGTGAAATATACGACCGAGGGGCACATCGCCATCGACACGGCAATCCTGCCCGGGCGCACCCCCGGGAAGGCCATGCTGCTTCTGACGGTCGAGGACAGCGGCATGGGCATCTCGGACACCCATCTCGAACGCATCTTCGACTCCTTCACCCAGCTTGAAGGCGCCTATACCCGCAAGAACCAGGGGGCCGGGCTGGGCCTTTCCATCGTGCGACGCCTGGTTTCGGCCATGAACGGGTCCGTGTGCGTGGAGAGCGAGCCGGGCCGGGGAACGACCTTTTATTGCGTCGTGGAATGCGGACGCGGCGACGGGACCCGGCCGGTCGAGGCGGATCGGGACGAGGTGTCGGACACGGTCAGGCCAGGGCGGCGGGTTCTGGTGGCCGAGGACGACCCGGTGAGCCGCCTGGGGTTGCAAAAGATGCTCGGGAAAATGGGGTACGAGGCGCAGACGACCGAGAACGGCCAGGAGGCCCTGGACCTGCTTTTGAGCCGGGACTTCGACGTCGTGCTCATGGACGTGCAGATGCCGGTCCTGGACGGGGTGACCGCCACCAGACGCATCCGGCAGGAGGCGGCCTTTGCCGCCAAGGCGGATATCCCCATCGTGGCCCTGACCGCCTACGCCATGTCCGGGGATCGGGAAAAGCTTCTGGCCGAGGGCATGGACGCCTATCTGTCCAAACCGTTCGATATGGACGAGTTGCGCGCTATTTTGCAAGATATGGCGGAGAAAAAGACCGGGGATGTTTCCTGAATCCGGGAAGAACAGGCCCCGCGCCCCTCTGGAGGTTTTGTCCGCGATGGGCTACAAGCCCCGGCACATCATCGCGGAGGTCCGTTCATGACGAAAATCGCAGTGCCGACCAGGGATGGCCTGGTCGACGAACATTTCGGCCATTGCCAATCCTTCACCATCGTGACCGTGGACGACGACAAGACCGTGACGGCCAGGGAATCGTTCACCCCGCCGCCCGAGTGCGGCTGCAAGTCGAACCTGATCCCCACCCTTCTGGACATGGGCGTGTCGGTCCTGGTGGCCGGAAACATGGGCGAGGGCGCGGTCATGCGCCTGCGCCAAAGCGGCATCCAGGTCTATCGCGGCGCGTCCGGGGCCGTGGAAGCGGCCGTCACGGCCTACCTGGAAGGCCGGCTCGCCGATCGCGACGAGGTTTGCATGCATCATCACGGCCATGAATGCGGCCACGGGCATTAATGCCCCGGTCCGGACCCGATGGCGCGGACAGCGACCTCCCGGCCGCCGTTGTCATTCCTTTTCGCCGATGGTAGTCAACATCGAATGATCCTGTAACGAAAAGGGCGGCGCGTCCCGGCTTGGCCACCCGCGTCCGGCGGGACGGGAGCCGGAGCGCCGGCGGGAGGTAACATGAAACGTGGAAGGCTGGTTGTGGCGTTTGCCGTGGCGGCGTTGCTCTCCCTCGCGGTCGGAAGCCTGTGGGCGGTTCAGGAGACCGTGCCCGAGATCACGGGCGAGGTCTGGATGAAATCGTCCGCGCAGGAGAAACTGGCCTTTTTGGTCGGCGCGGGCAGCGTGGTGGCCATCGAGCACCATATCGACCTGAGGGAGGCCGACGATCCGTCCAGGTTCACCCAGGGATGGGTGGCGGCCTTCAAGGACAAGAAATGGTCCGAAATATCCAAGCAGATCGACGATTACTTCACGGCGAACCCGGATCAGAAGGACCGTCTGGTGGTCGATGTCATCTGGCGGGAACTGATCGCGCCGAACATGAAAATTCAGGAGGCAAGGCAATGAAACTATGCATTGTTGCCACCCTTGTGGTGTTGACCTTGGGTTTCGGGGCCTGCACCCGGATGACCCCTACCCAGCAGGGGGCACTAAGCGGAGCGGCCATCGGCGCGGCCGCCGGAGCCGGCATCAGCGCCATCGCCGGCGGGAATGCCGGCGTCGGGGCGCTTCTGGGCGGGGGGCTCGGGGCCGTGGCCGGAACCATTGTCGGCAGTCAACAGGAATACCGCCGGTAGGTATTGCGATCACCCGCGGCAACTCCCGGGGCTCCAGGCGTTGCCGCGTCCCCCGACGGTTTCCCGATGCGGGCGGCGTCAGTTTCCCTGGCCCGGGATGCGCCGCAGGGTCATGACCGCGTCGCCGGTATAGATGGCTACGGCGGCCCAGATGAACCCGAAGGTCGCGGCCCGGGCCGGGTCGAAGGGTTCGCCGTAGACCAGGACGCCCAGCGCGAACATGCACGACGGCGCGATGTATTGCAGGATGCCCACCGTGGTCAGCCGCAGCCGCCTCGCGGCGTAGGCGAAGGCCAAAAGCGGGGCCGCTGTGACCAGGCCCGCGCCCACCAGCAGCGCGTCGGTCATCCCTCCCTGGTGGCCGAAGGCCCCGGTCCCGTCCGCCCAAAGTCCGCCCAGATACAACCCCGCCGGAATTCCCAGTACCAGGGTCTCGAAA
>JBMONM010000239.1:0-4314 GCA_049324675.1 Thermodesulfobacteriota bacterium
CGGACGGCCGGGCCGCGAACCACCCATTTTCCGTGGTCACCTTGAGGCCGCCAATGGGCGCGCCGTTGCCCGGCGCGGCGGTCAGCCTGGCCGTGATCCGCTCCCCGGCCAGGGTGTCGGCCGCGACCATGTCCGGCGAAAGCCTGGAGAGCGCCGCCTTCTGGGCCGCCGTGGCCGGGGCGTCCAGGCGTTCGTACAGGGGCGCGCCGAAACGCTTCGTCAACTCCCCGTACCGCTCGGCCGGGTCCTGACCGGTCTTGGCCTTCATCTCGGCGGCCAGAAGGTCCAGGATGATGCCGTCCTTGTCCGTACTCCAGGCCGTGCCATCGAATCGAAGAAACGAGGCCCCGGCCGACTCCTCGCCGCCGAACCCGAAGGAGCCGTCCAGAAGCCCCTCCACGAACCATTTGAAGCCCACCGGGACCTCGCACAGCCGCCGGTCCAGGGAGGCCGCCACCCGGTCGATCATGGCGCTGGAGACCAGGGTCTTGCCCACGGCCGCGTCCTCGCGCCAGCCCGTGCGGGTCCGGAAAAGATAGTCCACGGCCACGGCCAGGTAGTGGTTGGGGTTCATGAGCCCGCCGTGGGGGGTGACGATGCCGTGCCGGTCGTAGTCCGGATCGTTGCCGAAGGCCACGTCGAAGCGGTCCCGCAGATCGATCAGCCGGCGCATGGCGTGGGGCGAGGAACAGTCCATGCGGATCTTGCCGTCCCAGTCCACGGTCATAAACGAAAACGTCGGGTCCACAACGGGATTGACCACGGTCAGGCGCAGCCCGTAGCGCTCGGCCATGGGCTCCCAGAAGGCCACGCCCGAGCCGCCCATGGGGTCCACACCCAGGGACACGCCGGCCTCGGCAATGGCCCGCATATCCACGATGTTCTCCAGATCGTCCACATACGGCCGGACATAATCGTGCTCGATGGTCGTGTCCGCCGCCAGGGCCTTTTCAAAGGACACCCGGCGCACGCCCGCAAGCCCTTCCCGGATCAGTGCGTTGGCCCGGTCCTGGATGTCCCTGGTCACGCCGGTGTCGGCCGGGCCGCCCGAGGGTGGGTTGTATTTGAAGCCGCCGTCCTGGGGTGGGTTGTGGGAGGGGGTGATGACG
This sequence comes from Thermodesulfobacteriota bacterium, assembly GCA_049324675.1. Taxonomy (GTDB): domain Bacteria; phylum Desulfobacterota; class Desulfovibrionia; order Desulfovibrionales; family Desulfovibrionaceae; genus Desulfolutivibrio. Next base: position 1,110 of record JBMONM010000239.1, read on the forward strand.
ATGCCGTCGGCCGGCCCCCCCTTCCCGGCCCGGTTGTGACCCAGGATGGCGTGGGAGACGACCGGCGTCGGCGTATAGCCGCGCCCGGCCTGGATCATGACCGTGACGCCGTTGGCGGCCAGCACCTCCAGGGCCGAGAGGAACGCGGGCTCGGACAGGGCGTGGGTGTCCATGCCCAAAAAAAGCGGCCCCCGGGTGCCCTGGCCGGCCCGGTACTCGCAGATGGCCTGGGTGATGGCCAGGATGTGGGTCTCGGTGAAGGACCGGGTGAATGACGAGCCCCGATGTCCGGAGGTGCCGAAGGCCACCCTCTGGGCCGGATCGTCCGGGTCCGGACGCTCGGCGTAATACGCGGCCACGAGCCTGGGCACGTTGACCAGGAGGGAACGCGGGGCCGGTTTGCCGGCCAGGGGATGCACGGACATGGAGACCTCCTTGCGGGGTTGCGGGGCGCGGCATGGCCGGTACGCCCCATGCGAGTGTCCACGTGAGGCCGCCCGGTGTCAATGACGGTTTTCGGTCAGGCGCTTGACATCGCGCGCCGCGAAAAACTCCTGCGTCAGCCGCAGAAACGCCGCCACCGGCGCGGACGGCGTCCGGGCGCGATCCCGCGCCGCGAGCACCGTGGCGAAAAGCGCCTCGCCGCGCCAGGGCACGATCGTGATCCGCCCCCGGCGCGCGTCCTCGGCCACGAAAAAGCGCGGCAACACCGACACCCCCAATCCGGCCAGGACGCAACTCCGGACGATGGCCGCGCTCGAACATTCCACGCCCCCGGCCACGCCCTCCCCGAAACCGGCCAGGGCCCGTTCCATGAGCGGTCTCACGCTCCAGACGCGGCGCGTCAACACCAGCGGCGCGCCCGCCAGGTCATCCGGCCCCGCCTCCCCCAGGTCCGACAAAGGGCCGCCCGGAGCCGTGCAGACCACCAACTCCTCGCGACCCAGCGTCTCCACCGTCACGCCCGGCGCGGCGAACGACTCCCCCAGGACGAGCGCCACGTCCACGCTTCCCCGGCGCAGATCGACCGCCGCCCCCTCCCTGGACGTCGTCGCCACATGGACCCTGGCCGCGGGGTGGACCTCCCGCAACCGGCCCAGGACCGGCGGCAGGCACAAGGCCCCCAGGGTCTCGGACACCCGCAGCCGCAGCTCGGAAGCCTCGTCGCCGCCCAGGACCACGCGCCGGGTCGCGGCCGCCAGCTCCGTAAGCCGCGAGGCGTGCCAGAACAGACGCTGCCCGGCCTCGGTCAGGGCCACGCTGCGGCTTCGGCGGTCGAAAAGGCGCGCCCCCAGTTCCTCCTCCAGGGCCATGACCCGGCTGGTCACGGTGGACGGCGCGACGTGCAGGGCCTGCGCCGCCCTGCGGAAGGAGCATTCGGCGGCCACGGCCAGAAACGTGCGCAGAAGAAGGGTTTCCGGCATCGTTCGGTTTTCATGAATCATACGTGCGAAACACTCCGTTTGCCATGGCCTTTATCCCCAATTAGCCTGCCGTTCAAGACCATATGCCTCCACAAACGGTTTCGTCTTGCCGAACATCGGATAAGGGCGGGAAAAAGACATGGATGCGCTGATCGTCGTGATCGTAGGGGTCGCGGCCGGGCTGGCCGGATTCACCCAGGGGCTGGCCGGGTTCGGCTCCACGCTCGTGGCCCTGCCCGTGCTCTGCGCGGTGCTCGACCCCCGGACGGCCACGCCCCTGGGGTGTCTCATGGCCTTGGCCGTCAACGTCTGTCTGGTGGCCCGGCTGCGCGAACGGGTGGCGTGGCGCGAGCTTTTCGTGCTGTGCGCGGCCTCCCTGCCGGGCATGGCCCTGGGGGCGTGGATGCTGTGGGACGCGCCCGAGGCGCTTTTGAAGGGGTTTTTGGGGGCGTATCTGGTCTGGTTCGGCCTGCGGGGACTGCGCGGCGCGGGCCGGAAAACGTCCTCCCCCGTCGGCGGCCAGGGGCCTGGAAACGCGGCCGGAACAGCGGCGGTGGGACTCGCGGCCGGATTTTTCGGGGTGTCCATCGGGGTGAACGGGCCGCCGATCGTGGCCTGGGCTTCGCGGCGTCTGGCGGACCGCGCGGTGCTGCGGGGGACGCTGGCGGGCTATTTCCTGGCCGCCGGCTTCGGCATCGTGGGTTCGCAGTGGGCGGCGGGCCTTATGACGGCGCGGGTGCTGACACTGTTCGGGGCGTCCGTGCCGGCGCTTGCGGCGGGGCTTGCGGCGGGCGGTTTTCTGTGCGGCCGGGTCTCGGATGCGGGGTTCCGGCGGGTGGTGTTCGCGCTTTTGACGGCGGCGGGAGCGGGACTTGCGTGGCAGGCGCTTGACATCACGCGCGCGGCAATCTAAATAGGCCCCCTTCGTCGGGATGTAGCGCAGTCTGGGAGCGCACCTGAATGGGGTTCAGGGGGTCGGAGGTTCAAATCCTCTCATCCCGACCAGAATTTTGAAGAAATTTGGGCCGTTAGCGAAACCAGCTAGCGGCCCTTTTTCGTTATTCAGAGGGTCGGTGCCACAAACGCTGTTGGCCTACCGTTGGCACTTCCCGCTCTATCTCCCCGTCCCGTCTGATTTTTCCCTTCTTTGCCCGTCGATTTGGGCTGTTTGCCAGAAAAACTATTGTGCTGAGATGGTTATCACCTGACAGTGCCACTCCACAACCTAGTCCTCTCGGCATTCTGCCGCCGAACGCATCTTCCTCTCCCCGCCGCTCCGCTAGCGCCTCAAAGCCTCCCGACAGCCCCACCCCGCCACCTTCTCCACATTCCGGATATCAAGCGCGCAGTCCTGGCTCATTTCGAAGATGGGAAGCCGAAAAAAGGGATGGGCAAAATCCCAATACGCCTCCTCGCCCACAAAGACGGGATGCGGCGGGGCCGCGTCGTCCCAGGGTTCGGCATCCCCGGCATCGCGGAAGGCCCACAGCGCCTGGTCGTCGTAATACAGCTCCCGCACATGCTGGGACCCTGTCGGGCGCGCCGTCCCAAGATCGTCCGGCCCGGCCTCGAAGATGTCCCGGCCGCGCTTTTCATGGCCCCCTCCGCGATTCGTCATCCGGACCGAGGTGCGGTCATGGTTGGCGTGGTGCGTGGCCACGCTCCCCCACAACGGATGCGAACCGGCGCAATACGGGACCACCGAGACCACCCGCCCGCAGCGCGGCGCGCCCCCCGAGGCCTCGCCGGCCGCAAGGCCCGCCAGTTCCCGGCAAAAGGAC
>JBMONM010000240.1:0-4211 GCA_049324675.1 Thermodesulfobacteriota bacterium
GGGGAAAAAACGGCCGGAGTCAGGGGGTCCGGGGGGAATGATTCCCCCCGGGCGGGGTCCGGGGCGGCAGCCCCGGCAGCCGATCAGGCGAGATACGTCGCCGCGAAGGGGCGGATACGGGCGCGGGAGTCGGGGTCGTGGGGCTCGAAGGTGATGGTGGGGGAGAGGCGCAGGTCGGTGAGCAGGGAGAACAGGGACGGCCAGGGGATGGCGCCCATGCCCGGCCCCAGGTGCTGGTCGAAGGACCCGTCGTTGTCGTGCAGGTGCAGGTGGGTGAGGGTCGGCGCGAGGGTGTGCAGCCACTGTTCGAGGTTGCGCAGGGCGTGGCCTCCGGCGAAGCTGTGCCAGTGGCCGACATCGAGGCACACGCCGATGCGTCCGGCGCTGTCGGGCAGGCGTTGGCGCAGGGCCAGGGCCATGCCGGCGACGGTTGCCGGGTCGGTTTCGAAGGTGTTTTCCAGGTGCAGGGGAGGATGGTCGGGCCACTGCCGCAGGGCCTCGGCCCAGGTCTCGGCGGCGCGTTCGCGCCAGGCCGGGTAGGAACGGATGTACAGGAAGCGGTCGTAGGCCACGTGCCCGACGAGGTGGGCCGGGGCGTAGGTCCTGGCGATACGCATGGCCCGGCAAAGGCGCTCCCGGGTGGCCCGCAGGATGAGGCTGTCGGCCGCGCCGGGCTGGAGGTCGAAGAAGGGCAGATGCAGGGCCGCGTTTGCTCCGGCGGCGGCCAGGACGGCCTGGACGCCCTCGTGCCAGTCCGGCGGCGCGGCATCCATGAGGATGGGGTCCAGGCCCAGTTCGGGGTCAAAGCCCTGATCCAGGAATCCGCCCAGGAGGGAAGGGTCCTCGCGGACGGCGCGCAGGGAAAGGCTGACGTGGTAGGGCTGCATGGTTGTCCCGTGGCCGCGGGGAAGACCCGCGCGGAGCGCGGCCGGGGTCGGTTATTGGCGCTCGGCGGGGTAGACGGCGCTGTAAATGACCTTGCCCGTGGGGTCGTGGATGATCATTTTCAGGCCGTAGATATCGTTCAGTGCGGTTCCCTGCGGGATGGGCGCCTGGACGGCCACCTGCTTGAAGCGTTGGATCTGGAAGGTAAGTTCGTCTTTTTCGATCTTGAGGGGGTGCAGGGCACCGTCGCTGGCCAAAAGGAAGAGGTCGGCCTTTCCGGCCAGGGCGGTCTGGGGGGAGAGGTTGCTCAAATCGAAACTGACGGCCAGCTTGCCGTTTTCGATCTTGAATTTGAGGTTGTCCACGCCGGCCTGGGTAAGGTCCACCTTGTCGAAAAGCTTGCGCAAATCGATCTTGCCGGCGGCCTGTTCGGGTTTTTCCGATGCGGCGGCCGGCGGGGTTTCCGGCCCGGCGGATTTCCACCAGGGTTCGCCTTGGGGGTTGTAGGAGGCCAGAAGCGTTTCCAGGCCGGTGATGTCCTTGGAGCGCAGGATGGTTTCGATCTCATCCAGGCGGATGAGCCGATCCTGGGCCTGTTTGGCCTGGCGTTCCGCGTTCTGCGCGACTTTTTCGGACGTGCCCACAAGGCCCTGATAGTAGTAGGCCCCGACAGCCGATCCCGCGGCGACAACGGCCAAAAGCACGACGCCCCAGACCGCGGCCTTTATCCAGAAGGGGCTAAGGCGCATGCGCCGGACGCCGGCGTCGTCGCGCATGACGAGAATGCTGATTTTTCCGCCTGATGCCATACGTCGGGTACTCCTCAAAGGCGTCTCCGGGGCGGGCTACATACGGCTCCACTGCTCGTCCACGATGATGTAGCGCGGGCCGGCCTTGACCAATACCATTTTTTTGAGCCCCTTGTCCGCGAAACCGTCCCCGCCCTCGTAGAACTGGACGAATTCCACCTTCCAGCCGTTTTTGCGCGGGGTCACGCGCATATCCTCCATGCGCACGGTACGGGGGGGCTTGTCGGCCCACAGGCCGACCTTGTGCTCCCGGATGGCCTCAAGGCCCCTGCGGTCGCCCTGTACCGCCCGGTCCCCGTAAAAGGCCATATAGGCGTCCAGGTCGCCCTTCTCCCAGGCCGCGCGCCAGTTTTCAAGCAGGGCACGCACCTGGCCCTGCTCATCCTGGGCGTTTTGCGGCCCGGCGGCCTTTTCCCCGCCCGGACCAGCCTGCGCCTGGACCACGATCTCCTCGGCCGGGGGTTCCACCGTGGGGATGGTGGCGGGAATGGGCCGTCGCGCGTCGACCGGGGCGCCCTGTGCGAACAGGGCGGTCGGCCGGGGCGAGGCGGCCTCGGCCAGTTGCGGATAGTCCGGAAGGGTCGTGGCCGGCTGGGCCGGTTCCGGCGACATGACCTGGACCGGCTGCCGCGCCGCCTGGCTCGGCGTGGCGGGCAGGGCGGCCGGCTCGGAAACCGCGGCCGTGGCCACATGGACGGCGGCCGTGGACGGCGAGTAGGCCATGGCCGGCGCATCCGTGGCCGACCGCAGATCCTCCTCGCTGGTCTTGTCCTGGACCGGGGTCTCGCGTTCCCGTTCGCCGGATTCGGCTGCGGCCAGCACGATCTGCCCCGGCTTGACGTATTTTCCGGCCAGGGTGGCCGGCGTCTGCTCGAATTCCATGCCCACCACGCGCCATTTGCCCTCGGCGTTTTTCTGCCAGTACAGGCGCTTTATGCCCTGGGAGATGAGCGAGGGGGAGCGGTAGAACTGGATGAAATACGTGACCCAGTAGTCCGGGCCGGCCACGGCGCGCACATCCTCGACCGCCACCAGGATCCAGGGCAGCCGCTTGAACAGGCCCTCCTTGTGGTTCCTGAAGGCCGAGAACGGCTGGCCCTGGGAGATGGCGAACTTCTCCTGGTCATGGATCTCGAAAAACTCCTCGGACTTGCCTTCCCAGGCCTTGGCCCAGGCATAGGTGGCCGCAACGACCTCGTCGGCCTCACGGGCCAGGGTCTCCGGGGTCTTGAGGGTCTCGATGCGGTCGCCGATGACCACCGGCATGCGCAACTCCAGCTTGGCGTCCAGGTTGCGGATGTCCGGGGTGTTGAGGGCCACGCAGCCCTTGGTCTCATAGGGGGTGATGGAGTTGCCCCGGCCGTGGATCCAGATGCCGTGCCCGGACTTGCCCTTGATCACGTCCACGGGGTTGGGGAAATTGAGCGGAAAGGCCAGATCCCCGTACTGCTCCCAGTCCAGGCCGCCGTCGAGGCGGGAGGTGATGAAATAGACCCCTTCCGGGGTGCGCAGGTCGCCTTCCTTGGCCTTGTCCCCGGTCAGAAGCCCCGTGGTGCACGGCAGTTTCTCCACCACCCTGAGCGGACTTTTGTGCTCGAAAAGAAAAAACGTCTGGGACTTTTTGTCGATGGCCACGAAACGTTGCGGCCCCTTGTCGGAATCGTTCAACGGCGCGATCCAGCCCTCGCCCCAGCCGCGCGAGGGGAAAAGCGTCAACGCAAGGATTATGGCGAATAACGCGCCCCGCATCATCCCGCCTCTCGCGGCCCTCTTCCCGCCGTAAGCAGTTCGCCCCGGGTGAAAATGGCGTTCAGGCCGAATCCCCGCCCGGCCAGGGTCGCCGCGCCGCCTTCCTCGCGGTCCAGCACGCAATACACCCCGGCCACCACCAGACCCGCCTCCGTCACCCTGTCGATGACCTTCACCAGGGTGCCGCCCGTGGTCACCACGTCCTCCAGAAGCGCCACCCGGTCCCCGGCCCGAAAATTGGCCATGCCCTCGAGATACTGGTTCGTGCCGTGGCCCTTGGGGCTCTTGCGCACGATGAAACCCGGAAGCGGCCTACCCCGCGTCTGGGAGACCACGGTCACGGCCGTGACCAGCGGGTCCGCGCCCAAGGTCATGCCGCCGATCCCGACGATGTCCTGGGGCAGCATATCCAAAAACAGGTTCCCCAGCAAAAACGCGCCCTCGGGATGCAGCGCGGTCTGCTTGCAGTCGAAATAATAATCGCTTTTCTTGCCCGAGGTGAGAACCACCTCGCCCTCGATGTAGGATTTCTCCAGAAGCAACTCGGCCAGTCGACGCTTCATGGTCATGCCTGGTCATCCCCCGTGAAACGGCCGCGAACCCACCCGCTGTCCGCTTCTCCGCTCCACCCTTATAAAAGTCCCACAGGTTTGAAAAGCTTTTCCTTAAACATTCCCGGGGCCGCCGCCCCAGACCCGGCCCGGGGGGGGATCATTCCCCCCGGACCCCCTGACTCCGGCCTGTTTCCCCAGGTGCAAAGCACCTGGG
>JBMONM010000241.1:0-4174 GCA_049324675.1 Thermodesulfobacteriota bacterium
GAAAAAAGGCTACAGCGGCCCGAAATTCTCCTCGTAGCGGGCGGCGAACTCCTCGGGCGTATACGAATGCTCCTGGGTGCCGTGGCGCTCCACGGCGTAGACCGCGCTCACGGAGCCAAGCCGTCCGGCCTTTTCCAGGGGCAGCCCGGCGCGCAGCCCCTTGAGCAGCCCGGCCCGGAAGGCGTCGCCCGCGCCCGTCGGGTCCTTGACCTCACGGGGTTTTGCCGGAGGGACGAGGATTTCCCGGTCGCCCTGGCGAATGACCGATCCCTTTTCCCCCAGGGTGGTGATCAGCGCGGACACCCTGGCGAGGATGTCCGCCCGGGTCAGGCCGGTGGCGTTCTGGATGAGTTCGAGTTCGTAGTCGTTGGAGATGAGATAGGTCGCGCCGGTGAGCATCTCCGCCAGTTCCCCCCCGGAAAAGGCCGTGATGTTCTGCCCCGGATCGAGCACGAAGCGGATGCCGCGCTTTTTGTAGATACGGGGGTAGTTGCGCATATCGTCCAGGTTCCCCGGGGCCACGATGGCTAAAATGTCCGCGGCATCGTGACCGTCCACGGCGTAGCCGCAGGGATGCTTCATGGCCCCGGGGTTGAACCCGGTGATCTGGTTGTCGGACTGATCCGTGGTGATGTAGGCCCCGGCCGTGAATTCCTCCTCGATGCGGCGGATGCCCTCGAAGGACAGGCCGCGCGAGGCCAGCCAGTCCGCATAGGCGGCGAAATCCTTGCCGGCCGTGGACAGGATGACCGGGTCCTCTCCCAGAAGCTTCAGGGAATAGGCGATATTTCCGGCCGTGCCTCCGAACTTCTCGGTCAGGCCGTTGACCAGGAAGCAGACATTGAGGATGTGGATCTTGTCGGGCAGGATATGATCGGAAAACCTGCCGGGGAAGGTCATGATCCGGTCGTAGGCCAGGGAACCGGAGACAAGGATACGCATGTGGCTTTTCCTTTTGGATGATCGATCACGAATCGGACCGGGTTTGTTCCTCAATCCAGCGCAGGAAATCGGGATTGCCGCCCAGGATGGGCAAAACCACCACGCAGGGCACGTCGTAGGAGTGGAGTTCCCCGACCCTGGCCGCAAGCGCCCCGGCCAGATCCTGGCGGGTCTTGGCCACAAGCACGGCCTCGGACGCCTCCTGGATGTCGCCCTCCCACCAGTACAGGGAGGTCATGCCGGGCAGGATGTTCGCGCAGGCGGCCAGCCGCTCGGCCACCAGGGTCCGGCCGATCTCCCGGGCCTGGGCCTCGTTTTCGCAGGTGATGTAGATCATGGCGGCGGACATGGCGCTCCCCCTCGTTTTCGCGGGGATACCCTATCCCCGGACGGGTTGTCTGGCAACCGGACGGCCATGAAACGCCGCGCCCCTTGACGATCCGCGGCCGTCGCAGGCGTCCGCCCTTGACAGACGCCTCCTTTGCGAACACTTCTACGGCCTGCATGCGACAAAAACCACATCCCTCCCGGCCCGGCCCATGAACCGCCGCAACCTGCTCATGAACATGTTCCAGGCCATGCTCGACAGCCTGGGGCCCAGCCGCTGGTGGCCGGGCGAAACGCCCTTCGAGGTGGCCGTGGGCGCCGTTCTGACCCAGAACGCGGCCTGGTCCAACGTGGAAAAGGCCATCGCCAATCTCAAGGCGGCCGGGGTGTTCGACCCCAGGCTCCTGCACGGCCTTCCCGACGCCAGGCTGGCCGAACTGATCCGGCCCTCGGGCTATTTCCGGCTCAAGGCCGGCCGCCTGAAGAACCTGCTCGCCTTTCTCAAAAACGAATGCGGCTACGACCTGAGGGCCCTGTCCGGACGGGACCTGCCCTCCGTGCGGGAAAAGCTTTTGGCCGTACGCGGCATCGGCCCCGAGACGGCGGACAGCATCCTGCTCTACGCCCTGGACTATCCCACCTTCGTGGTCGACGCCTACACCCGCCGCCTGCTCTCCCGGCACGGCCTGGTCCCCGAGGAGACGACCTACGAGGAGATGCGCGAGTTCTTCATGGACGTCCTGGATCACGACGCCCGGCTTTTCAACGAATACCACGCGCTGATCGTGCGCACCGGAAAATCCTGGTGCCGCAAGGGGCAGGGCCAGTGCGCCGACTGTCCCCTGGGACGATTCCTGTAACGCGCCTTGAGGCCTGTTCCGCCGGATGCCCGACATGCGCCGCTCCCGCCCCCTGCACCGCCCCGCCTTCATCAGGCCGTCTTTCGGCGGATGGTTCGTCGCGGCCGTGCTTCTGGCCTCGGTTCTTCTCCTGCCGCCGGTTGCGGGGCAGGCCCAGGCTCCCCCCGGTCCGGATTCCCAGGCCCCCGCCTCGGAACTGGAATCCGAACTGACGAAACAGAAGGAAACCGCGTCGCAGCGCAGGCGGACCGTGGAACGCCTGACCGCCGAGGAACGCACCCTCAACGCGGGGCTGTCCGCCCTGGAGGCCAAGGTCGGCAAACTGACCGGACAGCTCGAGGAAAAGGAACGGCTGGTGCGCGAGATCATGACCGAGGAGGCGCGCCTTTCCGAGGAACACGCCCATCTCGCCGGCCGCCAGGAGGCCGCGCGGACCAGGATGTCCGAACTGCTGGCGGCCCTGTGGCCCGTGCACCAGCGAAACATCGCATCCAAGGCCGCGGGGCTGTCCTCCTGGGACGAGGCCGACCGGCGCTTCACCTGGCTGACGGATATGTACGGCGCCGCGGCCGCCTCCTACGCCGCATACCGGGAGCAGTCATCACGGCTGGCCGCGAACATGGCCGCCCAGGAGGCGGCCCGGGCCCGGCTGGTCACGGCCAGGGCCGAGGCCGAAAAAAGCAAGGACGCCCTTCTGGCCGAGCAGCTGGAATTCTCGAAGCAGTTGCGCAACATCCGCCGGCGCATCGTCAGCGAGGAGGAGCAGCTCAAGGACATCCTGCGGACCATCGAGGACCTCGACGCGCGCCTGGCCGCCCCTCCGGCACCGGCCGCCCCGGTCGCCACGGGCTCCTTGTCCTGGCCCGTGGACGGCAAGCCCGTGTCCACGTTCGATCCGGCGGCCGAGCCGCCCCGCCGGGGGATCGGCTTTTCCACGGCGCAAGGCGCCCCGGTCAAGAGCGTGGGCGCCGGCAAGGTGGTCTTCGCCGACGTGTTGCGCGGCATGGGCAAGGTGATTATTGTCTCACATGGCGACGGCCACTTCACGGTCTATGCCTACCTCTCGCGCATCGGCGTGAACATGGGCAAGGAGGTGGGCGGCAGCGAGACCATCGGCGAGGCGGGGTACTATCCCCCGGCCGGCGGCCCGGGTTTGTATTTTGAATTGCGTTTTCACGAGAAAGCCATTAACCCCGGTGAGTGGCTGGCCGTCCGCGAATGACATGCGCAAATCCGAAAGACCCGCCCCGTCCCGCGGGGCTCGGTTCGTCAGGCCCCTGGAGGCTTCTATGCGTTTTCGGCATTTTTCGTGCGCCATCCTGACCGTCCTGGTCATCTCCGCCGCAACCCAGTTCGCCCTGGCCGCGGCCCAGGAAGAGGACCGTTTCGCCCCGCTCAAGCGCTTCAGCCAGGTCATGGACCTGGTGGAGAACCACTACGTCAAAAACGTCACCCGGGGCGAACTCATCGATGGCGCCATTGTGGGCATGCTGCAACAGCTCGACCCCCATTCGAGCTTTCTGTCCAAAGAGGAATTCAAGGAGATGCAGGTCAGCACCTCCGGCGAATTCGGGGGCATCGGCATCGAAATCAGCCTGGAGAACGGCCGCCTCACGGTCATCTCGCCCATCGACGACACCCCTGCGGACAAGGCCGGGGTCAAGGCCGGGGACATCATCCTGGAGATCGACGACCAGCCCACCCAGGACATGACCCTGGTGGACGCGGTGCAGAAGATCCGGGGCCCCAAGGGCAAGCCCGTCAGCCTGACCATCCTGCACAAGGACGCCCAGAGACCCATCAAGGTGCGCATCGTCCGGGACACCATCCCCATCATCAGCGTCAAGAAGACCGATATCGAGCCCGGCTACGTGCTTCTGCGGGTCAGCCGCTTCAACGAGAACACCACCGTCGAGCTCAAGGACGCCATCAAGGACGCCACCGCGTCCGGCGCCCCGATCAAGGGGGTCATCCTCGACCTGCGCAACAACCCCGGCGGGCTTTTGGAACAGGCCGTGAGCGTTGCGGACCTGTTTTTGCCCTCG
>JBMONM010000242.1:0-4101 GCA_049324675.1 Thermodesulfobacteriota bacterium
CAACAACCTGGGGCCGCAAATTGACCCGCGCCTTACCAGCAAGGTGATCGAGTTCAACGACATCGCCGCCCTCGAAACCGCCCTCTCCGCCCGGGACGTGGCGGCCGTCCTGGCGGCCATGAGCCTGGAAGAAAAGGTCGGCCAGCTTTTCACCGTCTATTTCGAAGGCCCGCTGGTCTCAGACGATCTGCGGGGCATGATCGCGAACTATCATATCGGTGGCGTGATCTATTACGGCGTTTCCGGAAACGTGGAGAACCCGGCGCAGGTGGCCGCGCTTTCAAGAGACATCCAGGCAGAGGCGGCGAAAACGCCCCGGGGCGTGGGCCTTTTCGTGTCCGTGGACCAGGAGGGCGGCCCGGTGGCCAGACTGCGCCGGGAGGTGACGCTTTTTCCCTCGAACATGGCCGTCGCGGCGACAGGCAAGCCGAAAAACGCTCGTATCGCCGCTGAAATTACGGCCAGGGAACTTCGCACCCTGGGGATCAACGTCAATTTCGCCCCTGTGGCCGACGTCAACGTCAATCCCGACAATCCCATTATCGGCATCCGGTCCTACGGCCAGGACCCGGCCAGGGTGAGCCGGTTCGTGGCCGCCGCCGTGCGCGGCTATGACAAAAACAGGATGCTGTGCACCCCCAAACACTTCCCCGGCCATGGAGACACGGCCACGGACTCCCATCTGGGCCTGCCCATGGTCACCCACGACGCCGCGACATTCGCCCGTGTGGACCTGCCCCCGTTCCAGGCGGCCATCTCGGCGGGGACCAGGGCCATCATGACCGCACATGTGGAACTGCCCGCTGTGGACCCGACAAACACGCCGTCCACCCTGTCGCGCCCGGTCCTGATCGAACTCTTGCGAAACCGGCTGGGATTCCGGGGCCTCGTTTTCACCGACTCCCTGGGCATGGGGGCCCTGGCCGGGACCGTGGGCACGGTGGAGGCGGCTGCGCGGGCCCTGGCCGCCGGAGCCGACGTGCTCCTTTTCGGAGCGGACAGAGGCCACACCCCGGCCCAGCAACGGCAGGCCTATGCCCGGGTGCTGGCGGGAGTGCGCTCCGGTGAGATTCCCGAATCCCGTCTGGACGAATCCGTACGCCGCATCCTCGAAACCAAAAGAAACCTGGGCATCATGGAAGCCAAGGCCATCCCCTCGCCAGCGGACCCTGCAATTCCGGGCAAACATGTCGGCACAGCGGCGCATCGGCAATCAGCCGAAAGAATCGCAAGGGAAAGCATGACCATCCTGCGCGACACGCGGCATATGCTGCCCTTGGAGAATAAAGGCCGCACACTGGTCATTCGCCCGGCCAAAGGCGTGCCCGATGTGGACGAACAGGCGTGTGAAGCCCTGGCGGCATGGCCCGGAACCGAGGTTCTGGCGGTCTCCCCGGACCCGGGTCCGGACGAAATCGCGGCCGCCATGGCCGGGGCGAATCGGGCCGAGGCCGTGGTCATGCTCGTTTCCGACGCCTCGCGCCGTCCGGGGCAGGCGTCGCTGGCGCGATCCCTCCTGACCGCCGCACCGGGGAAAACCGTACTCGTGGCCTCCGGCGCACCCTACGACGCGGCCCTGTTCCCCGAGGCTCCCTGCGTGGCGGCCACATATGGTGACGTCCCGGTTTCCCTTGCGGCCCTGGGGCAGGCGCTGTTCGGAAAGATTCCCTTCAGGGGCCGCTGCCCCGTGGACATCCTCAAGAACGAATCCGCCTCGAACTGATCCAGGCGCCCCGCGCCTGTCGCCTCACGTCACACCATTGTTTGAAAAAAGCCTTCCCGTTCCCCGTTGTGGGCCGTAGGGGAATCCGCTATCTTTTGCAGGACAAGAAAAAACACGGCAACGTGAGGAGTCTTCCATGGAGAGTCGTTCGGCGTTTCCCTCGGCGTCCCTCAAGGTGGTCCTGACCGGCACGGTCCTATGCATCCTTATCCTTGTCCCCTTTTTCCTCCCGAATCCGTGGGTGACGCTCGCCTGCGTCGCGGCCGGAGCGGGCGGCGTGGCCTGGCTGGCCCTGGCCGTTTCCAATGCGAACCGGTCCCTGATGGAGGGGCTGACCAGGGTCAACGAAAAAAACCGCGACTTTTTGTTCGACGAGGTGCTTTCCTGGAAAAGCCTGGGCCCGCTGGGGGCGTTGGTGTCCGAAGTGGTGGCCTTCAACATGCGCCGACGGGAATTCTACAGGAACGCGGTCCAGGCCGTGGGCACCCCGTTTCTTCTGTGCGACGAAAAGGGGACGGTCACCCATGTCAGCGACTCCATGGCCGCCCTGCTCAAAAAAAGTTCCCGGGACATCGTCGGCCACTCCGTGGGCCGGGCATTTTACGGAAAAGACGACACAACGATCATTGACGCTACGCTTCGTTCCAAGCGCAAGCTCGCCGAGGAGAAAATCCTGACACTCTGGGACGGTCGGACCCTGGACATCTTTTTCTATGTGGACTGCATCGTGAACACCCAAGGCCAGGTCCTGGGCGCTGTCCTGTCCCTGACGGACATGACCCTGGCCAACGAGCAGCGACGCCAGATCGACGCCGGCCGCGAGGAAATGATGGCCCTGGGCCGGCAGATCAACGAACTGGCCCAGCGGGTGGCCTCGGCCTCGGAAGAGCTTTCCGCCTCGGCCGACGAACAGGCCCGAGGCGCGCAGAATCAGAAAACCCAGGCCGAGACCGTGGCCACGGCCATGGAAGAGATGACCGCCACGGTCCTGGAAGTGGCTCAGAACGCCTCCAGCACCGCTGAAGCCGCCTCCCACGCCAACACAGCCGCCGAAGAAGGGTCAGGAAGGGTGCGCGAGGCCGTGACCGGAATCGGCGAGGTGGCTGAATCCGCCGGACGGCTCGGCCAGGTCCTGACCGATCTCGATGGCCAGGCCGCCGAAATCGGCCGCATCATCGGGGTCATCAACGACATCGCCGACCAGACCAACCTGCTGGCCCTCAACGCCGCCATCGAAGCCGCCCGGGCCGGAGAGGCCGGCCGAGGCTTCGCCGTGGTCGCCGACGAGGTCCGCAAGCTTGCCGAAAAAACCATGACCGCCACCAAGGAGGTTGAGGAATCCATCAGCCGCATCCAGGAAGGGTCCCGTCAGGCCGTCTCCTCCATGCGCGAGACGGAACGTCAGGTGGCCGCCGGAACCGAAGCCACGGACAAGGCCGGGGCATCCCTCGAACAGATCATCCAAAGCATCTTGGACATGACCGGCCAGGTGGCGCAGATCGCCACCGCCGCCGAAGAGCAGTCCTCGGCCGCCGAAGAGATCAACCACAGCATCGAGGAAATCGCCACCGTGGCCGCCGAGGCCGAGGAGGGGGCCACTCAGACGGCCCAGGCCACCCGGGAATTGGCCATTTTGTCGCAGGAACTCCTGAACCTGTCCCTGGCTTTTTCCGGAGAAACCGCGGACCGCTCGAAGCTGCGGACCTCCAAGGGGGAGATGAAAGGTATCCTGCCAAAACTCATGCAGGAATTCATCCGCCAGAACTTCGACCACAAGGTTTTCGAACGCATGCAGGAGGAGATGGGCAAGCCCACGTTCCTGCCCACGGACAGCTATCCCGACCAGGTCCTGGCCCAGATGGCCGACCTGGCGGCAAAAGTCAGCGGCCAGAGCCAGCGCGACATCTTCCTGAAGCTCGGCAGATTCACGGTGCCCCAGTTCCACCGCATGTACCGCCGCTATTTCAAGGCCAAGACCCTCAAGGAATTCTACCTGACCATGAACGACACCCACGCCCGGCTGACCAAGGAATTCCCGGGCATCAAACCGCCCCGCTTCATCTACGAGGACAAGGGCGACACACTGGTCATAACCTACCATTCGACCCGCGGCTATCCCCACTACTTCGAAGGCATTCTCAACGGCGCGGCCGAATTCTTCAAGGAACGCGTCCGGGTCACGGTGAAACCCGTAGACCAGGAAACCTGGCGTGCGGAGATCATTTTTCCGTCCGGCTCCGGCAAACCCCGCGCCCTGACGTAATGACCAAAGTCCAGGGGGGAAACTTTTTGAAAAAAGTTCCCCCCCCTGGACCCCTCTTCAGAAACTTCGTCGCGCTTCGCGATCCCATTCCCGTCGGGCGTAATCATCCTCGCCG
>JBMONM010000243.1:0-34421 GCA_049324675.1 Thermodesulfobacteriota bacterium
CTGGCCACATTCACCCTGGGCGCGGAAAGCGCCAAAGAATGGGGCGTACTCGCGGCCGGCACGATGTTCGTCATGCTGCCTCTGGGGGCGGCGTTCCTGTGCTGGCAGCGCCAGTTCATCAACAGTTTCGTGTTTTCCGGGATCAAGGGATGACACCGAACAAGACAGGAGGATCGATAATGCTTTTTGGAAAGACCGTCAGGCTGCTCGTCGCGGCCGCTCTCGCACTTGTGATGTCGGGCCAGGCAGCCCACGCGACCCCCGTCAAAATCGACTTTTTCTTCCCTGTTCCGGTGGAAGGAGCCCTGGCAAAGGAGATGACCCGCATCGTCAAGGAGTACAACGAGTCGCAGACGGCAGTGGAAGTCACACCTTCCTATACGGGCAGCTACGACGAAACCAAAATCAAGGCCCAGGCGGCCACTCAAGCCGGGAAGCCCCCCACGGTGGTGCTCATGAGCGCCAACTTCACCCTGGACCTGCGCATCGCCGGCGACATCCTCTCCCTGGAGCCCATGCTCAAGAAGGAAAGCACGACGAAAGAGAAGTTTCTGGCGGACTTCTGGCCCGCCCTGCACTCCAACGCAATCGTGGACGGCGAATTGTGCGCCGTGCCCTACCATAACTCCACCCCGCTGCTTTACTACAACAAGGCCATGTTCAAGGATGCCGGGCTCGATCCCGAGAAGGCCCCGGTCACCTGGGAAGAACTGGTGACCGCGGCCAAGAAGCTCACCAGGGACGGCGACGGCCAGATCGAGCGGGCCGGTTTCATGATGCCGGCCAACTACGACTACCTGGGTTGGATCGCCACCGCCCTGACGATGTGCAACGGCGGCGAGTGGTACAACCCGTATTACGGCGGCGAGGTCTACTACGACACGCCTTCCACGTTGGGCGCAGTGCAGTTCATCGAGGACCTCGTCCACAAGCACAAGGTCATGCCCCCAGCCGTCAACGACGGCGGCGCCGTGACCACTTCCTTTCTCTCCGGCAAGGCCGCCATGGTCATCATGTCCACAGGGTCCCTGGGCGCGGTGCGCAAAGCCGCCAAGGAAGCCGGCCTGGACTACGGCGTGGCCTTCGTTCCCAGGCAACTGCGTAACGCCGTGCCCATCGGCGGAGCGTCCCTCGTCATGTTCAAGGGAACCACCCCCGAGCAGCAGGAAGCCGGATGGAAGTTCATCAACCATCTGACCACCAAGGAGAACCTGGGAGCCTGGAGCCGGTTCACCGGCTACTTCGCGCCGCGCATCTCCAGCTACGACATGCCTGAGATGAAGGCCTTCCTGAAGGAGAACCCGGATTCCGAGGTTGCCGTGCGACAGCTTCCCTACGCGCAGGGCTGGTTCGCCACCTATCAGACCCTAGCCGTGCGCAAGGCCATGGAGGACGAGATCCAGGCCGTCATCACCGGCCAAAAAAAGGCCGTCCAGGCCGTGCAAGAGGCCCAGGCCAAAGCCGACGAGGTCATGCGGCCCTACGTCGAGAAGACCGCCCTCAAACTCCCCTGACCCGCGCCTGCCGGGCCCTCACGGGCCCGGCAGCCTTTCCCGGAGAGGTCATGATACTTGCCCAGATAAGCGACCTCCATGTGAGGCCGAAAGGCATGTTGTGCAACGACAGGGTCGACTCCAACGCCATGCTTGCCGCCCAGGTGGCGGCCCTTTCCGGCCTGAACGTCCGGCCGGACTGCGTGCTGGCCACCGGCGACCTGACCGACAGGGGCCTGGTGGAGGAATACGAGCATCTGCGGGACATGCTGGAACCGCTGGACATGCCCGTCTTCCTGGTGCCCGGCAACCACGACCGCAGGGAAAACATGCTCAAGGTGTTCGGGGGCACCCGCCGCCTCCCGGTGACCGGGGGGTTCCTGCAGTATGCCGTCGAGGATTTCCCGGTGCGGCTGGTCGGGCTGGACACGATCGAACCCGGAAGAAGCGACGGCCTCTTTTGCGCCGAACGTGAGTCATGGCTGCGCGCACGCCTGGACGAAGGGGATGATCGTCCGACACTCCTCTTCATGCACCATCCTCCGTTCAGGACCGGACTCGTCCCCATGGACATGATCATGTGCCGGGGAGCCGAGCGAATGGCCGGGGTGGTCCGGGATTATCCCCGGGTCAAGCGGGTGGTCTGCGGTCATCACCATAGGCCCATCCAGGCCATGTGGGCAGGGATCCTGGCCAGTTGCTCTCCAGCGTCGGCGCACCAAGTCTGTCTGGAGATGGAGGAGAAGGACTGCATGCTGGTCATGGAGCCCCCGGCCTACCAATTGCACACCTGGGAGAGGGAGATGGGCTTCGTCTCCCACATGGCCTACGTGGAACGCTATCCGGGACCGTACCCCTTCATCCTCGGAGATGACTACCCGGGCGGGGAGGCCTGCCCGCCGCCGCTCAGGCCATCCCCGCATGGACCAGGCACTGTGTGGAATCCGGATCGAAGAAGTGGATGTCGGACAGTCTGAAGCTCACCGAGGCGGAGCTCCCTTCGGAGGGAGTCTCCCGCCGTCCGGTCATGGCCACCAGCGAGGAGGAACCCAGGGAGAAATGGACCAGGGTCTCCTCCCCCAGGGGCTCGGTCAGGAGCACCTTGGCCTGGAAGGTGACCGAATCCCGCCCCGTGTCCCCGCCGATCCGCACCTTGCCGCAACGCACCCCCAGGGCCAATCGTTCCCGGCCGCCGAGCCTGTCCGCCAGGGGGGCCGGGAGGCGCATGTCCGCTGCATCCTCGACGCGGTAGCGCATCCCATCGACGCGGGCGGCGGCAAGAACGTTCATGCGCGGCTGGCCGATGAAACAGGCAGTGAAGAGGTTGGACGGCTGCTCGAACACCTGCAGCGGCGGGCCGACCTGCTCGACGCGCCCGTCACGCAGGACCGCCACCCGGTCGGCCATGCTCATGGCCTCGGTCTGGTCGTGGGTGACATAGATCGTGGTCAGCTTGAGGCGGTGCTGGAGCCTCTTTATCTCCCCTCGCACCTGGATGCGAAGCTGCGCGTCCAGGTTGGAAAGGGGTTCGTCCATCAGCAGGCAGCACGGGTTCCTCACCAGCGCGCGGGCCATGGCCACCCGTTGACGCTGACCGCCGGACAGTTCCCGGGGAAGCCTGTCCAGGTAGTCGTCCAGGCCGAGTTTCCCGGCGGTCTCGCGCATGCGGTGTTCACGCTCCTGCCTGGGCACACCGCGAACCATCATGCCGTAGGAGATGTTGCGGGCCACGTTCATATGGGGAAACAGGGCGTAGTTCTGGAACACCATGGCCACGTTTCTGTCCTGTGGGGCATGGTCCGCCACGTCTCTTCCCCCGATTCGGAGCGCACCCGAGTCGGGCTTTTCAAGTCCTGAAAGCAAGCGCAACAGCGTGGATTTTCCACATCCGGACGGCCCCACAAGGACCATGAATTCGCCGTCGTGAATGTCCAGACTGATATTGCGAATGACTTCCGTATCCCCAAATCGTTTGCAGACGTGTGTGAATGTCACCGAAGCCATGCATCGCTCCCAGAGTTTTTCACTCCTATAGCAAGGCACGTGCGTCATTCGCGTTACGACAAAACAGTGTCCGCACCCCCCCGCCATCACATGCGCTCCTGAGCTGTACACCTCCCAGTTCCCGTGCCGGCCGAAAGCCGGGACCCGAACGGGTTGATGACGCTGGATGTCGAGATATCCGCCTTTTTACAGAAGGGGAGGCGTTCCTCTCCCCGACATGACCCTTTCGCGTCGGCAACTACGTATCGGCAGGCGATATGGATGGAACGACCTTGGATTCAAACTACCAATTTGACCAATTCTTTCGGCGTGCCATAGAGTTTCTGCTTGCGGCCCGGCTCTGTTTCATACCCTGACGCTGTGCGCCTGTTTCGGAAAGAGGATTTGCGGGGAATGATCGTCGCCAGGAACATCGACAAGTCCTTCGGGGACCTGCACGTGCTGCGCGGGGTGGACTTGCGCGTGAACAAGGGCTGCATCTTCGGCTTGGCCGGCCGCAGCGGCGCGGGAAAATCCACGATGCTGCGTTGCATCAACGGTCTGGAGACCTACGACTGCGGGTCCCTGCAGGTGGACGGGGTGGAGGTCAGCAGCCTGCGGGAAAGGGATATCCGGGAATTCCGCAAGAATATCGGCATGGTGTTCCAGAACTTCTCGCTCCTGGAGCGCCTCACTGTCTACGAAAACGTGGCCCTGCCCATGCGGTGCTGGAAGCACAAGACCGGGCACATCGATCGCAAAGTGAGGGAGTTGGTGGACCTGGTGGGCCTGTCCCGGAAGCTCGGACAGAAGCCGCGCGAGCTGTCGGGAGGACAGAAGCAGCGGGTGGCCATCGCCCGGGCCCTGTCCCTGGCCCCGCGCATCCTGCTCTGCGACGAGGCCACCTCGGCCCTGGACCCCAAGACCGCACAGGATATCCTCTCCCTGTTGCGCGGCATCAACCAGCAGATGGGCATCACTATCATCATGGTCACCCACCAGATGTCCGTGCTGTCCAGCACCTGCGAAGAGATGGCCATCTTGGAGCATGGCCGACCGGCCTGCACAGGCCCGGTACGCTCGATCTTCGCCGAGCAGCCCCAGTCCCTGCGCAACCTGCTGGGCGAGTGCGCGGCCCCGGTGGTGACCATCTGCCTCCCGGCCGACCCTGGACTGGCAATGCAAATGGCTGCGGACCTCGGCATCGAGGTCACCATCGCAGGCGGCCGGACCGCAGACGGGCTGACTATGCTCCGGTTTTCCGGAGACGATTACGCGGATGTGGCCGGATACATCAATGGCCGCAACCTGCCCTGGTACCCGGCGCCCCAGGCGGAGCCGGACCTTCCGATCGGCGCGCTGCGCCACCAAGGGACGCGCCACGAGTCGCAAGGGAGGCGGTCATGACCGCAAGCCAATACCTGGCCTATTGGTGGAAGTACTTCGACGGGCTCATCGCCCCGTCCATCCTGGCCACCCTGCGCATGCTCTCGGCATCCATGGCTTTCTCGCTCGTCCTTGGCTTTGGGGTGGCGGTGCTCCTGGTGCTCTACGGCCCGCAGGGTCTGCGGCCCGCGGCCCGGCCGTACCGGGTCATCGACTTCATGGTGAACTCCATCCGTTCCTTCCCGATCATCATTCTCATCGTGGCCATCTCGCCCATCACCCGCATGCTCGTGGGAACCACTAAAACGCGCAACCCAGTTTGAGAATTCCTCCAATTTAGTTTGAGAATCCGTGCTGCACCGCGCAGTCGGGGTGATGACTTCCGCCTCGCTGGGTTCCTTGTTGAATAAAACCCAGGCCGCTCCGGCAAACGGCTCGCAATAGCACTCATGCTCCGGAATACGCTTGACGATGTCTTTGACCAGATGATGCTTGCCACCTATCCACCCCGATAACGGACTCCTCATGTTCCATCCTTTACAGTTACGCCTGTGCCTGCTACCTCCCTCACACCCTTGGTCCACCAGGGGAGGGAGCAGCCGGCGTAGGCCGGTGGACCGGTGTTCCAGCACCGGGCCAGTGGGGCTGTTTGCCCAGCCCCGCCTGCTCCGCTTACAAAATGCCCTCTAGCTATTGACTTAAAAATAGCCTTTCAAGTATATTCAAAAAAACAATATCGTTGTATACTTTATATATACTACCATTTACACAATCGTTTGAATGGTGATTTAAGCATGTCCTATTCTTCACGTATAATACAACTTGATTATATTCGGACTATTGCGATTGTCTTTGTAGTCTTGCATCACGTGACAGACCCTTTGCACGGACTACCGGATTTTTCTACACAATATATATTTATACATTCTATACAGGCAATAGCACACTTAGGCGTCCCTTTATTCTTTTTACTAAGTGGATTTCTTCTTATAAAACACTATCCTGTCTCAATGTGGTGCAGTTTTTACTTCAAGAGATTCAAACGAGTAATGCCTGCATTCATTGCTTACTCATATGCATATTTCGTTTACAACAACAATGACTTTAATTTTGGACATTTTGTAAACGCATTTCTTACAGGACATACTTCCGGACATTTATGGTTTATGTATGTTTTAATCGGTATATATATTATAACACCTGTTGTTTCACGACTACTGACTAATTCGTCAGCGAATGATATTTTTATTTTTGTGGCCGCCTCTTTTATTGGTGGTTGCGTTGCGTACCATTCTACTGTTCTCGGATCACGAACCAGTTTTTCTGTTGGTTGGATGCCAACATGGTCGGTTTATTTTGTAACAGGATATTTATTAAAAAAATAACTGACAAATTTCAAGCTAAAGATTTGATTCTTCCATTTTTCATAATGTGGCCCATCACTTACATAATGGGAATGTTTCATTTTTTTCATCCGTATGACATTGACCTGAATATGCAGATTTTTTCTTGCACCGCATTTCTAATTATTTACAAATTTAATAGACCTTGCCGATTATTAAATTTAATTTGTACGCACATCGGCAGGGCAAGTTTTTCAATTTATTTATCTCATGTTTTTTTTATTATATTGTTTGAACATATTTTTCCTAAAAACAACTACTTCTTATACACGGTGATCGGCTTCATATTTGTTTTATCTGGTTCATATCTTCTTTATTTTGCGACAAAAATTTTAACTGATTTTTTCTTGCACTACATAAAAACGATTACCAAAAAATATAATACAAGGATATTATGGCAAACATCTCAGCACGCAATAACAAAAGTGTTTCATTTGTCTTATTTCAAATAAACTGCGACTTTGTATTTCGCAGTACCACTTACGAATATTGAGCCGAGACGGCCTCCACGGCCGCCACGGCATCCGTTTCGGTCATCGTGCCGGCCGCCACCTGACCCAGGAGGGCCGGACAAAGGCATAGGCGGGCCGGTATCCCGGCGGTTCCCCGGAGTTTGGAGATATCCGCCTTTTTTCGTTACCTGTTTTCTATGCTTTCTTTATGCCCTTGACCCAAAGGACGTATTTCTCGGACGGGCTGCATGTTGTGGCCAGTTTCCCTTCGATCATGAATTTGTACGCATTTTTCGGATGCACCACGGCCAGGCGATAGGAACTGACATGTAAATATTGCACTATATATTTCCGAATGAGCTCCTCTGTAAGCGTTTGCGGCTCGCACGAGGTGGCCGGCTCATGCAGATTGAAGCTGCCCAGGAACATCCCTCCTGGTTTCAGGACCCGCAGGACTTCCGCCGACATATTTGAAAGGTCGTCCACATGATCCATGGCATTCATCGTAAACATGACATCTATGCTCGCGCTTGGAATCGGTATGACCGTCTCTGTTGATGTGACATAGATCATGTTATGATCTAGCATGCATTGTCCAAAACAATTTATGTAAGTAGATGCGAGTACGTCTATCCCGATTCGAATCTCCGGAGCATGGGTCCATGCCAAACTGCCGCGAGGACCGCAACCGAAATCAGCAACAATTTTATCCCTCAGAAATGTATCATCAGGCTCCTGCGCCATCCGCAGGCAACGATCAGCGTAGTGATTGTTATCGAAACGCTTCCCTTCCTTGACAAAGCATTTCATCCAGTATTGGAGTTCACTTTCATATTTCATTGTATCATCCTGCTTTTCTCATGATCCAATAGTTCCGCCTCGTATTCGATACCGGGCCAGTCTGCATCCTTTCACACCCCGTGTCTACGCTCGGTAGTCAAAACAGCCGCGCATCCCACGCCCGCGCCTGTCCAAAACGTCTCGGGGCATGCCCCCAAAAAATCACGTCCCGCTCTTCGGACATCGCCCCCCGGGCGGAGATTTTTTCCCACCCGCGCCCTGTGCCCCCATCCCCTGGCGAATGGTCTTAAAATTGCATTCATACCGCCAATGCACGCCTCCGACGTCAAAAAGCCCCGGAATGGCAACTCTCAGACACCACCGAGGACCAGCCCATGTCGCTGATCATCAATCATAATCTCATGGCCCTGAATGCGGCCCGGAACCTGTCCGCCAGTTACGGGGCCTTAAGCGACTCCACGCGCAAGCTCTCCTCGGGACTGCGCATCACCACCTCCGCCGACGACGCCGCCGGCCTGGTCGTGCGCGAACTCATGCGCGCGGACATCGCCACCCTCAACCAGGGCGTGCGTAACGCCAACGACGCCATCTCGCTCATCCAGACCGCCGACGGCGCGCTTTCGGTCATCGACGAAAAGCTCATCCGCATGAAGGAGCTGGCCGAGCAGGCCGCCACCGGCACCTACACCTCGGACCAGCGCCTGATCATCGACTCCGAATACCAGGCCATGGCCTCGGAAATCACCCGCATCGCCAACGCCACGGACTTCAACGGCATCTATCTCTTAAACGGGAACCTGTCCGGAAACACCCATGACGGAACGGGCTTGAGCAGCATCGGCAAGCTGAAAATCCACTTCGGCACCGCCAACGACAGCGCCGAGGATTACTACTACCTCCAGATCGGCGCCTCCACGGCCTCGGCCTTCGGCGTCGGGCTGGCCGCCGGCAACAGCATCTCCACGCAGCAACTGGCCCAGGAGGCCCTGGCCCTGATCAACCAGGCCATCACCTCCAAGGACACCATCCGGGCCAACCTCGGCGCGATCCAGAACCGCCTGGAGAACACCATCTCCAACCTGGAAATCCAGGCCGAGAACCTCCAGGCCGCCGAGTCCCAGATTTCCGACGTGGACGTGGCCCTGGAGATGACCGAGTTCGTGCGCCAGCAGATACTGACCCAGGCCGCCGTGGCCATGCTCTCCCAGGCCAACTCCCTGCCCCAGATGGCCCTGCAACTCATGGGGTAGGCGGGTCGCTTCACGAATATCCCGAATTACGGAAGGCCGCTTGCGCGGCCGCATCGCTACGATTCTTTCCAGGGGTGTATGCAAACTGGGTGTTTTTTGCACCCAATTCCACCCTAAAAAGTGAGTTTTTGGGAGGAACAAAAAAAGGCTGAAAACCACCTAACCGGTCTTCAGCCTTTGATTTTTCTGGAGCCAGCGAGGAGACTCGAACTCCTGACCTGCTGATTACGAATCAGCTGCTCTACCAACTGAGCTACGCTGGCAAAAGCGCGGAAATGCTTGATACACGCGGCCTCGCGGGGCGTCAAGAGGCTTTCGCGAACTGATAAAACTGATCGGCCCCGGCCGATTTTGACCGCGCTTGGCGGGCAATCCGCACTCACGCCGACCGCACTCGCCCCGGATGCATGCTCCGCGTCGCGCGAACCGTCCGCGAACCATGCCCATCTCGCCCCCGGCCTCGGACCCCGCCCCGATTCCGTCAGGGGCGCCCCGGCCATGGCGTCCGTCCCCGCTCCGGACCGAATCTTTCCCTTGACGCCCCCCGTCGGATCATTCTATCCATCATCTCAAGAGACGAATCCATCGTCCGGAGGACTTTCATGAACCGTTCCCCCTTCCGCCCCCTGCGCGCCACCGCGACCGGCAACGCCCTCGTCCTAGGCGTGGTCGTAGTCGTCGTATCGCACGTCGCGTCGTAACGGGCAGAAGGACACCATTTTATCACCTCATCCCCCGCCGGCGCGACCGCCGACGGGGGATTTCTCTTTTTTTCTCTCCCCATCCCCCCCAGGCGGCGCGGCGCGAGGCTCGCACAAGGAGCACGGCCATGCCCATCATCAACGGAGCCGAGATCATCATCGGATTGCTTGAGCGCCAGGGCGTGACCATCGTCCCCGGCATCCCCGGCGGCGCCAACCTGCCCCTCTACGACGCCCTGGCCAAAAGCCCCATCCGCCACATCCTGGCCCGCCACGAACAGGGCGCGGCGTTCATAGCCCAGGGCCTGGCCCGGGTCACCGGCCGGCCCGCCGTGTGCCTGGCCACCTCCGGCCCCGGGGCCACCAATCTGGTCACGGCCATCGCCGACGCCCACATGGACTCCATCCCCCTGGTGTGCCTCACCGGCCAGGTGCCCCGGGCCATGATCGGCACCACCGCCTTCCAGGAGGTGGACATGGCCGGGGTGTGCGCCCCGGTGTGCAAGAAGGCCTGGCGCGTCGCAAGCGCGGCCGAACTGCTGTCGATCATCCCCGAGGCCTTCGCCCTGGCCGCCTCCGGCCGGCCCGGGCCGGTGGTGGTGGACATCCCCCGCGACGTGCAGACCGAGACCGTGGACGTGAAGCACTGGCCCGAGCCGGGCCTGCCGTGCCCTCCCCCCGAGGCCTGTCCCGAAGGCATCGCCACGGCCGCCCGGATCATCAACCGGGCCAAACGGCCGGTTATGTACATCGGCGGCGGCGCGGCCCGTTCCGGGGCCTCGGGACTGCTGCTGCGGATCATGGAAAAGGCCGGCATCCCGGCCGTGCAAAGCCTCATGGGCCTGGGGGCCGTCCCGGCCGGCCACCCCCTGTGCCTGGGCATGCTCGGCATGCACGCCTCGCCCTGGGCCAACCTGGCCCTGCACGAATCCGACGCGCTCATCGCCGTGGGGGCCCGCTTCGACGACCGGGCCACGGGCAAGGTGGCGGCCTTCTGCCCCGACGCCTCGGTGGTGCACATCGACATCGACCCCGGCCAGATCCACAGGATCAAGACCGCCCATGCGGGCATCAACGCCGACGCGGCCATGGCCCTGGCCGACCTGGAGCCTTTCATCGAAAAAAAGGACCGCGTGTCCTGGATGGCCCGCATCTGCGCCCTGCGCCGGCTGCACGCCGCCCCGGAGGCCGCGCCCGGCTCCCCGCGAAGCGTCATCCGCACCGTCGCGGCCCTGGCCGGCGATGAGGCGATCATCGTCACCGACGTGGGCCAGAACCAGATGTGGACCGCGCGCCACTACCCCTTCGCCCGGCCGAACCGCTTCCTGACCTCCGGAGGGCTGGGAACCATGGGCTTCGGGCTGCCCGCGGCCATCGGGGCCGCGCTGGCCGAGCCGAAAACCCCGGTGGTGCTTTTCTGCGGCGACGGCGGCCTGCTCATGAACATCCAGGAAATGGCCACGGCCGCCGAGACCAGGGCCGGGGTGACCCTGGTCCTGTTCGACAACGCCGGCCTGGGGCTGGTGCGCCAGCAGCAGGACCTGTTCATGGGCGGCCGGCGCTTCGCCACGGACTACCGGACCCGCGTGGACTTCCCGGCCGTGGCCAGGGGGTTCGGCTGGCGGGTGTTCGACCTGCAAAAAGGCGGCGACCCGGCCGAACTCCTGGCCCGGGCCATGGGCCTGCGCGGCCCCTGCCTGGTGCGCGTGCCCGTGGACGCCTCGGCCAAGGTCTACCCCATGGTGCCCCCGGGCGAGGCCAACACCCGCATGATCGGCGCCACCCTGCCGGCCCCGGAGATGCAGCCCGAGGCGGCGGCGGTGTAGGAGGGGGGAGCAGCGGGCTTCGCCTTGGGGCTGGAAGGATGCCAGGAGGCCCGGACGAGAAGGTTCTTGCCCGTAGCGGCCCCGTGGTTTATCACCGGGCGGATTTTCGACGAAGGGATGCCATACAGACCATCGGAGGCCGCTGTGGGCAAGATCATCCGGGAAAAGCTCGACATCACGCCGGGCTTCGACATGCTGCACTACATGGAGATCGCGGGACTGCCGCGCATGGAGCAGGAACAGACCGCGAGGCTGGCCGCGCAGGCCGGGGACTGGGCCGGCGCGCTTCGGGCCTACCGGTTCGACCTGGGCCGGCGCAAGGGCTTTGCCCTGCTGTACCTGGACGAGTCCGTGGAAAACGACGTCGAGGCGGCCTGGCAGCGCTCCCCCTCGGAGGGATTTTCCCTGCACAACCTGGCCATCGCCCTGGTCATGGGCGCGGCGGGCCAGGTGGTGCCGGAGGTGGCCGACGGCGGGTGCGCCCCCCTGCCCCGGCCGGACCGGGACATGCTGCGCCAGTTCAAAGCCCTGGGCCTGGAATGGAGCCCGGCCGGCACCGTCAACCGCCAGTACGCCGTGTTCACGCCCATGCCCTACATCGGGGGCTGTACGGTGTGCATGCTCAGGGACTCCTGCCCCAAAAGCCAGGCTTGACCGGCCTTTCGCGGATAGACCGGCCCCCGGAAGACTTTTTTGTTTTCTTTTACATTTTTCTCTTTTCCTGCTAAAATATATTGTATTGGTTGACTCATAACCCCGGAGGCCGCAATGCGAGTCCTGGTCGTGGAAGACGATTTCACCAGCCGCAAGGTGCTGCAAAAAATCCTGTCCCCGTTTGGCGAGGTGGACATCGCGGTCAACGGCCTGGAGGCCGTGGAGGCCTTTGAATCCTCCCTGCGCGAAAAAAAGCCCTACGACCTGATCTGCATGGACATCATGATGCCGGAAATGGACGGCCAGGAGGCCCTGAAGCGGATCCGGACGGTGGAGAAGGCCCATGACATCCGCCCGGCGGACGAGGTCAAGGTGATCATGACCACGGCCCTGGACGATCCGAAAAACGTGGTCGAGGCCTATTACAAGGGCGGGGCCACCTCCTACGTCCCCAAGCCCATCGACAAGCACATGCTGCTGCATCTGCTCAAAAACCTCGGCATGATCCAGTAGGCCCGCCTCACGCCCCCAGGCGGCCCGTTTTTCGAAACCTCCCCCAGGTCCTTTCCGGGCGTCCCGCCCCCGCGCCGGCCGGCTTCGGCGCGCCGTCCCGGCGGATACCCCGTTGCAAACCCCGGTCCGCGTCCCGCCCGTCCCCCGCCCGTCCTCGTGGCACGGCCCAAAAAAATCCGCCCGCACGAATTCCGAGGACGCGACACGGGAGGCGGACGCCTCACTCCAGCTTGCAGCTCTTTATGCTGAACGGCGTCATATAGTCGCAATACATTTTCGGCGTCCTGTCCAGGAAATAGACCACGCAGATCATCGCGCCGGTGGACACGAGCAAAAGCAATGGCCCGAAAATCCAGAAAACGAGAGGAACCATGAAGTAAAAGGCGCGCATGCCGAAATGGAAATGGCTGGCCGCGCGATTGAGCTGCATGGCGACGAAGGTCATCGACGAACTGTAGTTGCCGTCGATGCTCGGGACGTTGAGCATGAATCCCACATGATTGTACAGGCGGATCGACGAGGAGAAACTGAAAAACGCGATGAACAGGTTGACGAGCAGGACAAGCAGTTTGAGGGCCAAGGTGCTCTGCTCCGTGGACCCGAAGATGTTGAGCGAATGCCACGTCGTGCCGACGTTTTCCGCCTGGCCCGTCAGGGAGAGCACGCCCACCGAGAGCAAAATCGCCGTCGAGGCCAGAAATGTCGCGGCCATGGTGGAGTTGCGAAGCGTTTGCACGGCAAGGATGTCTTTTTTCTCCTCCATGACGCTCACCACCCACGCCCTCCGGGAAAGATCCGCCGCCCCCTGTATCGTGAAGATGGGATCCGATTTCAGTTTCCACCACATGGCGGCGTTGTACAGCGTGAACATGACGATGGAGACCAGAAGACAAACCACATCCAACACGTGCGGCACCAAACGTTCCACGGCTTCCCTCCCGGACGGCACGAAACGACGCTTTCCGAATGCAAACCATTATGCGCCGGATCATCCCGCCGCGTCAAACGCCTTGGTCCCCCCTCCCCGGCTCCGACGCGGTGGACGGAACAGCCCCGCCGGGCCTCAAGGCCGAACCGGAAGCCGGGGGGCATGAAAAAACGCCGGCCGGTTCCTCGCGGAGCCGGCCGGCGTTTTCTCTTTCCCGGGGGGGCGCATGTCATGCCCCCGGTAATCATGAAAATAGCCTGTGGCATATTCCAAGATACGCCGCCCTACACCTCCTTCTTGATCTTGGACTTGCTCATGGACAGGCCGATGCCGTTGAAGATCTCGAAGATGGCGAAGCCGTACCACATGGTGTAGACCACGTAGAAGATGAGCAGGGCCGAGGCCGTGGGAATCTTGTCCAGGATGGACTCGGCCTTGATGCCGTAAAAGTTGTAGGCCGGTTCGATGGCCTTCTGGTTCACCAGATTGACCGCGTTGGCCATGGGCACCTGCTTTTCCTTCTGCAGGGGCTTGATCATGCCGGCCAAAAGCTTCCACCAAGCCTTCATGGCCTTCCTGCCGTCCGCGTCGCCGGTCAGGCCGTAAAAGGAACCGACCTTGGCCCCGTCGTCCTTGTACATCAGGTCGGCATCGTCGACGACCTTGGCCAGCAGCTTGCCCAGGTCCACGTCCATGGCCAGGGTGTCCCCGGTCGCCGGGACAGCGAAGCCGGCCTTGGCCAGCACAACCGAGGCGGCCTTGGCCTCGTCCTCGGATTTCATTTTCACGGACACCTTGGCCTGCTTCCCGGCGAAGGGCTTGATCCCCTCCCGAACCTCGGGGATGAAGTAGGACGACCCCTTGGACAGCTTGTTGAACAGGTCGTCGGAGAAATCGAGTCCGGTCCTGCCGTCGCCGAAGATCGGCATCATGATCAGGAAAAACACCCCCGCAAAGGATATCAAGAGCACAAGGCCCGTGGAAAACGCTTTCTTGTTGGTCATCATGACCCTACGCCTCCTGTCTGAGCGTGGAGATGTTGGTGACGAACTTGCCGATGACCCAGATGCCGAAGATGGCCACCACGATCCAGAAGACGATGTTGCCCACGAACTCGATGTTGTCGACCATGGGCTTGGACATCTCGAGGTATTCCAGTTCCACCAGCTTCTTGGGCAACACGGCGGCCCGGTTGATGAAGCCGGCGATGATGGACATGGCGTAAAACCCCCGGATGTGGATGCCCTTGACCACCTTGGTGGTCAAGGCGCCGATCTGGATGCCCAGAAGCGACCCGAGCAGCATGCCCATGGCCAGGGTGTAGAACACGAAGCCGTAGATGGCGTACTGGGCGATGGCCCCGAGCCCGGCGGTGAAGATGATCTGCAGGATGTCCGTGCCCACCGTGGTCATGGAGGACACGCCGAAGATGTACACGAACATGGGGAAGGTCACGAACCCGCCGCCCACGCCCATGATCGCGGCCAGGATGCCCACGACCATGCCGCCGGCGGCCACGATCCAGCCGGAGATGCGCTTGCCGCCGGGAACGAAGTCCTCGTCGAAGGTGATCATGGGCGGAATCTTCATGGTCTGGAGCCTCACGGCCAGCCCCGTGGTGCCGCTCGGGCCGCCGTGGGCGTCGTGCCCGCCGCCTTGCTGCGCCTGCCCCCGGCTGGACTTGAGGAAGTCGAACAGGGCGTAGAAGCCCAGAAAGCCCAGGAGAATGGCGTAGATCACGCTGATGAACAGTTCGGACAGAAGCGGGTCCTTGTTGTACAGGCCCTTGTTGATGGCCCCGCCGACGAAGGTGCCCGCGCCCGAGCCGACCAGAAAGGCGATGGCCAGCTTGGCCGACACGTTGCCGAGCTTCTTGTGCACGGCCGTGCCCATGATGGCCTTGGCGAAGATGTGGAACAGGTCGGTGCCCACGGCCAGGATGCCCTTGACGCCGGCGGCCATCAGCGCCGGGGTGATGATGAAGCCGCCGCCCGCGCCGATACATCCGGTGATGAGTCCGGCCGCCAGGCCGACCGCGATGGACACCAGGAAGATGGTGGTGGTGTAGAAGGCCGGGGCGTAGGCCGTCTTGCCGCCGATCATGTCGCCGGCCTCGACAAAGGACACCGCCAGGATCGGCAGGGCCAGGACCAGAAGGAACAGCATCTTTTTCCGATTGCGCAAAATGGACGTGGAGACTTCCATGTCCCATTTGGCATGCGCGATGGACGCGGCTTTCAGGAATTCAAAGACCTTTCTGCCGAAACCCATTTCCTCTTCCTCCGTTTTGAGGGTGTGCCGTCGCCGGCTGTGCGGCCCCGCGCCCTGGACATGCGGCGCATCCCAGGCCATCCCGCCCGGCTCCCGTTGCCGCCCGAACCGGAAAAGATCCGGGAAGCGGGCATCCTACCCGCCGAGATCGCTTCCGGGTACGTTCCGGGCTCCCGGAACGCTTCTGGTTGATGTCGAAAAAAAACCCGCCACGGCGGCCGTAAGCTGTCCCGGGTCCCCCCCTTTTTGCACCACGGCCACCACCCTTCCCGTCTCCCGCCCCCCGACCTCGCCCGGGGAGAAGCAATGCAGGATCACGGGCGGGCCGTCCCGGCCCAAAAATTCCTCCACCTCTCCGGTTTCGCCTTCGGGCTGGTCCCCGTCGAGGATGACCAGGCCCACGCCCGGCTCTGCGCGAAGTTTCCCCAGGGCTTCCGCAGGGCATGCCGCCGTGAGCACGGAAAACCCCGCCCGGCCGAGCTCCCGGCGCAACAACTCCCGGATGTTCGCATTGCGCTCGGTGACGAGGATGGTGCGGCGGGATCGGTCCATGCGCCTCTCTCCTTGGCGAAACGACACCCTTCCAAAGGCAACTTGCATGCCAGCCAGGACATCCCGGATGGTTCACCCAACAGCCTGGATAAACAAGACTTTCTTGAAAGGCGCATCCGGCTGCACGGCGGTGTGCCGCGATTCGGTGTCAGGATTCTTTACACTCCGTAAAGACACACCGGCCGCAGGGAACGCGGACCGGTCCGCCGGTCCGTTTCCGGTCGCGTCTGCCTATTTCCTTGATCGGATGGCGCATCTCTGCTATGCGGCGTAACGGTTCCGCGACTTTGAGCGGATGTCGGCCCCGTCCGGTTTTTTTTCCGGTCGGTTTCAAGGCGGGCATGGGTCCCTGATGTGCTTGCGTCCTCAACCCCGGAAAAAGGAAAGCACCATGTTCAAACTGCTGCGCGTCGCCACCCTTCTGGCCGTGGCTCTGGCCTTCGCCTTTGCCGGCGCGGCCTGGGCCGAGGAAAAAACCTACGTCAACGGCATCGACTTCGGCTTCCCGCCCTTCGGTTTCGTGGACAAGGACGGCAAACCCGCCGGATTCGACGTGGAATCCCTGGACTGGATCGCCAAGAAGATGGGATTTACGGTCAAGCACCAGCCCATGGACTGGGACGGCATCATCCCGGCCCTGACCGCGAAGAAGATCGACATCATCGCCTCGGGCATGAGCGCCACGGCGGAGCGGGCCAAGATCGTCAACTTCACCATCCCCTATTACGAGGTCACCCAGGTCCTGGTGGTCAAAAACGACTGCGCCACGCCCCTGGCCGAGATGCTCAAGGCCGGCAGGAAGATCGGCGTGCAGCGCGGCACCGTGACCAACAAGCTGCTTGAGGAGCTTTCCAGGAAGGACGGCTACAAGTTCGAGCTGGTGCTCTACGACTCCACGGACCTGTCCATGGAGGACCTCAAGGTCGGCCGCATCGACGGGTCCGGCATGGACTCCTCCATCGCCAAGGAAGTCATGAAGGGCCAGCCCTACAAGGTGGCCGGGACCTTCGACGTGCCCTCCGAGAAGTACGGCTACGCCATTCGCAAGGAAGACAAGGAGTTCCTGGAGACCGTGAACAAGGGTCTGGAGATGCTCATGAAGGACCCCTACTGGCAGGAACTCAAAAAGAAGTACGACATCTAGCGCACAGGAACGGACAATCCGCCCGGCGTCCGGCCCCGAAGGCCCCGATCCGCGAGTACGGGGTCTTCGGGGCCGTCGCCTGTTCCACCCCCGCTTCACCTCCAACCCGTGCCCCAAACGGCATTTGAAGAAACGTCCATGGACGGCATGCTGACGGCCCTTTCCGCCTCGTGGGAGGCCCTGCCCTACATCCTGGGGGGCGTCTGGTGGACCGTGGGGCTCATCGTCGGGGCCATGGCCGTGGGCCTGGTCATGGGCGTGCCCCTGGCCGTGGGCCAGGTCTACGGGGCGCGGCCGGTGCGCCGCCTGGTCTCGCTCTACGTCTGGCTTTTTCGCGGCGTGCCCATCCTGGTCCAGCTCTACCTTTTCTATTTCGGCATCCTGGCCTACTTAAGCCGCATCCCGGCCCTGGCCTTCCTGCACCTGGACAGCGCGTTCGCCGCCGCGGTCCTGGTCCTGGGGCTGACCAGCGCGGCCTACCAGTCGCAGATCTTCCGGGGGGCCATCCAGGGCCTGCCCGAGGGCCAGCTCAAGGCCGCCCGGGCCCTGGGCATGAGCGATCCCACGGCCATCGCCTGCATCATCCTGCCCCAGGCCCTGCGCCTGTCCATCCCGGGCTGGTCCAACGAATATTCCATCCTGCTCAAGGATTCGGCCCTGGCGTTCGTCATCGGCGTCCTGGAGGTCATGTCCCGGACCCGGTCCGTGGCCGCCACCACCCACCAGCCCCTGCCCCTGTCGATTCTGGCCGGAGTGATCTTCTTCGTCCTGACCTGGGCGGGCCTGAGAGCCCTCAAGATTCTCGAGGCCAAGGTGCGCATGGAAGGCTATTCGCACCAGGGATCGTTGTGATGCAAAGCGAAGCCGTGATTCTGCGCGTGGAAGACGTGGTCAAAAACCTTGGCGGACACCGCATCCTGGACGGGGTGTCCCTGTCCATGAAAAAGGGCCGCCTGAAGGTCCTCATCGGCCCTTCCGGCGCGGGCAAGTCCACGTTTCTGCAGTGCATCAACTTCCTTCTGCCCCCGGACGAAGGCCGGGTGTTTCTGGAAGGCCGGGAAATCACCGGCAAAAACAAGAAGGACCTGCTCTGGCTCAGGCAGCGGGTGGGCATGATCTTCCAGGATTTCAACCTGTTCGACCACCTCACGGCCATGCAGAACGTGCGCGTGGCCTTGATCAAGGTGAAAAAGATGGACAAGCGCGCGGCCACCACCCGGGCCATGGAGGAACTGGCCCGGGTGGGACTGGCGGACAAGGCCGGCCTGTACCCGGCCCAGCTCTCGGGCGGCCAGAAGCAGCGGGTGTCCGTGGCCCGGGCATTGGCCATGGACCCGGCGGTGATGCTTCTGGACGAGCCCACGAGCGCGCTTGATCCGGAACTCATCGGCGAGGTCCTGGCGGTCATCCGGGATCTGGCCGACGCGGGCATGACCATGATCATGGCCACCCACCAGATCAGCTTCTCGGCCTCGCTGGCCGACGAATTCCTGTTCATGGAAAAGGGGCGGATCATCGAACGGGGCGCGCCGGCCGAGCTTCTGGCCCGGGGATCGAGTTCGCGCACCCAGGCCTTTTGCGCCAAGCTCAACGAACTGACCGGGGAGATGGGCGGGTGAACGAGGCCCTGGCCTTCGCCTTCGAGCGGGTCATCCCGGGACTGAACGCGGGGCTGTGGGCCACCATCGGGATCGTCGTGCCCGCGTCCCTGCTCGGGGTCCTGATCGGGGTCACGGCCGGAACCCTGCGGGTCTACGGCCGCCCCTGGCTGCGCCGGGCCACGGATTGGTACGTGGCCCTTTTCCGGGGCACGCCGCTGGTGGTGCAGCTCTATTTCTGGTACTTCGCCCTGCCCTACGTCAAAATCGCCGGCCATCCCCTGATCCTGACCCCGGTCCAGGCCGCGATCATCGGCTTCGCCCTGTGCAGCGGGGCGTATCAGTCCGAATACATCCGGGGCGGACTGCTCTCCATAAAAAAGGGCCAGCTTCTGGCCGCCCAGGCCCTGGGCATAAGCCCGGTGCGCAGCGTGACCGCCATCGTTCTGCCCCAGGCCTTCCGCAGGGCGCTTCCGGGCTGCGGCAACGAGATCATCTACCTGATCAAGTATTCGTCCCTGGCCTCCATCATCACCGTCAACGAACTGACCGGCGTGGGCCGGGGCATCGCCAAGGCCACCTTCCAGAACACCGAGGTGTATGCGATCGTGGGCCTGTACTACCTGGCCCTGGTGACCCTGGCCGGGTGGCTGCTCAAGTTCGTTGAAAACCGCATGTCCATCCCGGGTTTCGAGGTCAGGAAAGCCTGATGTCCGCCACGACCTACCCTCCTCTCGACGCCTCCCTCCGCGCCGAGCTGTCCCGGCGTTTCGGTCCGGCCTTCTCCGTGCGCGAAAAGGACCTGGACGCGGCATCGAAGGACGCCTCGGGCCTCACGCGGCGTCCCGAGGCCGTCCTTGCGGCGAGAACCGTGCAGGACGTCCGGGACATCCTGGTCCTGGCCAACCGGCACGGCTTCCCGGTGACCCCGCGCGGGGCCGGCACGGGCCTGGCCGGCGGGGCCCTGGCCGCCCACGGCGGGGTGGTGCTCGATCTGGCCGCGATGAACCGCATCCTGGCCATCGCCCCGGCGGACATGCTGGCCGTGGTCGAGCCCGGGGTGGTGACCATGACCCTGCGGGACGCGGTCCGGAAAATGGGCCTGTTCTACCCGCCGGACCCGGCCAGCCTGGACGTGAGCACCCTCGGCGGCAACGCGGCCACCAACGCCGGCGGTCCGGCCTGCGTCAAATACGGCGTGACCCGGGACTACGTCCTGGGGCTTGAGGCCGTTCTGCCCTCGGGCGAGCTTCTGCGCGCCGGCGCGGCCACCCGCAAGGGCGTGGTGGGCTACGACCTGGCCACGCTTCTGGTGGGCAGCGAGGGCACGCTCGGGATCATCACCAGGCTGTTTTTGAAACTCATCCCCCATCCCCGGGCCACGCGCACGGCCCTGGCCCTTTTTCCCGACCCGGAACGGGCCGTGGCCGCCGTGGGCGCGGTCATGACCTCGGGCATCACCCCCTCGTGCGTGGAGCTCATGGACCACCGCTGCCTGTCCCTGGTGGCCGGGGACCTGCCCTTTCCCCCGCCCGGCGGCCGGGCCTCCCTGCTGCTGATCGAGACCGACGGCGACGAGGCCGCGGCCGAGGCGGACATGGCCCATGTGGTGGCCGTATGCCGGGGGATGTCCGCCGACCAGGTTCTGCCGGCCGGGGACGAGGCCGCCAGGGAACGGATGTGGCGGGCGCGCCGGAGCATCTCGCTTCGGGTTCACGAATCCGCCGCGCTCTACGTGTCCGAGGACGTGGCCGTGCCCCTGTCGCGCATCCCGGAGCTTCTGGTCGCGGTGGAGGCCCTTCAGCGTGAACACGGCCTGTTGACATATGCCTTCGGACACGCCGGGGATGGCAACATCCACCTGAACATGACCGCTGCAACATGCGACACGGAGGCGACACGGCGCATGGAGAGCATGGTGGAGAAGGTGCTGCGCGCCGTGCTGGACCTCGGCGGCACCATCTCCGGGGAGCACGGACTGGGCATAGCTAAACGCCGCTTCGCGCCCCTGGAGCTTTCCCCGGCCAGTCTGGCCCTGCAAAAGGGCCTCAAAAAGCTGTTCGACCCGGGGCGGATCGTCAATCCCGGCAAGCTGTTTCCGTAACCGTCCGAGGTCACTTCTCCCGCCAGACAGCCACCAGGGCCTCGATTTCCTCCTCGGAAAACGACGGCCGGTCGTACATGCCGGCCGCGGCCCGCTGGCGCTGGGCCTCGTGCAGGATGATGGCCGCGGCCACGGAGACGTTTAAGCTCTGGACCATGCCGCGCATGGGGATGTACAGTTCGCCGGCCACGTGGCCGGCCAGTTCCGGGGAGACCCCGCTGTGCTCGTTGCCGAGCACGATGGCCGTGGGCCGGGTGAAGTCCCAGTCGCACAGCGCAACGGCCCCGGGACCGAATCCCGTGGCCAGGACACGCAGGCCGTCGCGGTCCAGGCGCGCGGCCAGGGAGGCGGCGTCCGCATGGCGCACGCACTCCACCCATTTTTTCGCCGAGGCCGAGGATTTCTTGCCCAGGTGCGGGAACGGCGTGCCGGTATAGTGCAGGTGGACCCTGGGCACGCCGAAGGCGTCGCAGCTTCGCAATATGGCCGACACATTGTGCGGGTCATGGATGTTGTCCAAGACCAGGGCCACGTCCTTCTGGCGGGCGGCCAGGACTTGGCGAATGCGCGCCAGGCGCTTCTCGGTGATGTCTCGCATGGCCCGGTCATGTAGGCAAATCCGGGACGCGAGGCAAGCCCGGCCGGCCTGTGGCGGGGCCGGTCATCCCGGGAGAGACAAACCCGCCGGAATCGGGTAATCAGATGCGGCATGCCGCCGGGAACCCGATGTGTCGGGGCCTTTCCCGGCGCCGGGCCTTTGACAAGGAGTTCCGTCATGCCCCGCAAGAGAATCACCGTCCCGGACATCCTGGCGGCCAAGGGGACCCGCAAGATCGCGGTCGTGACCGCCTACGACTATGCCTCGGCCCGGCTGGCCGACCAGGCCGGCATGGACGCGCTTTTGGTGGGCGACTCACTGGCCATGGTGGTCCTCGGCCACGAGGACACCCTGTCCGTGACCATGGAGGAGATGCTCCACCATACCCGGGCCGTGGCCCGGGGCGCGGAGACGGCCCTGGTGATCGGGGACATGCCCTTCCTGTCCTACCAGGCCTCGGTCGAGGAGGCCGTGCGCAACGCCGGACGGTTTCTCAAGGAGGGGCGGGCCCAGGCGGTCAAGATCGAGGGCGGCCGGGAGATGGCCCCCCAGATACGGGCCATGGTCGCGGCCGGCATTCCGGTGATGGGCCATGTGGGACTACGGCCCCAGCAGGTGGCCAGCATGGGCGGGTTCAAGGTCCAGTCCAAGACCGCGGAACAGGCCAGGATCCTTCTGGAGGATGCCCGGATCGTGGCCGAGGCCGGGTGCTTCGCGGTGGTCCTGGAGGCCATCCCGGCCCGGGTGGCCGCCGTGGTCACGGAAAAACTGCCCGTGCCGACCATCGGCATCGGCGCGGGCCGGGCCTGCGACGGCCAGGTCCTGGTCTTTCACGACATCCTGGGCCTGTTCGACCGGTTTACGCCCCGGTTCGTCAAACGATACGCCGAGGCGGGACAGACGCTGACCGAGGCCCTGGGGCGGTACGCCGACGAGATCAGGGAAGGCGTCTTTCCCGGTCCCGAACACGAATTCAGCATCACCGACGAGGAATTCGGACAATTCTTGACGTAACCCGGCCCATGTCCGGGCGAGAGACGCCGCATGTCCCTTACGACCCCTTCTATGAAAGCCCAGCCGGCGAAGCCGAAACAGTACGACGACGATGTCCGGGAATTCGTCACCGGCCAGCGCGGCCTTTTTCTGGCCGCCAGCCTGGACGCCCTCTTCAACAAGAACCTTCGCGGCACCCTGGTCAGACATCTGGGCCTCAAGGACGACTGCGTCATACCCATCGCCACCATCCTCGAGCTGCAGCAGCACGTCACGATGTACCTCTCCAGAGGACACCGGCTGCTGGTGCTCATCGAACGTGAACTGGCCGGAAAGCCGACCACGGACATCATCAAATACATCAAGCAGGACCACCCCGAAGTGCTGTTCGTAGTGCTGACCACGGAAATCGAGCGGGAAAAGCTGATCCTGCTGCACGAGGTGGGGGCCGACAACATCATCACCAAGCCCATCGCCCCGGACACCCTGATCGAAAAGATCGCCTTCACCGTCAAGCCCCGGGGGGAGATCGGGGAGCTCATCGACGAAGGCAAGAAGCTTCTGGCCATCGGGCAATACGAGGACGCGGTCGAGAAGGCCCTCCAGGTTCTGGAAATCAAGGCCCAAAGCCCGGCCGGCCTGATCCTTCTGGGCGACGCCCACAAGGGCATGGGCCGGATCGAACAGGCCCTGGACTCTTACCGCCAGGCCGAGAAAAGCGCCCGGCTGTTTCTCGAACCCCTAAAAAAAATCGCCGCCCTGCACCGCGAGACCGGAAACACCGCCGAAGAAGTCAAGCTCTTGGAACGGCTGGACAAGCTGAGTCCTTTGAACGTGGACCGCAAGATCGACATCGGCAACGGCTATATCCGGATGGGCGACACCGGCAAGGCCAAAAACGTTTTCGACGAGGCCATCAAGGTCGCCACGCGCGACGCCATGGAGTCCTTAAGCCGGGTCTCCCGGGAAATCGCCCAGATATGCCTGGATGTGGCCCCGGAGCTGTCCGAACGCTACCTGCGCCGCACCCTGGACGCCAAAAAGGGCTTTCTGGATAAAAGCGACATCGAGACCTTCAACCGCCTGGGCATCACCCTGCGCAAACAGGGCCGCTGGGAGGATGCCATCAAGGAATACCGCCAGGCGCTCAAGATCTCGCCCCAGGACGGCAACCTGTATTACAACATCGCCATGGCCCACCTGGAGGGCAAGCAGTTCCTGGACGCCTACAACTTCCTGGACAAGGCGTTGTCGCTGAGCCCCGACATCTACAAGGCCGGCGAGGCGGTCTGCCTGAACATCGCCACCATCTTCCGCCGGGCCGGCAAGAAGGAACTGGCGGCGGACTACCTGAGAAAGGCCCTGGAGTTCAATCCGGACTCGACCAAGGCCGCCGCGTACCTGCGTGAGATCGAAACAGCGCGGTTCGCCGGGGCATAGGACAACCCGCCGACCATGATCCTCTTTCCGGACATCGATCCCGTGGCCGTGCAGATCGGCCCTCTTGCCGTGCGCTGGTACGGCCTCATGTACCTGCTCGGCTTTTCTGCGGCCTGGCTTCTGGGACGGTACCGGGCCGGGCGCCCAGGTTCGGGCTGGATCCCGGCCCAGGTGGACGACCTGATCACCTTCTGCGTGCTCGGGGTGGTGGTGGGCGGCCGGATCGGCTACGTGCTTTTCTATGATTTTCAAGGGGTTTCCAGCGAGCCTCTGATCCTGTTCAAGGTCTGGCAGGGGGGCATGTCCTTCCACGGCGGGGCGCTGGGGATGTGCGCGGTGTTCTGGCTTTTCGGAAAAAAGACCGGCCGGACCTTCTTCCAGGTGGCGGATTTCACGGTGCCGCTGGCCCCATTGGGCCTTTTTGCCGGCAGAATCGGCAATTTCATCAATGCGGAACTGTGGGGGAAGCCCACGGATATGCCCTGGGGGGTGCTCTTTCCCGATCCCCGGGCCGGGAATCTGCCCCGCCATCCCTCCCAATTGTACGAAGCCGGTTTGGAAGGGTTGGTCCTTTTCGCCATCCTGTGGCTGTATTCGGCCAGGCCCCGCCCGGCCGGAACCGTCTCGGGCCTGTTTCTCGCCTTCTACGGCATCTTCCGGTTCACGGTGGAATTCGTGCGGGTCCCGGACGCCCAGCTCGGCTATCTGCTGTTCGGCTGGATGACCATGGGACAGATATTGAGCCTGCCCATGGTACTGGCCGGCGCCGCGATTTTTTTCGCCGCCCGGCGAAAAGCGGCTCCAGCGCCGCGCGGCTAGCCCCCTCCCTCCTCCTTGGCCAGGGCCAGAAGCTCGAAATCCCCGCAGACGTCCGTGGCCCTGGTTTCGGGCCATACGGCCACGAAGGACTTTCCCCGCGCGTTCTCCACGGTCTCCACGGCCGGTCGCGGGGCATGCCGGCGACACACCCCCCATTCATAGGCCAGCACATCCTCGGGGGGACAATACCGCTCATGGGCCGCTATGGGGCCTTTCCAGTAGCGGCACACCTTGCATTGGGGCTTCATGGCACATCCTTTGAAACTGAGGGCTGTGGGGAAACCGAGGAATCCGCCGACGCGCCCTTGCCCGGCGGCTGATCGACTCCCAGTTCGAACAGAAACGGCCACAGCTTGCCGGTGACGAAAAACCGTCCGCTCGACGGATCGTGGGCCAATCCGTTGGTCACGGCCTCCTGGGGCAGCCTTCCCATCCGGGTGCGAAGCACGGACAGGTCGATCCAGGCCATGACCCGCCCGTCGGACGGATCAACGACCGCCACCCGGTCGGTCGTCCACACGTTGGCGTAAATGAGGCCGTCGACGCATTCCAACTCGTTCAAAAAGGGAACCGGGGAGCCGGCCTCGGTCACCGGAAGGCGCCGTCCCGGCGCGAAGGTCTCCGTGTCATAGCGCCTCAGGACCGAGGTGCCGTCGCTGACCACAAACGAAACGCCGTCGTGGCAGATGCCCCAGCCCTCGGTGGGCAGGGGCTTTTGCGCGACCAGGTCGAACGTGGCCGCGTCATAGACGAAGACCGTGTTTTCCCGCCACGTGAGCTGGTACAGGCGGCCGCCGACCTCCTCCACCCCTTCTC
This sequence comes from Thermodesulfobacteriota bacterium, assembly GCA_049324675.1. Taxonomy (GTDB): domain Bacteria; phylum Desulfobacterota; class Desulfovibrionia; order Desulfovibrionales; family Desulfovibrionaceae; genus Desulfolutivibrio. Next base: position 25,726 of record JBMONM010000243.1, read on the forward strand.
CGAAACAGGAGGCCGGCAGGTCCCGGCGCAAAAGGACCCGGCCCGTGGCCACATCCACCCGGCGCAGGCTGGACTGGCCATACCGGCCCGTGCTCTCGAAAAAAACACCGTCCCGGAAGACAAGTCCCTGGGTGAAGGCCGCGGGGTCGTGAGGATGAACGGCCAGGATGCGGCATCCCAGCACGGGAACGCCCGACTGGGCCGAAAAAACAGGGGGGACCAGAAAAAGCACAGTGGCCGCCGTCAGCAGCATCACGAAAACGTTTCCCGCAACGAATGCCTTGCCCATGCGTCCCCGCTTTCCAAAACCCGCCCCCTCCCGGCCCGACATCGGGAGCCCGGCAGGCCACCGGCAACGGATACAGCGACCCGGCCGGTCTCCGCAAATGGTTTTCGGGCCATCCCCCGGGCATTGCCATCCAGGCGTTCATGCTTATGATGCTTCCAGCCGGATTTTCCGGAACACTCGAAAGACAAGGAGCCCGCGTGAAGACCTTGCTGACCCTGGCCGTGTTCGTCGCGGCATTTTACGTTCTGAACCGCTTCATCCTGCCCCGGCTGGGCATCAAGGGGTGAGGCGTCGGCCCGTCGGACCGGTGCGGTCCGAAAAACAAAAACTGACACCCGAGCCCGCCAGGGCGTCTGCAATTCCGGCGAGATACGTTCCCCGCCAAAAGTCTTTGGAAGGGGGAGTCGGGGGGAGAACCTTTCTCCAGAAAGGTTTCCCCCCGGCATTTCCTTCCCCCCTTTCCTAAAAGCTGATCTTGAACCCCACGTTGCCGCCCATGGACTCGGTCCCGCCGCCGGCCAGGCCGCCGATCTGCTGATACCGTCCCTGGGCCTTGAAACTCACGCTGTCGCTCATGTTCACGGTCAGTCCCACGTCCGCGTTGTTGGCCTGGCTGAGCCTGTCCCGGGCCAGGACGCTCTCCTGCCCGGACATGATCCCCCCGGTCCCGGCGCCGACATGCACGGAACCTTTCTTGCCGTGCACGATATGCCACTTGGCCATGACGCCCGTGCCCATGGCGTCCATGGCGCCGTTCTGGCCGATCGTCGTCCCGTCGGGAGTGCGGGCCGTTTCGGAATCCTCGGAATAGCCCAGGCCCTCGGCCTCCAGGGCCAGCCCATCCGCCACGTAGTAACCGGCCGCGCCGCCCTGGGTGCTCAGGCGGTGGGCCTCGTCGCCGGTGGTGCCGTAGACGCCCCCGCGTTCCTCCACATAGGACGTCCCTTGGCGATAGTCCTCGGCCGTCGCGACGCGGGAAACACCCATCGCGGCCGCACATATCACCATGAGCGCGATGGAGACGATCACCCACATAGGCCTTCCGGCGGACCCGGTACGTCCTGACATGGCCAGCCTCCTCTGGCGGACCTGGCGCCTTGCCGGACGCCATGTTCCGTCTCCGGCCCAGGGGCCGGGGTTACTGCATGATCGCCTTTCCGGCCAGGGTCTTGGTCGTGGGCGCCTTCTCCAGGACCACGGCCGTGCCGTAGCAGGAGAAATAGCGCGATCCGTCCGGATGAAAGGCCACGTTTTCCTGATAGCCGATGATGGCGTCGGCCCCGATGTCGATGGCGCTGGCCGTCAGCCCGTAAAATGCGCACTCGGAATCAAAGCCCCGGCCGCTGACCAGTCCGAGCACCCGACGAATCCTGCGCCCCTTGATGAGCGGTGTGGTCACCACGGGAAATTTTCCCGTATAAAAAAGCTCCTTGGCGTTTTGCAGCCGCTTCCCCTGCTTGAGCTCGTCGGTCCGCTTGCCCTTTTTCTCGCTTCCGCCGAATATCGAGAGCATGGCCCCCTCCTTAGAACATGGTCCATCCCTGGCTCCGCCGGATTGCTCCCGGCGGGCTTCATCACAGGGCAAGCAATTATCCTGCCACGACATAACCTGATGATATTGTGATAAAAAAATTATCACGTCGGGATGGCCCGTCAAAAAACCGATCGGAAGGCCACGGCGCATATCGGGCGGTACGGAAACGAAAAAAGGGAGCCGGCGAAAACCGGCTCCCTGAAAAGACCTGGAGAGAGACGTCGGGCCGGTCACAACCGGCCAGGTCGCGAACTACCAGGAACGGCGGGGGGGACGGCCGTCACCGCCGCCGGGACGGCGCGGAGCCCGCTCCTGGGCCTCGTTGACCCGCAGGTTGCGGCCCTGGAAGGGCTTGCCGTCAAGGGCGTCGATGGCCGACGAGGCGCCCTGGTCGTCCATCTCGACAAAGCCGAAGCCGCGGGCGCGGCCGGTCTCCCGGTCGCTGATGAGGCTGACGGAAATGACCTCGCCATGGGCGGCGAAGTAGTCGCGCAGATCATCCTCGGTGCAGGAAAAAGGCAGGTTGCCAACATAAAGCTTCTTGGACATGGGAGTGACTCCTTCGTGTTTTCGCATGCTTCTCATGGAGATTTGGAGCCAGGATCGAACCATGGTCCAAGATTCGACAAGAATCATGTCGTTGCGTTTCTGACGGGAAAGGGCAAAACCCTCCCGCCGGCCTAAAAGGGAACGTCGTCCATACCGGAGGCCTCGGACGGGAAGGCCGGTCCGAGGTCGTCATCATGCTGGGGGGCCGGCTGGGAGGCCTGACGCCCACCCTGGCGCTGCTGGCGCGGCTGGCCGCCATAGTCGCCCTGGGGCGCGTCGGCGGTCTGGGAACGGGAATCCAGAAACTGCACGGTGTGCCCCGGTCCGGTGACCACGATCTCGGTGGTGTACCTGTCCTGACCGTCCTGGCCCTGCCATTTGCGGGTCCGCAAAGCCCCCTCGATATAGACCAGCCGTCCTTTGGTCAGGTAGTTCCCGCAGAACTCCGCGGAGCGGCCATACACGGCCACCCTGTGCCATTCCGTGCGATCCACCTTGTTCCCGTCGCGATCCTTGTAGGATTCGTCGGTGGCCACGTTGAAATTGGCCACGGGATTGCCCGAAGGCAGGTACGTCACTTTGGGGTCCTGGCCGAGACGGCCGATGAGGATGACTTTGTTCAGGCTTGCGGCCATGCCTTTTCCTCCAGGCAATAAATACATTATATCATAGGCGACAATGCAACGTTGGTCAACCGAGACCCCGCTCAAGTTCCCAGAGCGTCTCCTCGACCTGGTAACTGACCCTGTCCGCGGTCCGGGGGTCGCGATCGGCCAGGGCCTGTTCCAGGCCCTCCTTGAGGGCCTGGGCCCGCAAAATTCCCGGCCCAAGGGCCTCCCGGAGCCCGGGGTCGAGATCGCCGAACGCCAGGCGGTCATGAAGCCCGGACACCAGTTCCAGGACGCCGGGGCGGCCCGAGGGCGGCGTGGCCTCGACGGGCCAGGCCAGGGCCACAAGCCTCGGCCAGCTCTTTTCCACCAGCCGGGGGTCCGCGGTCTCGGCCGAAACCCGTATCTGCAATATCGCGCCCATATCGTCCCTGGCCCCGGTCAATTCCGCTCCTCCCAGTCGCTGTGCACCCGGTTGACCACATCCTGGATGAGCCCCGTCTGACTCTCGGGGCAGACGCCGATCAGGGGCTGGCCGGCCTCCACGTTGTCGTCGTGGTGGAAATAGACGGCGTAGATGATCCCTTCCGGGCCGTCATAGGCCAGGGGTTTTTCCCGTTTCATGCGCGAAACGATGAAAAGCTCCATGCCCGGCTTGAGCACGACCGAACGGCATCCCGAGGCCTTGATCTTTTTGTCCACGCTGGGGATGAAATAGTATTTCGCCCGTTCCGGAGCGGCAAAAAGGTGCAGCACCCGGCGCAGGATGGCGGCCACCACCTCGTCCTTGGTCAGGTAGTGGCGGATGACCAGAAGTGGGGTCCCGGCCTGCACAAAGGTTCCGTGCAACTCCCAGACAAGGCTGGCCACCTCCCCGGCGACCTCGGCGTACAGGGGCTTCTTGTTGCGCTCCCGGGTGATGCTGGCCAAGAGCGTACCCGGTTTTTCCCCGTAGGCGCCCGAGGCGCCCACAACCTTTGTCCCGGGCGTCTTGACCTCGAAAGTCACGATGCCGGTATGCGGGGCCTTGATCTCGATCTCCTCGTAGGGAGCGGCCTTGATCTCTTCCAGGACGGATTTGACGTCTATCATGTTCGCCCTCCTTGCCGGGCGCGTGACTGAAACCTGACCCCTGACGGGCACGCCCCCGGACGGCCGGTCACGGCCATACGGGCTGACGCGCCGAGCGCCGTTACCGGTAGTACAGGTTGCGCCCGCCGATGGTCATGAGCGCGTTTTTCAGGTTCTTGCGGACCTCGCGGCGGTCCCATATGCCCTGGATGTGTCCCCGGGTCAGGGCCTGATAGGCATTATGGTAATGGGGAGGAATGTCGATGCCCGTGGTCTCCTTGATGACCCCGGGTCCCGCGAACCCGATGTTGGAGGAGCGCACGGCGAACTGATACGGCGAACACCCCAGGAAGCTGGCCACGGGGCCGGCGTAGGAATTGGTGTCGTAGAGCACGATATAAAGGCCCCCGGCCTCGATATACCGCCTGACGGCCATGGTCACGCGGGGCATCTGGATAAGGCCGTTTAGGCTCTCCTGGATGCGGATCCCGGCCGTGCCGTGGACATAGGCCAGGAAGGGGTAATGCCGCTTGCGGGCCCTGGCCAGGGCACGGATGAACTTCTCCCCCTCGGCCGCGCCCACGGTGCCTCCCCGAAACGGGGCGATCAGCACGGCCACCACCAGCTTCTTGCCGTCAAGCCGGGCCTCGTAGGTCAGGCAGGAGCTTTTGACGTCGGTCTTCTTCTTGGCCTCCTCGAGTTTGGCCATGAATCCGGGATAGTCCAGGGGGTTTCCGGCCTCGATCTCGGCATTGAACTCATGCAGGGACTCGGGGTCGAAGACGTTGCGCAGGTACCACTGGTATTCCATGGGGAAATGGTGTCCGCAGTGGCTGCATACCCCGGCGAAGTCGCCGTAGAGATCGGGAGCCCACAGATCCGGGCAGCCGCTCTCCTTCATGTTGGGGCAGGTGACGGAGCGGTCCTCCCTGGCCCGGGGGCTGATGTAGCTCCAGCCCCAGTCCTCGAGGCAGGCCCCGAGCTCGGGCTGGGACAGTTCCGTGAGCATGCGGCTTTTTTCCGCATCGCACACCGGCGCGCCGGAACGCCTGGCGATCTTCCTGATGGGCGCGGCCACCTTGTCCACGACCACCCGCAGTTCCCCCTCCACCTCGCCCAGGGCCTTGGACAGACGCTTCTCCTGCTTGCCGAGCAGGTCGTAGCGGAAAAAGGAATACCCGGACCACACCACGCCCTGCACCCGGGAATACAGGCGCTTGGCCGGCGTGCGGCTGTCCAGGAAGGCGTTTTCGGCCATACGCCGGTACTTGCGGTATCGCCGCCATAACAGCCGCTCGGCCGAGGCCTCGTCCACGCTCCAGCGCACGTACATGTTCTCGGCGTCGGCCGGGGAGACGTCCTTGTGGCGGCCCAGGGCCATGGCCCGGAAAAACTTCATGCCGGCGATGCTCAAGAAAACCTGGTCCGTGTTCCGGATGATCTCCTGGCGCAGGGTCTTGAAAAAGTCGTAATGGTGGGACCTGGCCCCGAGCGGCGGCTCCTGGATGATCCGGTCCACATAGCCCATGCGCAGGTTGTCCGCGGCGGTCATCCTGAGCCTCGCGGCGCAGGTGGCGATGAGTTCCGGAGGCACGCGCTGTCCCTGCCTGGTTCCGGCCTCGATGGCCGCCGCGCCTTCGGGGGAAATGACCGAATAATAGCCGTGGGAGAACATGAGCCGGGCGTCCGAAAGGCCGATGGCCTCGGCGCCGCCCGAGCCGCCCTCGGAGATGACGCTGACCACGGGAACCTTGAGGCCGGCCATCTCGTAGAGGTTGCGGGCGATCTGCTGGGCCGCGCCGGGATAGTCCTCCACGGGAAAGGCCCCGGGCGTGGAGACGAAGGTGTGAATGGGAATTTTCTCGGTCTCGGCGACCTTCATGTATTGCAGGGCCTTGGCGTTGCCCCAGGGCTTGACCGAGCCGCCGTTGCGGAATTCCTGGCCGTGGCCCTTTTCCTGGCCGATGACCATCACCGGCTGGTGGTGGACCTTGTCCCCCCGGCGGCGGGTGATGTAGGCCCGGGCGATGAGCATGCTCGGATCGATGCTGTATTCGTCCTGGCCGCCGATCTCGGTGTAGTTGTCGTAGACGTTTTCCAGGATGTCCTTGAGGCTCACGCGCTGGGGGTGGCGCACGATGCGCACCACATCCATGGGCGTCAGATCGTTGTCCAGCTTTTTCTCCAGGAAAACGAAAAGGTCCTCCAACTGTTGCAGGAGCCTGGGCGCCTCATGCGCGCCGGCCAGCCTCTCGCGTTCGCCGAATTCCCGCAGTTTGGACTCCAGAAGACTGATGTTGGCGTTTTCCCTGGAGCCAAAAATGTCCCGGATGTATCCCAGCCGCTCGGACAACTCGGCAATGCGTTTCTCCGTATCCATATTTCCGTCTTCGCGCGGGCGGGCGCCAGGGGTCCGGGCCATGTCCGGACCGCGGCGCCGCCGGTCGGGGTGTCTCTAAAAGTGAAGAAGGGTGGCGGTCTTTTCCCGCAGAAACGCGACATTGGACTTAAGCGGCATCCCGGCCTGGTCCGCGCCCTCAAGCACCATGTCGTCCAGGAAAGAAAGCCCCCGGGTCCTGGCCTCGGCCAGATCGCGGCCCCAGACAATGGCCAGGGCCAGATTGGGATCGAATTCCGTGGGGATCAGGTATGCCGTGTCCCCGGGGATGTGGGAATGAAACCGCAACCATTCGTGCCTCGGGGCGACAAACCGATCGATACGCCCGACCCAGGGGGTGAACCGACTGGCCGGATCCTCGGCGATGATCCGGTATTCGATGCCCACGCCGGCGAACGTGATGTCGGATTGATCATAGCCCAGCGGCTGGCCCAAGGCCAGCCGAATCTGTTCGGCGATGATGTCCACCCCGTCCTTGCCGCGAATCCGGGCGATGGCCGCGGAGACGCCGTTTTCCACCTGGATGCGGGTATTGACCTCCATCAGGAAGGGCTGGCCCGTGGGGGAGACGATCCATTCCCAGGTTCCCACGTTGTCGTAGCCGACCTCCCGGGCCATGGCCAGGGAATAGGAGACGATGTCGTCCAGAACCTTCTTGGCGTCGAAGGCGTAATGGATTTCCCCGGGCCGGAACCCCGGGGCCACCTCGATGCGTTTCTGGCGGCCCGTGGACTGCACGGAACAGTTGCGGGTGCCGAAGTGCACGATGCCTTTCCCGGTGCGGTCGGCCACGATCTGGACTTCCAGGTGGTTGAAATCGAAGATGCGCTGCTCGATGAGCACGCCCTCGTCGTGGAACTGGCGCTTGGCGTAGTTGCGCACCCGCCGGTAGACGGTCTTGAACTGGTCGATGTCCTGGATTTCCTCGATGCCCATGCCGCCGCCGCCGGCCGAGGCCTTGACCAGGACCACGGAGTGCTCCACGCCCTGCTCGGCCTGGAAGGCGAACAGGGTCTCGGCGATCTCCTCGGCCTCCATCTCGTCGTACACCGGCCGGTCCGAACCGGGCACGGTGGGGATGGACAGGCTGCGGGCCAGCCGCTTGGTGTTGATCTTGTCGCCCAGGGACCGGATGATGCGCCAGGAAGGGCCGATGAACTCCAGACGGTTGGTGCGTTCGGTGACCCGCCGGGCGAAACGGAAGTCCTCGGCGAAAAATCCGTAGCCCGGATGGACGGCCGTGGCCCGGGCGTGGTCGGCCACGGAGAGGATCTCGTTGGCGTCGTGATAGGAACTGATCCGGTACAGGCGCTCCGGGCCTCCAAGCTCACGGGCCAGGGCGGCATGCCCCGAGGCCTCGTCCTCCCTGGTGTAGACGCAAACAAAATCCAGACCCAGCTTGCGGCAGGCCTGGACGATGCGCATGGCAATCTCGCCCCGGTTGGCCACCAGGACCTTGTGTTTTTTCTCGGCCACGTTTCGCCTGTCCAGCTATGAGTTGCTTTCGTCTTTCTGGTGGGTCCGGTCCCGGTCCGCGTCAGGCTCCGCGTCAGGCGTCTCAATTTGCTGTCTGGCCAGATCCCTGGCCTTGCGCAGGTCGATGAGCCTTTTTTGAATCTCGAGGACGAGCTTGTCCAGACGCTCTTCCGCCTTGAGATCGAGCTGCATGAAGTCGAGACCGACAATGCCGTTTTCCAGAACCCGGATCACCTTGGCCGGCAGATCCTTCAGGAACGCCTTGCGGTGAATCTCAAGATCCACAACGAGGGACTCTCCCTGTCGGAAACCGCGGGTTTCGTCAAGCAGGGCCAGACCGGTCGCGCTGATATCCCTGATCGGATAATCCCGGCCATGGGAATGGACTCGGACGGCGAGCCCGACAACCCTGGCCCGGAAGGCCCTGCGCGGAAGGTTTTCCCCTTCGATGGTGAAGTCGAAATCCATGTGCCCCACCTTGAATGGGTTTTCCTTTTCGAGCGCGGAATCACTCTCCGATCCATCGCTCAAGCACAAACTCGACACGCCGGTTCCCGGCCCTGTTCTGCTCCGTGGTATTCGGATAAAGGGGTTCTAAATCAGCTAATCCCGTGGCTGTCAATCGATTCGGGGACATCCCCCGGGAGACGAGGTAGCGCAGGACGTTGACGGCGCGCATGGACGAAAGCTCCCAGTTGTCCTTGTACCGGGATTCCGGGGACGGGGGCTGATCGTCGGTGAAGCCCCGGATGTTGACGCGCTCCCCCGAAA
>JBMONM010000244.1:0-4068 GCA_049324675.1 Thermodesulfobacteriota bacterium
GGAGTTCCGGGACGTGCCGGCCATGGTGTACGGCAGGCGCGTCACCGAGACCTCGATGGAGTCGGCGTCCTCGTCGAACTCGAAGTGCAGAAACGGGCTGGCGCAGTTCACGGACATGGCGTCGAAAATCCCGGTGATGCCGCCCCCCGAGGTCAGCAGGACAAAGCTCTGGCCGTTGGCGTAAAACCCCTGGGACACGAAGGCGGAGAGCGTTCCGCCGTGTATGGTCGTGGTCCCGGACACGGCCAGCAGGTCGTTGGCAGAGGGCGTGATCTCCATGGACAGCAGGCTGCCGGAGTTCAGGGTCAGGTTGCCGAGGATGGTCAGGGTGCCCGGGGAATTGCCCGGCGAAATGGTCCCGTTGTCCGTGACGTCGCCCTGGATCGTCCCTGAGCCGTACAGGGTCGCGCCCCGGGCCACGGTCAGTTCCGGCACGATCAGGGTGCCGTTGACCATGGCGTAGTCCTGGGCGGTGTAGTCCTGGTCCAGGTCCAGGGTAGCCCCGGCGTAGATGCCGATGGACCGGGAGTTCAGGGTCTGGATGATGTTCAGCCCGCCCTCGGCGACCAGGGTCGTGCCGGTGTAGGTCGTGGCCCCGATGAGAAACAGCGCGGCCTCGCCGGTCTTGGTCAGGCTGCCCGAGCCGGAGATCACTCCGGCGTAGCCGAGGTTCGTGGCCAGATCGAAGGTCAGGTTGCCGTTGTCCAGGACGGTGGCGGGCAGGGCCACGTTCTCATTGACGGTCAGGGAGGCCAGGGGGTTGACGGTCACCGCGCCGTAGATGGAGGCGTCGGCGGCTACGGGATTGAGGGTCCAACTCGTGGCCGTGGTCCCGTCTCCGGCGACCAGGGTGTCCACACCGACAAACAGGTTGGCCGCCGACCCCGTGCCGATGAGATTCAGGGTGTTGTTCCCGGTGCCCAGATCGACCTTGCCCACGAGATGCGCCCCGGTGCCGAGGGTCACGGTGTTGTCCGCGTTGCCGGTGGTCCAGCCGCCGATACCGTTCGACGCGCCGGCCCGGATGGCGTAGCCGTTACCGCCGCCCGAGGCGTCCACCCCGGAGAGCGTTCCGGTGACGTACAGGTTCATGGTCCCGTTCGCGCCCACGGCCACGGCCAGGCCGCCCGCCTGGGCCGAGACCGTGCCGGAGATGGAAACGGGCGTGGATGCGCCGCCTCCGCCAAGCGTCCCGCCGCTCCATATCCCCAGGGCGGTGTGCCCGCCCGCCGTGGCCGAAATCATTCCGGCCATGCCACCGGCGATGGTGAGATCGCCGTCGGCATACACCGCGTAGGCCCTTTCCCGCGCTGCCAGGGCGCTTATGACGCCGGTGGCGGCGATGGAGCCGATGGTGACGGCTCCGTCGTAGGCCGCGATGCCGTAGACATGCGTGCCGCCGCCGGCGTCGGCCGTGGACGTGGCGCTGATGCGTCCGGCCATGGCCCCCGTGATCTCCACATCCCCCGTGGTGGCGAAGACGGCGCCGGTGAAACTGGCCCCGGAGAGGGAGCTGATGCTGCCCGTTTCCGCGATGGAGCCGATGGTGATGGAACCGTTTGCCGAAAGGATCCCGTAAGCGGAGAACCCCATCTCGGACGTGGCCGAAATGTCCCCGGCCATGCGGCCTATGGCGACGTCGCCGGAGGCCCGGATGCCGTAGGCGCTGCTCGCCTCTCCCCGAGCCGTGATGCTGCCGGTCTCGGCGATGGCGCCGATGCTGATGGCGCCCCCCGAGGAATACAGGCCGTAGGCGTCGGAACCGATGGAAAAGCCAACGCCGGAGACAGCCTCGATGTCGCCCGCCATTTCGCCGACAATGGTGACGCCCGTGGCCCCGCTTATGCCGTAGCTGGAGTCGGAAGCGATCTCGGCCAGGATGCGGCCGGTCTCGGCTATGGAGCCGATGGTGACTGATCCCGTGTCGGATGCGAGGCCGTAGGCCCTGAATCCCATCCACACGGTGGAACTGGCTGTGACGCTTCCGGCCAGTTGACCGGTGACGGTCATGTCGCCGACGGCCCGAATGCCGTACACGTCGTCCTCCACGGCCGTGGCCGTGATGCTGGCGGTCGCTCCGATGGAACCGATGGTCAGCGTGGAGGCTGAAGAAATGGCGGAGACGTTGCTGCCTGTGCCCGTGGCCTCGATGGCCAGCGCGCTTGCGCCGCCAAGGGTCCCCAGGGACGTGGCGGTCAGCGCGGCGAGGTTCGATGTCCCGGACAGGCGGACGGTCACGCCCCCGCCGGATGCGTTCAGTAGGGAGGCCTGCCGGGTAAGCGTCAGCCCGGATGCGAGACCGATTGTCCCGGAAGAGCCGGTCACAAAGCTGATGATCCCCTCCGCGCCCGAGCCGTTGAGGGAAGTGACCGCCTGCCGCAGGGACCCCGCCCCGGCGTCGGCGGTGTTGGTGACGGAGTAAACCGTCTGGGCCGGCGACGGTGCGGACCACAGGAGCGCGGCGGCCAGGACCGAGACGGCCGCCAGACGGCGCGGGATCGCGGCGAGGAAGGAAACCATGGGACTTTGGTGTCGGACCTGGGAAACATGGGGCGAAACGGCTGCTCTCACGACTGGCTCCCTCGTAATGCAACGATCGTGGCCTTTCACATCCGGGCCTGGCCGTGCGGCTCGAAGCCACGAACCACGGCCCTCGGAACATATTCCCGATCCCTCTTTGCGAAGACGCGGTGCGGCCCTCTTCCCCGGGCGTAACAGGCGGTTGATAGCACAATGGCTGCAACGCCGCTGTCAGGAATTTTCCTGATTCTGTGTAGCGGAATCTGGGGACAGCCAGGCCGGGACGCGAGGGGGCCGCCGGTGTCCGGTCCCGCCCCCAGGTCGTCGGGAAGCGGGACCCGGCCGGTCAGCCGCGCCGCCGGATGGCGAACTTGCGCAGTTCCTTCATGCTGGAAAATCCGAGTTTGCGGATCATGCGGCCGTAATACGTCTCCACGGTGTGGGCGCTGATGGCCAGCGCCCGGCCGATCTCGGCGCTGGACTCGCCGTCTCCGAGCCTGTCCAGGATTTGCTCCTCCCTCTGGCTCAAGGAGGCGGTCCCGCCCTCCTCCGGGTCGAGCACCCGTCCGGCCAGGCTTTGCATCACCACGGGACTGACGTAGCGCCGCCCGGCGGCGACCGCCTCGATGGCCTCAAGCAGCACGTCCGCGACCTCGCGCTTGGTGACATACCCCTTAGCGCCCCGGCCGAAGGCCCGCTCGATGCTCCCCCGGTCCTCATGCATGGAATAGATGAGCGTCGGGACGCCCCGGGCGGTCAGGTCGTCGATCAGGTCCAGCCCCGACTCCTCGGCCAGGGACAGGTCCACCAGGGCCACACCGGCCCGTGCGCCGTCCAGGCGCTCCAGGAGTTCCACCCGGTTGCCGGCCTCGCCGCAAACCTCATGGCCGACCTGGCGCAACAGCAGCGACAGGCCGCCCCGCATGGCCGGATGATCGTCGACCAGAAACACGCGCACCCCGGATGTCGCGGCCTCAGGCATCGGTCTCCTCCTTTTTCTCATTGTCCTTCCCGCACGTCATCAGACAGGTCACGACGGTTCCGCCACCCTCGGCGTCGTCTATGGAAAGGCGCGCCCCGATCATCCGGGCCCGATAGGACATGATCCGCATCCCAAGCCCCCCCGCGCCGCGCGCCGCCGCCTTGCGGCCGATGCCGTCGTCCTGCACGGCAAGCAGAAGCCGCCCCCCGGGTCCGCAACTCAGGGTGATGGTGATCCGGCCGGGCTTGGCGTGTTTGACGGCGTTGGCCACCGCCTCCTGGGCGATGCGGTAGAACTGGACGAGGTGCTCGTTGCGGCACGGCTCGCAGGCCAGATTCTCGACATATTCGATGTTCACGCCGCTTGATTGGCCCATGCGCCGCGCCAGGTCCTCCAGGGACGGCCCGACGTCGCCCGGGCCGTACTCCACCGGCCACAGCCCCCGGGAGAGGTCGTAGGCCTGGCCGACCGAGTCCTTGAGCATCAGGGAAATCTCCGCGACCTCCGCCGCCGCGTCACGCTCCGCGATGCGGCGTCGCTCAAGGGCCGCGCAGCGAAGCCTGGTG
>JBMONM010000245.1:0-26893 GCA_049324675.1 Thermodesulfobacteriota bacterium
GACGCACCGCCGGTGGAGGCCGGGGTGCCGGCGATTTTGGAGAGGTAGACGTCGCCCAGGTTGGCGATGTGACTGCCCACGTTGTCGAAGTGGTTGAAGTGGGCCTGTTCCTCGTCGATGATGGCCTCGAACAGCTTCACCGAGATGTTGTCGCCCATGTCCCGACAGATCTGCAGAAACTGGTTGTAGGCGTCGATGGTGTCGTCTTCGAGCTTGGAATCGAACGGGAAGATGGTGCGCACGTCCTGGCCCTTGACCACCTTGTCCGTGAATTCCGTGGCGGGTTCGCCGCCAAGCTCCTTGATGCGTTCGGCGAATTGTTCGGCGTGGCGCATCTCGTCGATGGCAATGAGCTTCATGTTCTTGGCCAGCTCGCCGTAGTCCATGGAATCCAGTCCGTAATGCTGGTTCATGTACTGGGTGATGGCATACAGCTCCATGGCCCGGGCCTTGTTGAGGACCTCGATGACCTTCAACCGACGTTTGTCCTTGTCCGAAACGGCTTTCGCCATGACCATCCTCCTTTTCGCACAGCATATGTTTTTTGGTTCAGGGCTTCAAGAAAACGGATTTCGCGAAGCGCGTCGAAGTTTTTTGAAGGGGGTTCAGGGGGAAATTTTTTTTCAAAAAAGTTTCCCCCTGGGGCCTCATGCCTTCCCTCGCCCTATTTCGCCGTGGCCTTGGCGCGGTCCTCCTGGCTCATGGCCGCAAGCTTCTTGACCTCGTCCAGGGACAGTTTCAGGCCCTTGGCCACGCCCGCGCCGTAGTCCGGGTGGGTTTTGTAGAACAGGGCGCACTGGCGCAGTTGGATGCGTTTCTGCGCGCCGCCGAGGTGTTCCACGATGTTGCCGATGAGGTTTTTTTTGTCCTGGTCGGTCATGACCGTGGAGAAGAGCGCCCCGGGCTGCACGAAGTCGTCGTTTTCATGGCCGTAGGGGGTGCGCCGGGCCGGCCCTTCCACGGGGAAGGGCGGTTCCAGGGCCCCGGCGTCCGGGGCCGGGCCGTCGAAGCTGTTGGGCCAGTAGTTGGGGCCGGGGCCGCCGCCGTCGTCCACGCGCATGAAGCCGTCGCGTTGGTAGCTGGTTTCGGGGCGGTTTTTGGGGGCGTTGACCGGGATCAGATGGTAGTTGGGGCCAAGGCGGTGCAGGTGGGTGTCGTGATAGGAGAAAAGCCGGGCCTGGAGCATCTTGTCCGGCGAGGCGGCGATGCCTGGCACCAGGTTGCCTGGGCAAAACGCCGCCTGTTCCACCTCGGCGAAGTAGTTTATGGGATTGCGGTTGAGGGTGAGTTTGCCGACCATGATGGGCGGCACGTCGGCATGGGGCCAGACCTTGGTGATGTCCATGATGTCGAAGCGGTATGCGAGGCCCTTTTCGTAGGGCATGATCTGCATCTCCAGGGTCCAGGAGGGGTGGTCGCCCCGGGTGATGGCGTTGAAGAGATCCCGGGTGGCGTGGTCCGGATCGGAGGAGCGCATGGCCGCCGCCTCCTGGCGGGTCAGGTTTTTTATGCCCTGGTCGGTCTTGAAGTGGTACTGGACCCAGAAGCGTTCGCCCTTGGCGTTGTACCAGACGAAGGTGTGGCTGGAGTAGCCGTTCATGTTCCGGTAGGTGGCCGGTGTGCCGCGATCGGAGAAGAGGATGGTGACCTGGTGGATGGATTCCGGGGTCAGGGACAGAAAATCCCAGAACATGTCCGGGTCCTTGCAGTTGGTGGCCGGGTGGCGTTTCTGGGTGTGGATGAAGTCCGCGAACTTCAGGGGGTCGCGGATAAAAAACACCGGGGTGTTGTTGCCCACGAAGTCGTAGTTGCCTTCCTCGGTGTAGAACTTGACCGCGAACCCGCGCGGGTCGCGTTCGGCGTCAGCCGAGCCCTTTTCGCCGCCCACGGTGGAGAAGCGGGCGAAGACCTCGGTCTTTTTGCCCTTGGTCAGGAAAGCGGCCTTGGTATAGCGCGAGACGTCGGCGGTGCATTCGAAGACGCCGTAGGCCCCGGCGCCCTTGGCGTGCACCACGCGTTCGGGAATGCGTTCGCGGTCGAAGTGGCCCAGTTTTTCCAGCAGGTGCACGTCCTGCATGAGCACCGGTCCGCGTTTCCCGGCGGTGAGGCTGTTTTGGTCGTCGCCCACGGGGATGCCGAAGGCCGTGGAGAGGGTGTTTTTCTTCTTCGCCATGGCGTTCTCCTTGGGTTGAGGGTTGCGCGTGCCGTCGGGTCAGCCGCCGGAAGTGGCGGGTCGGTCATGGCGCCACGATTTGCATAGCGATTCTTTACGGAAAATGATTTTCCATTGCAAGCAATAACTGCCTGTCCTGGCGATTAGCCAACCTTCCTCTCAGAGGCTGAAGCCGGACCGGCGCACAAAGCCAGCATGCTCCGCGCCAAGGGTGAAACCAGTGGGAACCCCGGATCGGGGTGGTGCTTAGGGTCGCGGAATCTTCTTCAAACCCTTTCCGGCGCGCACGTAGATGCCCTCGAGGATCATGCCCTGGCCCTTGCAGTAGACGCCGCCGCAGGTGGGAGCGGCGTCGAGGATCACGGTGCGGTCCACGAGGCGCAGTCTGATTTCGCAGCCCGCGTTCATGGCGTCGCGGCAGGTGATGACGTCGCTTTTGACCGTGGACTGGAACTCGAACATGCAGGAGTCGGCCCGGGATCGGGGGTCCTTGAAGGCCACCACGCCCCAGACGCGGTCCACGGGCTGTCCGTCTTTTTCCGAGGGCGCCAGAAGCAGCTTGATGGTGGCCCTGGGGTCGGTCTCGTGGACGTAGAGGCCGGAGATGGTCTCGGGCTGGGATAAGGCCGGCCGCGCGAGGGTCAGCAGAACAAGGACGCACAGGGGCGGAAGGCGCGGGGTCGCGCGTTTGAGACAGGAAACCAGGGTGGCGCGGCGGGGCATGGGGACCTCCGTTTTGGCTGCCGGCAAGTCTTTTCCGGATATTTTGCGTATAGCCCGGACCGGGAAAAAGGACAACCGAATCCTGTGCGTCGCCGGCGATGAAATTGACGCCTGGGGTTTGGACGGATAGGTAGGGGGACGCTCACGCAAACCTGGAGGGAAGCCATGTCGCGTCGCGCCGGGAGGATCGGACATGTCGGGGCGGCCGTTCTGGCCGCCGTGATCGGGCTTTTCGTCTGCGCCGGAACCGCCGTATCCGGAGGCGGGCTGTCCACGGGGCAGACCATCTATCTGCCGGTCTATTCGCACATCTATTACGGCATCAAGTCCCGGCCGTTCAACCTGACGGTGACGGTGAGCGTGCGCAACACGGACATGAAGCGCCCCCTGACCGTGCTCTCGGCGGACTATTACGACACCGACGGCAGGCTCGTGCGCCATTTTCTGGACAAGCCGGAGACCTTGCCTCCTCTTGGCACGAGGGAATTCATCATCGACGAGCGGGACGAGGCCGGGGGATCGGGGGCCAACTGCATCGTGCGCTGGTCGTCGCCCGGGCCGATGAATCCGCCGGTGGTGGAGTCGGTGATGATCGGGGCCAGTTCCAACCAGGGGATATCGTTTTTGAGCGTGGGCCGGGTGATCGGCGAATGACCTCGATCATGGGGTTCGACACGGCCAGGGCCTGGGACTTTGAGAACGGCTTCCACCTGACCTCGGACATTACCCGGATCGGCAAGATCGTGGCCCATTTCGAGTTGTACCGGATGATCACCGGGCTGCCGGGGCATGTGCTGGAGCTTGGGGTGTTCAAGGGGTGTTCGCTGTTGCGCTTCGCCACGTTCCGGGAGCTTCTGGAGTCGCCGAGGTCCCGCAAAATCATCGGATTCGACGCGTTCGGGGCGTTCCCCGAGCCGGACGCCGCCGATCCCTGCGCCGAGGCCGACAGGGCCTTTGCCGCGAACTGGGAGCGCGCGGCCGGGCGGGGCATCCCCGTGGCCGAGCTTCGGGCGGCGCTTTCGCACAAGGGCATAGGCAATGTGAAACTGGTGGCCGGAGACATCCGGCAGACGCTTCCCGCGTGGGTGACGGCCAACCCGGTGGCCCGGGTGGCGCTCTTGCACATCGACACCGACGTGCGGGAGCCGGCGGCGCTTGGGTTGGGGCTGCTCTACGACCGGGTCGTGCCGGGCGGGATCGTGGTGCTTGACGACTACGGCACGGAGTGTGGCGGCACGGCGGCGGCGGAGGAGTTTTTCGCCGGGCGCGGGGTCAGGTTGCGCAAGCTGCCGTTCTCCCATGAGTCGCCGGTTTTTGTGCTGAAGGAGTGAGGGGACGGAGGCGTCTTTTCCGGCGTGCGCCGATCCGGGCCGCATAGCGACGGCGTTGCGGGAAGGCTGCGAACGGCTCAGTTAAGCATTCTTCACAGCATCTCGCCTGATGATTATTTATCAAGAATAGTGTGTCAAAACGATTCGCCACGGGAAAAAGCATTTGAAGAATCCTGGAAAGGACGGTATCCGGAGCATGTAGGAATTTAAAAAAAGAAACGGGTGACATGAATGGTCGTCAAAATCGGCGTAAACGATCTTACGGTCGGCATGTACGTCGTTGATACCGGCCTTTCCTGGATGGAGCATCCGTATCTGTATTCCCGGGAAGGGCGTATTGCCAGCGAAAAACATCTTACCGCCCTCAAGAAGGAAGGATATGCCGAGGCCTTCATAGATGCGGAGAAGAGCGGTCTCGACAACGCCACGACAAAGCGGCTTTCCGGCGGGACGCTTCTGACCGAGGCCTTCGCCGGAAAGTCCCCGCGATCGCCGGAATCGGCGCCCGGAATAGCCGTTCCCATGGAGCGCGAGCTTCCCGCCGCGAGGAAGGTCTACGAGGACGCCCTTTCCTTTGCCAAAGACTTCATCCACAAGGCATATCTGGAGAAGAACGTCGATGTCGAACGTTCCGGGGAATTCGTGGATGACGTCATCACCAGCGTGGTCCGCAACCGGGAGGCGTTGACGGGCCTGTGCAAGCTGCGGGTCTACGACGAATACACCTACACCCACAGCATCAACGTGACGGTGCTGGCCACGGCCTTCGGCCGGTTCCTCGGCCTGCCCGAGGCCGAACTGCGTCCCCTGGGGCTGGCGGCCCTGTTCCACGACGTCGGCAAGGCGAATATCCCCATCGAGGTGCTCAACAAGCCCGGCAGGCTCGACACGCACGAATTCACGGTGATGAAACGCCATCCCCTGGAGAGCTATGCGATCCTCAAGGACAAGGGCGCGCTTAAGTCCCAGGTGCTTCTGGCCATCGTCGAGCACCACGAGAAATACGATGGCAGCGGCTATCCGCGCGGCTTAAGCGGCGAGGACATCTCCATGTTCGCCCGGATCATCAGCCTGGCCGACGTCTACGACGCCCTGACCAGCGACCGGGTCTACAGGAAGGGCATTCCGCCGTCCCATGCCCTGGGCATCATGTACGGCATGCGCGAAAAGGATTTTCATCCGACCATGGTCGAGCGGTTCATCAAGTGCCTGGGGGTCTATCCCGTGGGCAGCTTCGTGCGCCTCAGCGACAGCCGTCACGGCCTGGTCTGGTCCTCCAACGCCGAGGCCCCGCTTTTCCCCACGGTCAAGGCCGTTTTCGACGGGACCCTGCGGCCCATTCCGGTCGAATATGTGGATCTTGCCGTCGACACGGACTCCGGGCTCCCCGGGCTTTGCATCGAGGAGGCGGTGGACCCCCGGCCCTTCAACATCGACCTTGCCGCGGTCATGAATTGAGCGGCCCCGCCGCCCGGGTGCGACACGGCCTGCGGCCGGAGTGCGCGTGCGCCGGCCGGTGGCGGTCCCGCCGTCCGCGGGCGGGCAATGCCGGCTTCCGTTTGGATGCGGGAACGCGGGAAGGAAGCCGTGGAGTATCACCCGCCTGAGCGGTCCGTCCATTCCCTGTTCGAATATTCATAATTTATAAATTGAATGTATATTTTATACATGGTTGTGGTACGCAATTCCACCATGTTGATGACGGAGGTATGTCGTTCTGTTTTTACGGGCGGAAATCCGGAATCAGTGGGAAGGTGTGACGCGATATAACTTTAAGTATGACGTATATATCGTAAGAATTTAATGCTACTACATAGAAGAAAGAGAATTAAATGAAGCTCAAGATTAAATTCATCATGCCAACATTGATTCTCATCCTTGCCGGGATGTCGGTGACAACATGGCTGACGTATCAGCGAAGTACCGATTCCATGACCGAGGACGCCGTTGACAAGTCAAGAACGTCTTTGACTGGATTGCAATCCGCAGTCGAACTGTGGGTCGAAGGGGCGCAAAATGAAATCGTAAGCCTCTCGAAGACCGATGAAGCGGCCAACGCACTGCTGCACGGTTCCTCCGATCCGGAGAAATTGGAACGGGCATTGGCGCTTCTGCAGGACTCCAAATCCAGACATGCCCCATTCGACAACATCTTTCTCATCGATCGATCCGGAAGTGCCGTCGTTTGCACCAATCCGAGGATGGTCGGCGCGGACATGAAGGAGAGGACATACTTCCGGGAGGCCATCACAGGCCGGGATTTCATTTCGAACCCGCTTTTCAGCGCGGACGGCGGCGAGCCCGTCTTTGTCATCGCCGCGCCTGTGCGCAGCGAGGGAAAGACCATCGGCATCATCTCCGTCGGGATACGCATCGGCCATTTCACCGAGAAGTTCGTCAAGCCGTTGGACACGCCCGGGGGCTATGCGTTCATCCTCGCCCCGGACGGGCTGGTTCTGGCCCATCCGGACGGCAACCTGGTCGGGAAATTGAATGTCTTCAACGATACGGACTACGGCCCAAAAATCGCCTCCCGGCAAAACGGGAGCCTCGAAACCGCCGCGCATGGTTTCGACTGCCTGCTCCTGTTTGAAAAATCCCAAATGACCGGATGGGTTGTGGGCATGGCCGTCAACAAGGACGCGGCCTTCGCCGAGGCGCGCAGCCTGGGAATGCTCATCCTGGCCCTCTCGGCCGGGCAGGCCCTGGTCCTGATTGCCGGCATCTGGATCATCCTCTCCATCAACGTGCTGCGCCCCGTTGACGTTCTGGTCGCGGCGGCCACCCGCATCGCCGGCGGAGACCTGGATATCGCCCTGGACGCCGGCCGCCGCGACGAGATCGGCAGCCTGCAGCGGGCGTTGGAGGCCATGGTGGCCAACCTCAAGGTCAAGATTCGCGAGGCCGAGGAAAAGGGGCGGATCGCCGTCGCGGAGACGGAAAAGGCGAACGCGGCCATGGCCGAGGCCGAACAGGCCCGCAAGAATGCCGAAAGAGCCCGGGAAGAGGGCACGCTTTTGGCCGCCAGGCAACTGGAAAGCATCGTCGAGGCCGTGACCGCCGCATCCCAGTCCATTTCCGGCCAGATCGACATCTCGAGCCAGGGGTCCCTGGAGCAGGCCACCCGCGTCGCGGAGACAGCGACAGCCATGGAGGAGATGAACGCCACGGTCATCGAGGTGGCCCGGAACGCGGCCCAGGCCGCCCGGACGGCGGACACGGCCCGGCAGAGGGCCGGGGAGGGGTCGGCCATCGTGACCCAGGTCATCCGCAGTATCGGTGAAATCCAGACCAGTGCGCTCACCCTCAAGGGGGACATGACCCGGCTGGGGCTTCAGGCCCAAGGGATCGGGCAGATCATGAACGTCATTTCCGATATCGCCGACCAAACCAATCTTCTGGCCTTAAACGCCGCCATCGAGGCCGCCCGGGCCGGTGATGCCGGGCGCGGTTTCGCCGTGGTGGCCGACGAGGTCAGAAAGCTCGCCGAAAAAACCATGGAGGCGACCAAGGAGGTCGGTGAGGCCATAAGCGGCATCCAGCAGGGCACGGGAAAAAATATCGAAAACGTCGAACAGGCCGCGCAACGCATCGACGAAGTCACCGCCTTGGCGGGGAAATCGGGCCAGGCCCTGGACGCCATTGTCACCTTGGTCGACCAGACCACCGATCAGGTCCGGTCCATCGCCACGGCCTCGGAGCAGCAATCGGCCACCACCGAGCAAATCAATCGAAGCGTTACGGACATCAACCGGATTTCCTCCGAGACGGCCAAAGGCCTGCGCCTGTCCGCCGAGGCCCTCGCCGGACTGGCCGATCAGACGCGGCATCTGCGCCGTCTGATCGACGACATGCAGTCGGGTGGCGGCGCTACGCCACGGCTGGAGGCTGGCCGCGACCGATGAGTCGAAAGGCTCATTCCTCCCCGACGCCGTCCCCGCCGCAAAGCCCTGTGAAGTCGCACCAGGAGCAGGCCCGGGAGGGTTGCGGCAAAAAGCGCGGCGCGCCGGTCGCGTGGCGCAGCAAATAATCCACCAGGGCCGGGGTGCGCTCGGAGATCGCGGCCCGGCGGACCTCCATGGGCGTCTTGTCCCCGAAAAGTCCGATCTCCTCGCCGGAAGCCCGCAACTCCACACACGCCGCCTGGACCGGCATCTCCCCCCGGGTCACGGCGTACAGATGGGCGTAAAGCGGCAACTGCACGCTTGAGACCCGCTCCCGGACCTCGGCCAGAAGCCCCAGGTCCTCGATGGCCGCCCGGTCCCCGATCCGGCCCCAGAACGTCTCGTCCTCCCACAGGGCCCCTCCGGGCTTTCGCGGTTTGCCGGTCTTGTAGTCCAGGATGTAGAGCCCATCCTCCCGGCGATCCACCCGGTCGATGGTCCCGGTGAAGAGCCATTCCCGCCCGGCAGCGGCCAGCACGGCCGAAAGCGGCGTCTCCAGGGACATGGGCGTGGTCGGGGGCATCTCGGCCAGATACCGGCGAAGCCGCATCCTGCCTGTGCGCAGAAGGATCAGCCGGGCGTCCGGGGGCAGGACGGCAAAAAAGGGTGCGGCGTCCAGGGCCGCCTCGAAACGATTGCACAAGGCCTGGGCCGAGATGTCCGCGCCGGTGACGGCCCGGTCCAGAAACGGCGTGAACGTCTCGCGAAGCACCGCGTGCACCAGGATGCCCAGTTCGGCCACGTCTCCCTCTTCGGCCACTTCCTCCAGCGGCGAGAGCCGCAGCACCCGGCGATAATAGAACCGCAGTGGGCACAGCAGATAGTCGTCCAAAAGGCTCGACGACAGGGGCCTGTCCAGGATTCGGGACAGGGCCTGGCGCACGGCCGGGGTCTTGTCCACGGCGGCCTCGCGTCCGGGGATGGCCCGAAGGGGCAGGGATACCGTGGAGAGGGGCGGCTCGCCCGGCTCGATGATCTTTCCCCGGCGCTTCTCCACCTCCCACAAAAGCTGCTCCACGAACCGGCTGCGCTGGGGCTTGTCGTCGAAAAGGCCGGCGCTCTGGACGCCCGCCCGGTAGAACAGCACCACCTCCGAGGCCCCCATGATCAGCCGGAAAAAGGTGTAGGCCGCGACCACGTCCCGCTGTCGGCTGTCGGCCAGGCCCAGCAGATGGCGCAGGGCGTCGGGCAGGAGAGGGTCGTGGGGGGCCACCCCGGGCAACAGGTCCTCCACGGCGTCGAGCACGTAGACCCGCGAGAAGGACAGGAGCCGGGTCTCGAGCATGCCCAGGACCTGGAGCCCGGACAGCGGCTCGGCCTCGAAGGCCGCCCGTTCGGCCTGCACAAGACCGCGCAGCAGGGTGAACAGGGTGCGCTGGGGAAAGTGTTCGTCGGCCAGGTCCCCGCCGCGCAGGGCCGGGATGATGCCGCCCGCGACCCGGAACAGGCATTCGGCGTCGATCAGGAAGCGTTCCCAGATGTCCCCGGAGTGCTCCTCGTCGAGCAAAAGCCCGACAAGCCCGGCCAGGGCGTCGCCCAACTGCCGGGGTGTGGCCGCGTCCTCGAAGGCCGTCAGGCACACATGGCGCACCCGGTCGGCCAGGGCGCGGACCGCATTGCGCTTTGCCGCGTCCATGGCCTCCCCGGATTCGGCGTCCTCGTCCCCCCCGGGCTCCGGCAGGGCGAAGGGGTCCAGGTACCGGCCGCCCCGGCGCACCACGGCCTCCCAGGCGTGGAACAGGGGCCGCAGGGGTTCGGCGTCGTCCACCTTGAGCATCTTCAGGTACGGATGGCGCACCAGCTCCAGAAACGCCCGCCAGGAATAGCGGCCGGGACCGAGGCGGGTCTCCTGCAGGCGCAGGATGGTCTCGATCAGCCGGCTGACCGACGAGCGGGCCAGGGGATAGCCCATGCTGATGTTCACGTCCCGGCGCGGCAGGTGGTGCAGGACGGGCATGAGCAGTCCGGTGTCCGGCAGGACCACGGCCGCGTCGGAGATGTCCGGGGCTTCGGCCAGTTCCCGGGAAAAGGCCAGGAGCTGGGAATGCAGGTCGTAGCCCTCGTGGAAGCGGATGGTCTTTTTGGCCAGAAGCTCCGTGGCGCTTGGCAGGTCGCCGTCCGCGAACAGGGAATGCTGGCCGTCCCGCGTCGCGCCGCGCCGCCCGGCGGCCGGGCGCGAGGGCAACGCCCGGCCGTGCAGGACCACGGGCGCAGCCCAGCGGCGTATCCAGGACGTCAGTTCCCGGCAACTGTAGTGGGCCCGGTCCGGGGCCGTGGCCACGAGCGCGTCGGCGTGCCACAGGACGTCCAGGCGACCGGCCTGGAACAGGGGCCGAAAGAGGCGCTCCTCGCTGCCGGAGGGGGTGGAGAAGCCGCAGGCGAAAAGCCGCGAGCCGGCAAGCCGGCCCATGGCCGCCGGGACGTTTTCCCCGGCCAGGCACTGGCACAGGCCCGGGGTGGCCGCGCCGGATTCGAGGAGGCGGGAGCGGTAGGCCGCGTGGATGGCCTTGAGGTTGGCCAGCAGGGCCGCGGCCTGGGGCAGGACCTCCGAGGCCGCGTGATCGATGTTTCTGGCCGCGATGCCGTGGCGGAAAAGCTCCTCGCACAGCTCCGCCAACCGCGTTCCCCAGGGAAAGAACCGGTGCATCTCGGCGGGGAAGGCCGCGTCCCCGCGCCACGCCTCGTCGCCCCGGCCCCCCTGGAGATCCTGGACGATGGAATGCAGAAGCCCCACCCGGTCAAGCGGTTCGAGCAGGCGCAAGGGACGGCCGTAAACCGTCCGGCCAAGCTCGGCCAGCCACTGGTCCACCGCAGCGATCTCCGGCAGAAGGGCGGGCTTTTTCAGGCGGGCGTCGTCGCGCAGCCGGTCCACCAGAAACCGGCCGGCCCGGCGCAGGGGGAAAAGCACCGTGACCCGCCGGAAATCCCCGGCCGTGACGGCCAGGAGATGGTCGGCCACGGCGTCGATGAAGTCCCGGTCCCAGGGGACGAGCAGGATGGCCGGACGGCCGGATGGGGAGGGGTCGCGTTGCGGCATGGGCTATTCCGGGGAGACTGCCACGGTTTCGCGGCGGTCCAGGTAGACGAGAAGGCCGGCGAGCCGGGCCGGCGCGGCGTGTCCCGGGAGCGCGGCCGCCAGGCGCAGGTAGCGGCGCACCTGGGCCGCGTGCCCGGGCGCGGGAGCGCCGGTCTTGAAGTCGATGACCAGGGTTTCGTCCGGGGAAAGGCACATGAGGTCGGGCCGGTACTTGTTTCCGGCCTCGTCCAGGATGTCGCGTTCGGACAGGCCGCTTCGCAGGCGTTCGGGCATGTCCGGCAGGGACAGCAGCCAGGTCAGCCCGGCCGCGATGTCCCGGGCCAGATGCTCGATCATCCCGGCCTCCGGGGGCGAACATTCCGTGCGGGCCAGGGCCGCCCTGGCGGCGGCCAGGGGCGCGGCCGGGTCGGCCATGTCCAGCCGGCGCAGGACCTCCACGGCGGCGTGGGCGGCCAGGCCGCGTTTCTTTTCGGTGAAGGCCAGGCTGTCGCGCAGGTCGCGCACGGAGTTGCGGTAGACCATAAGCCGCATGACCCAGGACAGGGGCGGGGCGATCTCCCCGGATGCCTCCGGAGCCGCTGCCGCATGCTCTCCCGCGCTCCCGGGCGGACAGGCCTCGGGAGCCCAGGCGGGCGCGGCCGGGGCCTTCGGTTCCGGGCCGAAGCGGACCTCGTCGTCCGCGACGTCCATTTTTTCGAGAAGGGCCAGGGCGGCCCGGGTCACGGGGTTTTTGTCCGCAAAGGGAGGCCTGGGGAAAAACAGGTGCAGTTCCAGTTCGGCCCGGGTCCAGGCCACGTAGACCAGGTTTATCTGCTCCAGGCAGGCTTCGGCCCGGCGCCGCTGGTAGGCCTCGCCCATGGATGTCGAGAGCGGGACCAGGGCCGTTTTTCCGTTCAGGCCGACGCGGCCGAAATCCGTACCGGGATCGACGCGGAAGTTGTGGAAGGGCACGATCACCGCCGGAAACTCCAGGCCCTTGGCCTTGTGCACGGTCATCACCCGCACGGCCTGGATGTGTTCGGCCTGGGGAGCCTTTTCCTCCAGGCCGCCTTCCTTCCACCAGGCCAGAAAGGCGGTGATGGAACTGATGCCGCGTTGTTCGGCCAGGTGCAGGACCTCCAGGAAGCGGCGCACGAACGGCTCGTCGGCCGGACGGCGTTCGACGACCTTCCAGGCGGCGAGCAGTTCCTGGATCAGGTCGTAGGGACCGGTCAGTCCGGCCTGACGGGCGAAGGGGCGGATCAGGCGCTCCCAGATGTCCGGATACTCCCTGGCGAAGTCGCGGGAGAGGCGGCCTGTGCGGCCGGCGGCCCAGTCGTGGAGCGCGGCCGGTGAGAGTCCCGAGACCTCGCAGAAAAGTCCCGGCGAGCACAGAAATTCGAAAAAGGCCAGGTTGTCGGCCGGGTAGTCCACGAAGGCCAGAAAGGCCAAAAGGGCCTGGATCAGGGGGTGGTCGGCCAGCCGGAGGCTGTTTTCGGTGACCACCGGGATGCCGGCGGCCACCAGCCAGCGGCTGACCAGGGCGGCCTGGTCGTTGGTCCGGGTCAGGATGGCCGCGCCGGACGGACCAAGGCGGGGAAGCAGGTCGGTCGAAAGCAGGTCCAGGCAGGCCTGTCGGGCGGCCTCGGCGTACCCGGCGGCGTTTTCCCCGTCCAGGCGGCGCACCGTCACCCGGCCAGGGGGAATTTCCCGGTCCGGCGGCAGGGCCTGGGCGCATCCGGCGAAGGCCCGGCCCAGGCGCGCGGACAGTTCGGCCCGTATCGCGTCCGGGGCCTTGTGCAGCAGGGCCCAGGCGGCCAGAGAGGCGTTTCCGGGGTCCGCCAGCAGCCCGAAGAAGCGGTTGTTGAACTCCACCACGTGCCGGGCGCTGCGCCAGTTGCAGGGCAGGGTCTCGTCGCGGACCCCGGCCAGACGGTCCAGGCCGGAATCCGCAGCCGCCCGGTCGAACAGGGCGGCCTGGCCCCCGCGCCAGCCGTAGATGGCCTGCTTGACGTCGCCCACGTAGAAAAGGCCGCCACCCTTGGCCAGACACTCGGCGGCCAGAAGCTCCAGCACGGCCCACTGCCCGACGCTGGTGTCCTGGAATTCGTCGATGAGCAGGTGCAAAAGCCGTGCGCCCATGCGGCACCAGGCCTCGGGAACGCCGCCCTCCCGCAGGGCCAGGTCCGCCTTGGCCGTCCACAGGGCCGAGGGCAGCAGGCCCTGTTCCCGGATCATCTCCGGAAGTCCGGCCACGAGCCTGCCCGCAAGTTCCGTGAAGGGCAGAAAGGACAGGGCGTCGGCCAAAAGCGGCTGATCGGCCGAGGCCTGGGCGTGCAGGGCGCGAAAGGCGTCGTGCAGGGCCGCGAGTTCGGGAGTGGCCAGGACCCGGGAGGACTTCTTCAGGCAGTCGGCCACGTCCTTTTTGGCCGCGTAGGCCGACTCCGGGGGCGTGGCCAGGGGGGACAGGGCGGCCGTGCGCGCGAGCAGTTTCGCGTACTGGCTGACGGGTTCGGCCCCGGCCGCGTCCAGATGGTCGCGCAGGGTCTCGGCGGTCTGGGCCAGGGCCGCGCTTTGGCGCGCGGCGGCCTGATGGATGTCGTCGGCGCCGGCGTCGGGCCTGGGCGTGTCGCTCACGGCCAGGTGGTCGAAGACCTGGCGCAGGCGTCCGATGACGGCCTGCCGGGGCAGGAAGCCGCCTTGACCGGCCTCGGTCAGGGCGTCGGCGGCGCGGGCGAACAGATCGGCCGCCTCCCGGTCCCCGGCGTCGAGGGCCCCCAGAAGCCGTTCCAGGAGCGGGTCGAAAAGCCGGCCGGTGTCGAAGACGGATTCGAAATCCGGGCAAAGACCCATGTCCAGGGAGAACAGGCGCAGGAGCAGGGCCAGCAGGCTGTCGATGGTGCGCACGTTGAGCCGGCCCGTGTGGCGCAGAAGCATGGTCAGTTCGCGGGCGGCCTTGGCCGCGCGCCGGACGCCTTCGGGGTCGACCGGCCGGGACAGGGCCAGGGTCTTCAGGGCCTCCACCACCCGGGCCTTCATCTCCGTGGCGGCCTTGTTGGTGAAGGTGATGGCCAGGATGCCGGAGGCGTCGTACCCGGCCGGGCCGTCCGGGGCCGGGGCGCGGCCGCACGCGGCGGGCGGGGCCGCGTCCGAGGAGGACAGAAGCAGGGCGACGAAGCGTTCGGTCAGCCGGTGGGTCTTGCCGGAGCCGGCCGAGGCCTTGACCCGTTCGATCATGCCGGGCCTCCCTGGCCGTCCGGATGGGTGAGGGTTTTCACGGGCGTGTTCGTCTGGCATCATAGACCCCCCGGCCGGGCTGGGCAAGGCGCGTCCGTCCCGGAACGAACCCGCGCCCGCCACAAAGGCCCATGACCACGGACATTCCCATTCCTTCCCCCCCCCGATCCTCCACCCCTGCGGACGGAACCGGCCCGGCGACAGCGGAAGGCCGCCTCGTCGTTCCCGGGGAGTTGGACGGCCGCCGCCTGGACCGGGCGCTCGGGCTGGCCTTTCCGGGCCTTGGGGCGCGGCGGCTGCGCCGGGTGTTTCTGGAAAACGCGGTGCTGGTGGACGGCGTGGCCCGGCAACCGGCCTTCAAGGTCCGGGCCGGGGCGGTGGTCAGTTGGCGGCCCCTGGAGGCGATGGTGGTTCGGCGTGACGCGGGGCACTTTCCGGGGGTTTTCGTCGTGTCCGAGGGGCCGGACTATGGGGCCGTGTTCAAGCCCGGGGGGCTGTCCACGGCGTCCGTCGGGCCGGGCGGCGGGGCCTGCCTGGAGGACCGTCTGCCGGAGCTTTTCCCGGGGCGTCGGGCGATTCTTTTAGGAAGGCTCGACAGGGCCACCTCGGGCATCGTGGCCGTGGCCTTCGATACGGGCGCGGCCGAACGCTTTCGGGAGACCGAGGACCGGGGCCTGGTGGAGAAGACCTATCTGGCCGTGGTCCGGGGCCGGATTTCCGGACCGCTTACCGTTGAAAACGCCTTGGACACGGCCCGCCGCAAAAAGACCCGGGTCCTGGATCGTCCGGCGGAGCCGCTCAGGCGCACGCGGGTCGCGCCCCTGGGGTACGATGCCGGAACCGACCTGACCCTGGTCCGGGCGGTGATCATGAAAGGGGCCAGGCACCAGATACGGGCGCATCTGGCCTCCCTGGGCCGCCCCATCCTGGGGGATGCTCTGTACGGGCGGGCGCAAAAAGAGGAAGGTCCTCTTTTCCTGCACCATATCCGCATCACGTTCCCGGGATTCACGGCGGTGTCGTCGCCGGATTGGGCCACGACGCGGGGGAGGGGCTCAGTCCTGGGTCTTGGCCCAGGCGTCGAGCAGGCCCTCGATGATGTCGTATTGGCGTATGAGGTAGGTCCCTGATTGGACCTTCTGCTTCAGTTCCGCGACCTTGCGGGAGCGTGCAAGGATTTCCTCCTCCGAGAGCACGGAAACGGGAGCGGCCAGTGAAGCGCGCTTGTTCACAATCTTATCCTGATTGCGGGTTCGTACCCCGAGCAGTCCTGGTCGGGGGGTTTTTGACCTTATCGGACACCGGGGGGCCGGTCTTTAGGTCGGGCCGATATCTCCCGGGAAAAGGTGGAAAGTCGGGGCTTTACCCCTGTCCGGAAAAGAGGTAGCCATAACCTCGGCGGTCCTCTCCACGCCGCCACCAAGGAGAGGGGGAAAGCGGCGTGCCCAAAAAAAAGGACAACGCCCTGCTTATACAGGAACTGCGCGCCCTGCGCGGCAGACTGATCGAATCGGACATGCTCAGGATGTCCACTGATCGGGACGAATCCAGGCGATGGACGTCCCAGTGCCGGTACCAGGCCCTCGTCGAGGACCAGGCCGAACTGATTTGCAGCTACGACCCGCAGGGTGTGCTCACCTACGTCAATCCCGCCTTTTGCCGCTACCACGACCGTGACGCCTCGGAACTGATAGGGAAGCCCTTTCCGGCCTTCGCCTCGGATCAGGACCTGGCCGCGGTGCGCCGGGCCGTGTCCGACCTGGGGCCGGGACGGGGCATGATCGCCCTGGTCCACCGGATCGCTTTGCCCGACGGGGAGGTACGCTGGCAGGAGTGGGCCCACCACGCGGTCATGGACGCCTCCGGGGCGGTTTTGGAATATCAGGCCGTGGGCCGCGACGTGACCGAGATCCGGGAGGCCGTGGAGGCCCATCGCCGGGCCGAGGAGAAGTACCGGGCCATCTTCGAGAACGCGCCCCTGGGCATCTTCCGGACCACGACCGCCGGTCGCTTCGAGGAACTCAACCAGGTCATGGCCTCCATGCTCGGGTTTTCAAGCCCCGAGGAGGTCACCCGCGAGGTCACGGACATCGCCAGGCAGTTCTACGACGAGCCGTCCCGCCGTCAGGACCTCCTGGACGCCCTGGAAAAGGCCACGGGCAGCGTCACCTTCGAGACGGTCTTTCACCGCCGCGACGGGGGCCGGTTCACCGGGAGGCTGCATGTCTCGGCCGTGCGCGACGAGTCCGGCCGGGTGGTGTCCCTGATCGGGCTTATGGACGACATCACCGAACGAATGCGCATGGAGGAGGACCTGCGGCGCAGCGAGCGCACGGCCCGCACCCTGCTCAACGCCACCACGGAACTGGCTTTCCTGGTGGACGTGGACGGCACCATCCTGGCGGCCAACGACATCGGGGCCAGGCGTCTGGGCGGTCTGCCCGCCGAGGTCAGGGGCCGGAATTTCCGGGAATTCATGTCCTGGGAAGACTTCAAGCGCAGC
Organism: Thermodesulfobacteriota bacterium; assembly: GCA_049324675.1. GTDB lineage: Bacteria > Desulfobacterota > Desulfovibrionia > Desulfovibrionales > Desulfovibrionaceae > Desulfolutivibrio. The sequence goes on from JBMONM010000245.1 coordinate 16,928, forward strand.
ATGGAGGGGGTGTGGGACGCCTTTTGCGAGCGCCGGCCGGTGCGCTTCGAGGACGAGCGCAAGGGGTACGTCCATGACGTGCTGGTTTCGCCGGTCTTCGACGACGCCGGGGATGTGGACAAGGTGGCCGTCTTCGCCCAGGACATCACCGAGCGCCGCCGCCTGGAACGGCTGCGCGAGGACGTGGAGCGCATCACCCGCCACGACATGAAGACGCCGCTGATCGGCATCGTGGGCTTTGCCCAGCTTTTGCTCAAAAGCACCAACCTCACGGACAAGCAACGCGAATATCTGGCCTACATCCAGAACAGCGGCCGCCAGATGATGGATTTCATCAAGAAGTCCCTGGACTATTTCAAGATGGAACAGCGGTCCTACGTGCTGCACCCCGGGCGTGTGGACATGTCCCGGGTCTTTCGGCGCATCCACGACGACCTGCGCCCGCTGGCCGTCAACAAGTCGGTGTTCGTGAGCTTCGTCCTCAACGGGCAGGAGACCTCCCTGGACCGGCCGTTCTGTTTTCACGGCGAAGAGGATCATCTGGAGAACCTTTTCGCCAACCTGATCAAAAACGCCGTGGAGGCCGCCCCCGAGGACAGCGTGGTGACCGTGGCCATCGCCATTGGGGAGGACACGCACACGGTGGACGTGCACAACCTGGGGGTCATTCCCGCAGCCGCCCGGGCCAGATTCTTCGAGCGTTACAACACGGCCGGAAAGGAGGGGGGGACGGGGCTCGGCGCCTATGTGGCCAGGCTCATCGCCGAGGTCCATGGCGGAACGATCGATTACCGGACCGATCCCGTGGAAGGGACCCACCTGATCGTCACCCTGCCCGCCGTCGCCGCGGGGGAATGATTTTCACCGAGCGGCATTTTTTTGTTGACCGTCGTTGCCGATTTGTTTATCTAGCTAAACAAATCGATGCGGCCAGGGGGGAACGGTGGGCAGCGAATTCGACGCCTTCTACCATCGCGCGGAAAGCGCCTGCGGGGTGAAGAGCCAATCCGAACTGGCGTCGCTTCTTGGCGTGCACCGGTCCGCCGTGACCCAGGCCAAGAACAAGGGTTCCGTGCCCAGGTCCTGGGTTCTGACCCTGGCGCGGCAATTCGGCGCGGACCCCGAGTGGCTTCTGACCGGCCGAGGCGGTGAGGTCAGGGTCCATGGGCCGGCGCCGGAGGGCTATGTCCTGGTGCCCAAGGTCCGGGCGCGCTTAAGCGCCGGGGGGGGGTCGCTCGAGACCGAGTCCGGGGTGGACGGCTATTTCTCCTTTCAGTCCGAATGGCTGCGGCGCAAGGGCCGTCCCGAGGACATGGTGCTCATGGATGTGGTGGGCGTGAGCATGGAGCCGGAGATACGTCACGGGGACCTGGTGCTCGTGGACCAGTCCCAGACGCGCGTTTTCGCCCATGCGGTGTACGCCTTCGGGGTGGACGACACGGTTTTGGTCAAGCGGGTGGAGAAACGGCCCGGCGCGCTCGTGCTCTTAAGCGACAACAAGGACTATGCGCCCATCGAGCTGCGCGGCCAGGAGGCCGAGGGGCTGCGGGTCATCGGCCGGGTGATCTGGATCGGCCGGGAGCTGTGATCGGGAGGGCGGCATGGAGGCGGATATTTTTTTTGCCCCGCGTGTTTATTTTTATAAACGCATGTTGCGTAACAGGAGAAAGGCCATGCAACGTCGCTATTGTTCCTGCGGTTCCCCTGTCCTGGTGGAATACCGGCATTCGGGCCGGTCCTGGACCACGGTCTTCCGGGTCGGGCGGAGGTTTTTCCGCCTCGGCCGGGAGCGCTGCCCGCACTGCGGCCGGGCCCTGCACATCGACGACTTGTCCTGAACCCGACGCGCCGCCGTGCAAAATGGGCCGTTCCCTTTTCCGGGGAGCGGCCCTCTGGCGGTCATGTTGGCGGGGTTTTCTGCGTCCGTCGCTCCGTTTTGTTCTGGCCCGGCCTCAGGTCAGGGCTCGCGGGGGGCGCGTCCCGCCGATCCCGCGCGGCAGGTCCGATGGTCCGGATCCGGCGTTTTCGGACTGCATGTCCACGATGAGGCTTTGCAGTTCCTGGGCCTGGCGGGCCATTTCGGAAACCGCCTGGGCGGCCTGGACCATGGCCTGGCTGGTTTCGGCGGAGATGGTGCTGATCTCCTCGATGGACCGGTTGATTTCCTCGCTGGCCGAGGACTGTTCCTCGGAGGCCGTGGCGATGGACCGCACTTGGTCCGATGCCGAGTCAACGAGGCTGACGATCTCGGCCAGGGCCTCTCCGGAACGTGTGGCCAGCTTCGTCGCCTCTTCCGTGGACTTGGCGGCCCGTTCGACATTCTCGATGTTGCGCCGGGTGCCCTGCTGGATGCCGTGAATGGCGTCGCCGACCTCCTTGGTAGCGCTCATGGTCTTCTCGGCCAGCTTTCTGACCTCGTCGGCGACCACGGCGAATCCGCGGCCGGCCTCGCCGGCCCGGGCGGCTTCGATGGCTGCGTTTAAGGCCAAGAGGTTGGTCTGGTCGGCAATGTCGGTGATGACGTTCATGATCTGGCCGATGCCCTCGGCCTGCTTGCCCAGGGTGTCCATGTCGGATTTGAGGGCCAGGGCCTGCTCCCGGACATTGGCGATCTCGCGTACCGCCTGGCTTACGATGGTCGATCCGTCCTGGGCCTTCTTCTTGGCCGAATCGGCGGTCTCGGCGGCCTGGGAGGCGTTTTTGGCCACCTCGAGCACCGTGGCGTTCATCTCCTCCATGGCCGTGGCCGTCTCGCCTACCCGCTGGGACTGGTTTTCCGAACCCCGGCTGGACTGCTCGATCTGAGCCGAGAGCTCCTCCGAGGCCGAGGAAACCGTGGCCACCACGCCCTCCAGGCGGGCGGCGGCCTGGAGCATGCCTTCGCGCTTGGCCTTCTCGGCCAGGGCCTTGGCCTCCTCGGCTCCCTTCATGGCCGCCAGGGCCTCCTTTTCCTTCTGTGCGGCCATCTCGGCTTTGGCGTCGGCCTCGGCGATTTTGGCCTTGAGGGTGTCGACCATCTTTTTCATGACCGCATAGACGCCGCCCTCGGTCTTTTGCGGCCGGAAGGCCACGCCCAGGTCTCCGGTCGCGATCTTGCCGGCGATTTCGAAGAGGTAGCCCGGGTCCTCGCCGAGCTGGCGGGATACGCTTCGGATGACCACGAGGGCTGCCCCCGCGCCGATCAGGATGGCCGCACTCACCAGAATCAGAATGTACCATGTGCCGCTGGAAAAGGTGTCCTCCGCTTCATGAACCGCTATGTCCGCGCCAGCGTTGTTCATCTCCACGAGTTTTTGAAAGGAATCATAGGCTGAGCGAAACGCAATCCGGGACTCCGCGTTGGCCAGGGCAATAGCGGCATCCTTTTCGTTGTTTTTGGAACGGGTAAAGATTTCTTCGTGAGCCCGAAAATATTTCTCCATAAGTGTTTTGCATTGTTGGTATTCCGATCGTTCTTCATCCGATGAGATCAGTTGCTCATACCTCTGCTGGGCATTTTTTATGGCATCGGCCGCTTCCTGCATGGATTTTTCGTACCTACGCATCTCCTCGTCCGATGACGCGAGAATGTGCTGCAGTTCCTGGCGGCGGAAGGATTGAAACTTGTTTTCCATAAACGCCACGGTTTTGATGCTCGGCAGCCAGTTGGTGGCCAGTTCCTCGGCGTCATCGTAGATGACGTGCATCTCGTTGTATGCCAGAAGGCCGCAGGCCAAGAGAAGCACGAGGAGCAGCCCGAAGGAGCCGATCAGTTTCGTTGAAAGTTTCATGCGAAGGGCCTCCGTGGTTGGCCGAAGAGGGTTTTCGATTCACACCTTCTCGCGGAAAGAAAGGAGGTTGTCAACACTGGGCACATGAAGACGCAAAAAAATATGTGTTGCCGCGTTCGATGGTCACGAAGAATGAGAAATGAAATAATACGGATAAGTGAAAGTTACGGATGAATATTTCATTTTATGGCGAAAATGCACGAGTTGCGCGTTATGGATATGTCGAAGGCATAACCGCCGCATTGTCATGCATCGCCATACATTTTTGTGGGGACGCGACATTTTTGTAGCCGTGTTGACAAGTATTCCATAAATATCAATATGTTGCGTATGGCATAGAAGTTGCCTGGACCTGCGGGGAGGAAACCATGGAAATCGTCTCAACCCGCTATGGCGCGTTTCGTGTCCAGGGCATGGTGGAACGCCACCCGGACGGTTCGCCGCGCGCCGTGACCCCGGTCGCGGAGACCCTGATCGAAACCCGGCACGGCGTCTTCTCCCCCCGGCACACCGCCGTGGACGAGCGCAAAAAGACCGGGGCGTCCCTGGAATTCCACCCCGACGGGTCCCTGCGGTCCATCATCCTGGAGGACCGGGCCGTGGTGTCCACCCCGGCCGGTCCGGTTGTGGCCGAACAGATCGTCCTGCATCCGGATGGAGGCGTGAAGCGCGTCTTTCCCCTGTGCGGGAAGACCTCGGCCTACTGGAGCGAGGAGGACGAGGCCCGGCTCCTGGACCCTTTTCCGGCCCGGACCCCCCTGGGCACAATCACGGCCAGGTACCTGTCCCTGGGGTTCGACCCGGCCGGACGTCTGCGCAGCCTGACCCTGTGGCCCGGCGAATCCGTGGAGCTTGAGACCCCGGTCGGGCGCATGGCCGTGCGCATCGGCGCGGCCTTCTATCCGGACGGGGCGCTGCGCTCCGTGGAGCCGGCAAGGCCGACCCGGGTGCCGACCCCTGTCGGGGACATCCTGGCCTATGATCCCGATGCCGTCGGGGTGACGGGCGACGTCAATTCGCTTGGTTTCGACAGTGACGGCCGGCTTGTCCGGGTGGCCGCGGTGCGCACCGCCCTGATGGTCGGCGGGGACGGCCAGGCCTTCCGCGAAATCGTTCCGGACTTCAGGGAAAGCCTGTGCGGCGACGGGGACCGCGAACCCGTGGCCCTGCTTTTGGTTTTCGGGGAGGGCGGGGTGACGATCCGGTGCGGCCCCGGCAGCATGTCGGAATGTTTCCCCTTGCCGGTACCGGGGGGAAAGGCGGGGATGGATGTCCGGGCGCGGATCATGCCCCTGTCGGGGCTTTTGCCGTCCATGGATCGGGCGGCCTGCCACGGCGCGCCCGGCGCGTTCTAGAACAGGACGAAGGAGGGCAGTTTCTGCCTGGGGGTGCGGAAGTCCTGGCGCCCCTGGACCTGGGTGAGTTCATCGTGCGAGTCCCGGTTCTGGAGGCGTTCGAGTTCGCCGCTGCATATCGGGGCGCAGGCCGTAAGCGCAAGGATCGCGATCCAGACAAGGCGGTGCATGGTTCGGTTCTCCGGATGGTTTCTGGGGGCGGCAAGCCCTTCCCGGCCGGAAATTTTGCAAGAGCCATGCCTGTGCTGTGGGACGTCCGCCTCCCCGCCGCGAATCCGTCACGCCCCGGACATGGGCTTGTGGTTGCCTTTTGCGCCGGTCCGTTTCATGGTGCGGGCAGCGCGGCGCACCCCTCGGGTCCGTATCGACCACCTCGCGCGGTGAACGGAGACGTCATGCTTTCCATCCACGAACTTTCCACCATCGCCTTCGACCCGCTGCATGCCTTCTGGGAACGGACGTCCACCAGGCGTATCGTGGCCTGCGCCCAGGTGGCGGTTTTTCTGGCGGGCATCATCGGCATCGAACTGAACCGGCGGGGGCTTCTGCCGCCGTCCCTGGCCAGGATCACCCCGCTCAGCCACTATTACGCCATAAGTCTGGCCTTCACCCTGGTGCTCATCCAAGAGGTCGTGGATCTCATTTTCACCCTGCCCTGCTCGGTCAGCAAGGCCGTGGGCAAGCAGTTCGAGATCCTGTGCCTGATCCTGATCCGCAACGCCTTCAAGGAACTGGTGCATTTCAGCGAACCCATCTCCCTGTCCGGGGGGATCGCCCCGGTCCTGCCCATCCTGGCCGACGGGGCCGGGGCGCTCGGGATTTTTTTCGGACTCGGCTGGTACTACCGCCTGCACGTTTCCCGGCCGACGGGGAGCCGGGGCGTGGACCTGTTCGCCTTCGTGGCCACCAAGAAGCTTTTGTCCCTGATCCTGTTGCCGGTTTTCGCCGTCCTGGGGGTAGTCGTCGGTCTGCGCAGTCTGGCCGACGGGCAGCCGCACGTGTTTTTCGAGGTGTTTTACACCGTGCTCATCTTCAGCGACATCCTCATCGTGCTGGCTTCCCACGCCTACCAGCCGAACTTTCACGCCGTGTTCCGCAACTCCGGCTTCGCCCTGGTGACCCTGCTCATCCGCCTGGCCCTGGCCTCGCCGCCCTATATCGCCCCGGGCCTGGGCGTCACCGCCATGCTCATCGCCGTGGGCCTCGCCGCGGCCTACAACGCCTTTGCCCCGGCCTTCCGGGAACACAGTTAGTGTCGCTTCCATGGAAAACGCCGGCATTGTTGTTAAGAAAAAATAATTATTTCAAGATGTTCATATCGAAATTCGTATGCGCGGATTTCGAGGACAGGACACTCGTGCGGACGAACACGCGGTCATCATGGGGGAACCGGGGCGTGCGGCGGGTGGCCTTTCGTGCCGGTCGGCCGGGGGCATAACGCGGCCCGCCGGACGCGCCCGCGCATCCGCGCGGGCCACGGCATCAGGCCGCGGCCGGAGGCCTTTGGGAGCGGATGCGGCTGAGCGCTCCGGCGATTTCCGAGATGTCCACGGGCTTGCTCACATAGTCGGTGAAACCCTGGGCCAAAAGCGCCTCCCGGTCGCCGGGCATGGCGTGGGCCGTCAGCGCCACGACCGGAATGTCCGGATCGATGTCCCCGGTGCGGTCCTGCCGGATGCTCATGGTCGTTTCCACGCCGTCCATCTCCGGCATGCGGATGTCCATGAACACGGCGTCGAACCGGGAGCCGCGCAGCAGGTCGAGCACCGTCGTGCCCCGGGGCGTGCCGATGGCCTCGTGTCCGAGCCGGCGCAGGATGCGGATGGCCACGAGGCGGCTTATGGTGTTGTCCTCGACCACCAGCACGCGCAGCCGTTCGGCCGCGATGGGGCAGGCCGGGCCGGTGGGGGCCGTCTCGTCGGCAAGGGCGTCGCCGACGGGTGCGGGGAGTGAAAACGGCAGGCTCAGGTGGAATGTGGAGCCCTGGCCGTACCGGCTCTCCACGGCCATCGCGCCGTTCATGCAGGCCAGGATGCGGCGCACCACGGAGAGCCCCAGGCCCAGCCCCTGGTAGCGCCGGGAGGTGCTGCCGTCGGCCTGGGAGAAGGGGACGAAGATGCGGTCCATCCTGTCGTCGGGAATGCCCACCCCCGTGTCGGAGACCTGGAACAGAAGCGCTATCCGCCCCGGGTCCCGCCCAGGCGGCAGGGCGGTGATCTCCAGGGCGATTTGCCCCTGATCGGTGAATTTGACCGCGTTGCCGACAAGGTGGAACAGGATCTGGCGCACCCTGCCTCCGTCGCCTACGAGCTGCCTGGGAATGTCCCCGTGCAGTGTCATGGACAGGGACAGCCCCTTGAGGGTGGCCCGGTGGAGGAAGGCCTGGATCACGGACTCGGCGATCTCCCCGGGATCGAAGGCCTTGTGCACGAGGATCGTGCCCTCGCAACTGATCCGGGTGAATTCCAGGAGATCGTTTAAGACCCACAGCAGGGTGCGGCTGGAGTCCAGGGCCGTTTCCACGCAGTTGCGCTGTTCGGCCGAAAGCTCTGTGGTGGCCATGAGCTGGAGCATGCCCATGATGCCGTTTAGGGGGGTGCGCAGTTCGTGGCTGATGTTGGCCAAAAACTCGGATTTGGCTTCCTCGAGGGGGCGGGCCGGATTGTCCTGACTTTCCCGCAACCGTGCCCGAAGGGATTCGTTTTCGCGGCGCAGGGCGGCGATTTCGGTTATGGACCGCGAGCCGCCCGTATGAGAAGTGTCGCTCGTCATGCCAACTCCATGCGTTTGTATACCGCCCGCCTGAGGAACATGCAAGGCTTCCCCTCCCGACTCCTTCGGACCCTGCCGCGACAAAAATCCATGCAAATGCGGAATTGATCGGACCGGCTTTTTGGAATAGGGTGCGCCACCACAATTCAAACCCGGGGGAGCCTACGGACATGAAGGACGCCTCATTCGCCGACCTGACCCTTTTCATCACAGGTCCCACCTATGTGCGGCCGCAGGTGCGGCAGGCCGGGACGCTGCCGGAATTCGGCCACCGCGACACGGAAAACAACCTGCGTTTCAAGCCCATCATGACCAACCTCAAGACGTTGGCCGGGGTCGGCGACGACCATCAGGTAATCATCTTCAACGGCAGCGGATCCACGGCCATGGAGGCCTCCATCCGCTCCTTGGTGGCCGACGGCGAGACCGTGCTCAACGTCTCGGTCGGCGCGTTCGGCGACCTCTACCACAAGATGGCCGTGGTCAACGGCAAAAAGGCCGTGCAGCTCAAGTTCGAGCCGGGCCGGGCCATCGACCTGGCGGCCATGGAGACGGCCATTGCCGAACACAGGCCCGCCGTGGTGACCGTCACCCACAACGAGACCTCCACCGGCGTGACCAACGACATCGTGGCCGCCTGCCGGGTCATCCGCAAAAGCGGGGCCCTGGCCCTGGTGGACGGAGTGAGCATCTTCGGCGGCGCGCCGTCCATGATCGCCGAGTCGGGCTGCGCCATGTACAGCACCTCGACCCAGAAGTCCCTTGGGCTTCCGGCCGGGTTCGGCGTCGCCTTCGTCACCGCCGAGGCCGTGGACAAGGCCGGCAAGGTCCAGAACCGGGGGCATTCGTCGGACATCCTGGGCCAGCTCGGCCGGGCCGGAAAGTTCCAGACCCTGACCACCCCGAACTGCACCCTGGCCAATCAGATGTGCGTGCAGCTCGACTATATCGTGAACGAGGAGGGCGTCGCGAACCGTTTCGCCCGCCACGTGAAGATGCGCGATATGGTGGCCGAGTTCGTGGCCGGACTGCCCGGTTATTCGCTTTTCGCCCAGGAGGGTCACCGCTCGGCCGCCCTGACCACGGTGCTCGTGCCCAAGGGGGTTTCGGTCAAGGATCTCAAGGCCGTGAAGGAAGTCATGCGGGCCAAGGGCTATCTCTACGATCCGGGCTACGGCAAGCTCAACGAGCAACTGGAGAAAGAGGGCAAGCAGCCCATTTTCCGCATCGGGCACATGGGCGACATCACCCCGGACATGCTCGCCGCCTATCTGAAGGATCTGGGGCCGGTCCTGCCCAAGGCGTGACCGTCGAGGGGCCGGACAAGGCTTGCGGCGGCCGGGGTGTCCCCCGGCCGGGGAACCATCACGCACACGACAACGACACTCAGGGAGCGTCCATGAAAATACTGGCCAATGACGGTCTGGTGGAGGAAGGCATCCAGTATCTGCACAAGGAGGGCTTCGAGGTGGACACGGTCAAGCGTGACCTCGACGACCTCATCGGCGATATCAAGGATTTCGACGCCCTTTTGGTGCGCAGCGCCACCAAGGTCACCCGGGAGGTCATCGAGGCCGGGACCAAAAACGGCGGCAAGCTGAAAATCATCGGCCGGGGCGGCGTGGGCACGGACAACATCGACCTGGTGGCGGCCCGGGAAAACGGGGTCATCGTCAAGTTCGCGCCCAACGGCAACACCAACGCCACGGCCGAGCACGCCCTGGGCCTTATGTTCGCGGTGGCCCGCAAGGTGCCCTTCGCCCACGCCACGATCAAATCCGGGGTGTGGCACAAGAAGCGTTTCCAGGGCGTGGAGCTCATGGGCAAGACCCTGGGGATCATCGGCTGCGGCCGCATCGGTCAGGCCCTGGCGGCCAAGGCCAAGGCCCTGGGCATGAAGGTGGTGGGCTATGACGTCTACCGCAAGCTCGACTCCGACGTGGACTACCTGGACACCGTGGACGACGTGCTTAAGGCTTCGGACTTCGTGTCCCTGCACACCGGCGGCCGCGAGACCCTGATCGGACCGCATGAACTCAAGATCATGAAGGATACGGCGTATCTCATCA
>JBMONM010000245.1:26903-34303 GCA_049324675.1 Thermodesulfobacteriota bacterium
TCCCGGGGCGTCAACGTGGACGAAGACGCCCTGTACGACGCCCTGAAAAACGGACAGATCGGCGGCGCGGCCCTGGACACCTACCGCAAGGAGCCCAAGCGCGAGGGCGAGCCCTTCGAGAACCGGCTCATGGAGTTCGACAACGTGGTTTTCAGCGCCCACCTGGGGGCCTCCACCCAAAACGCCATGCGCCGCACGGGGCTGGAGATCGCCGAGGTGGTGTCGAGGTACCTGCGCCTGGGCGATTTCAACCAGTCGGTGAACGCCGGGCAGACCGTGGAGGAGGAAGGGCGGGAGATCTACACCATCTTCATCACCCACGAGGACACGCCGGGCATGTTCGGCAAGTTCGGGGTGGCCTTCGGGGAGATGGGGGTGAACATCCGCGAGAACAATTCCCGAAAGCTCAACGACCACGTGCAGACCGTCTACGTGGTGCACCAGAAGCCCACCCCCGAGGTCTGCCGGCGCATCGGCGAGATCAAGGGCGTGAGAAGGGTGGTTTATTAGGGTTGTCCCCCAGGTCCCGAAAACAGACCCGGCGTGGCCAGTCATGGTCGCGCCGGGTCTGTTTTTGGCACCCTGCTTGCCGCCTCGGCATGGTCTGCCGCCGTCTTTGTTAAAGACCCCTTGTGTTCCGCCACCATCCTGCGTATCCGGCACACGCCGCAGATATCGCCGGACGACGGATAGCCGCACCCGGGACAGGGCGTCAGTCCCTCCGTCCCACTCTTGGCCGCCTCGAAGACCGGCTTGGCGTTGCGCAAAAAAAGCTCGTAAAAGGCCATCCTGGCCCCGGGACTGTTGTTTTCAAGGTCCCCCAGAAGCCGCTTGTGGCCGGTGAAGCTGGCCCCGCCGCTGTACGGACACGGCTCGTGCCAGTGCCTGATGTCCTGGAAAAAGCAGTACGCCGCGGTCTCGAATTCCGTCAGCCGGCACAGCGGCTTGACCTTGCGCACGAATTTGCCCTCGGCCGGAAGCGCCGGCCCCTGATCCCCCAGATACGCCGTATCCCATCTCAGGGTGTTGGCGAACAGCCGGGCCGCCTCGTCGTCCAGGTTGTGCCCCGTGGCCAGGGCCGCATACCCGCCCTCAAAGGCGAAGCGGTTGAACCAGTGGCGTTTGATCTTGCCGCATACCGAACAGATCGGCCGCCTGACCGCCCGCTTGACATCCGGGATGGCCAGCCCGTCTTTGGCCGTCTCCACCACGTGCACCACATAGCCCCGCTCCCGGCAAAACTCCTCCACCCACCCGCGCACCAGCTCCGAGGAACCCGGGATTCCCAGATCGATATGCACGCCCTCCACATCGTATCCCAACTCCCGCAACACATGCAAAAGCGCCAGCGAATCCTTGCCCCCGGAGACCGCCACCAGCACCCGTTCGTCCTTGCCGAACATCCGGTGCCGCCGGATGGCCCGCTCCACCTGGCCCCGGAAAAACTCCAGAAAGCACGTGGGACAAAATCCCGTGTGATGGCTCGGCAAGGCCACCTGGGCCGGCTCGCCGCAGCGTCGACATTTCATGGACAGGCTCCTTGTGGGGGGAGAGGAGGCCTCCCTATCCCCGGGACATGACCAGGCGCACGGTGATGGTGTCGCCGGGGTGGATGCGTCGGTCCGGGGTGAGCAGTTCGCGGCCCCGGATGATCAGGGCGTCATTGACCCTGAGGTCCAGTTTGCCGAGCAGTTGCAGGACGGTGTTGATTCGTTGGAAGGTCAGGGTCGACTTGTGGGGTTCCATGTGGATGGTGACCATGGGGCGGTGGTAGCGTGGGAACCGAGGCGGCGCAAGGGGGATTCCGCTGTTGACCGCACGAGATTTTTCCAGCATAGGATGAACTGGACTTGTTTATGACGAAAAACCGCAAGGAGTGGACCCATGGGCGGTACGATATTGGTTGTGGACGATGAGAAGCACATCAGGATGTTGTACCAGGAGGAGCTTGAGGGCGAGGGATATCAGGTGGTGACCTCGGACGGCGAGGAGGATATTTTGGACCTTTTGGCCCGGGTGAAACCCGAGGTGGTGGTTCTGGACATCAAGCTCGGGCCGAACCGTTCGGGGCTTGACCTGCTCCAGGAGATTCGCGGCCAGGACCAGGCCCTTCCGGTGATTTTGAGCACGGCCTACGACAGTTTCCAGCACGACTTGAAATCGATCGCCGCGGATTATTACGTGGTCAAGTCCGTGGACCTGGGCGAACTCAAGTCCAAGGTGGCCCTGGCCATCGAGAAATTCAAGGCATCGGCCTAGGGGCGTGTGACCTCGCGTTGCGGCGTGCCGGGGGACCGCCCCGGCACGCTTTTTTTGTGTCGGGTTTTGCTTGCCGGGGCCCGAGGTTCGTGCTAGCCGCCTTGCCCATGTCCTTTGATATTGCGGCCTATGTGCGCGAGATAGCGCTTTTGGCGGTGCCTTTGCTGATCGCGGTGACCTTTCACGAGGTAGCCCACGGCTATGTGGCGTATCTGTTGGGCGATCCCACAGCCAAGACCGCGGGCCGGCTGACGCTTAATCCCCTCAAGCATCTCGATCTGCTGGGCGTTTTGGCCTTTTTGCTGACCCGGATGATCGGCTGGGCCAAGCCCGTGCCCGTGGACGCGCGGTATTTCAAGAATCCGGCCCGGGGCATGATCCTGGTTTCGGTGGCCGGACCGGCCATGAATTTCCTGTTGGCGATGACGTTTTCGGTCCTGTTCCGGCTGGTCGGGGGACTGGCCGTGGCCGCCCGGGAGGAGAGCGTAGGGGCCATGCTCTGGGAGCCGCTGGCCTACATGTGTCTGGCCGGGGTGACGGTGAATCTGGCCATCGGCCTTTTCAACCTCCTGCCCATACCGCCCCTGGACGGCAGCCGGATCGTGGCCGGGCTTTTGCCGCCCCGGGCGGCGTATGCGTATCTGCGCTACGAGCGCTACGGGTTTTTTCTGGTCATTTTGCTGGCGGTGACCGGGATTCTGGGGCATCTCCTGGTCCCGGCCATCCTGTTTTTGCGCGGGCTGCTGTTGTAGCCCGGGCGGCATTCAACCTCGTTCACGGCGGGAGAGCATGGGCGCTTTGAAGAACACTCGCATCGTATCGGGCATGCGGCCTACCGGGCCGCTTCATCTGGGACATTATTTCGGCGTTTTGGCCAACTGGATCGAGCTTGAGCGCGATCACGACTGTTTTTTCTTCGTGGCCGACTGGCACGCCCTGACCACGGAATACGCCGATCCGTCGCGGATCAAGGGATTCGTGCCGGAACTGGTCAAGGACTGGGTGGCCGGTGGCCTGGACCCTAAGAAGTGCGTGCTGTTCCAGCAGTCCCAGGTGCGCGAGCACGTGGAGCTGCACCTGTACCTGTCCATGATCACGCCCGTGTCGTGGCTTGAGCGCTGCCCCACCTACAAGGACATGGTCAAGGAGCTTTCGGCCAAGGATTTGAGCACCTACGGCTTTCTGGGCTATCCGGTGCTCATGGCCTCGGACATTCTTCTGTACAGGCCCGGGGCCGTGCCCGTGGGTCAGGACCAGCTGCCGCATCTGGAGCTGACCCGGGAGATCGCCCGGCGCTTCAACTATCTGTATGGCGAGTTCTTTCCGGAGCCGGCGGCGGTTCTGACCCCGTCCCCCAAGCTGCCCGGACTCGACGGCCGCAAGATGAGCAAGAGCTACGGCAATTTCATCGCCCTGGGCGAGGACCCGGCGGTGATGAAAAAAAAGGTCATGGGCATGCTGACCTGCGCCAAGCGGGCGCGGCTGAAGGACCCGGGCGACCCCAAGGAGTGCAACCTTTATCCGTACCACGAGCTTCTGACGGACAAGGCCCGGCTGCCGGAGATCGTGGACGGGTGCGTGAACGCCACCTGGGGCTGCGGGGACTGCAAGAAGCTTCTGGTTGCGAACCTGACGGCCTTTTTGGAGCCGATCCACGCCAAAAGGCAGGAGCTTGACCGCAATCCGGACATGGTCCGGGACATTTTGGCCTCGGGCAATGCCCGGGCCCGGGCCGTGGCCGAGCGTAACCTGACGGAGCTCAAGGAGCGGCTGAACTTCAATTTCTAGATCGATCCGCAGGACACCGTGACGCCCGGCCCGGAGCATCCCAGGCCGGGCTTTTTTTTGGAATCCGGCAGGCGTACCCACTATTTGATATTGCAAATCATTTTCATATATGCGAAGGTCCTCCCGGAGTGAAGAGCAACCTCGGGAGGCGATCATGGAAAAATCGAAACGATCCCTGAGCCAAAGCGGCATGTTGTGGACGTCGGCGGCCGTGGGGGCCTTGCTGGTGGTTCTGGCCGCGTTGCGCTGGCGTCAGAACGGCCCGGGCGCGCTGGTCTGGCTGGCGGCCTTTGCGGCCATGTTCGTCATCCGCGTGCCGTACGGCATCCGCAACCGGGGCAACGTCATCGTCGAGGCCCACAAGGACGGAAGCGAAGTGTTTCTTTTCATCGCCATGTTCGGGTCGATGATGCTCCTGCCGCTGATCCATCTGGCCACGGGATGCTTCGCCTTCGCCGACTACGCGCTTCCCGACGGCGCGGTCGTGCTCGGCACGGCGATGCAGGTTCCGTTTCTGGCGCTTTTCTGGCTTTCCCACGCCCATCTCGGCCGCAACTGGAGCCCGGGGCTGGAGATGCGCCAGGAGCACGGGCTGGTGACGCACGGGGTCTACGGCCGCATCCGCCATCCGATGTATGCCGCGCTCTGGATATCCGCCCTGGCCCAGCCGCTTCTGATTCACAACTGGATCGCGGGATTCCTGGTGGTTCCGGCCTGCGCCGCCTTGTGGATCATCCGCGTGCCGCGCGAGGAGGCCATGCTGCGCCGGCGTTTCCTCGATGCCTACGACGCCTATTGCCGCAAGGCCGGGCGGCTGTTTCCGAGGTTCGGTGCGTCGCCGGCCCAGGGCGGAGCGGACCGGAATCCGTAGCCTCGGACGGCGCCATTTCGAGGCCGGGGGGTGGACCTCGGCCGGCGTAGCGCCGCGAGGCGGGACGGCCCGGAAGGGAGGACGGAGCCCCGTCCTCCCGGTTTCGCCATGCGGGGAGCCGGGGTCCGCAGGGCGTTCCGCCTTACGACAGGCCCGCCAGGGCCAGCACCTCGTAGCACGCCGCGCCCACCAGGGCCGCCGCCGGAATGGTCAGGACCCAGGCCGCGACGAGGTTTCCGGCCACGCCCCAGCGTACGGCCGAGAGCCGCTTGGAGGCCCCCACGCCGATGACCGCGGTGGAGATGGTGTGGGTGGTGCTGATGGGAGCGCCCAGTCCCGAGGCTCCGCTGATGACCAGGGCCGCCGCGGTTTCCGCCGCGAAGCCGTGGATGGGTTCGAGCTTGAAGATCTTGTGCCCCATGGTCTTGACGATCTTCCAGCCGCCCGTGGCCGTACCCAGGCCCATGGCCAGGGCGCAGGACAGCTTGACCCACAGGGGCACGGTCATCTCCGGGATCTCGTGGAAGGTGAACAGGGCCAGGGTGATGATGCCCATGGTCTTCTGGGCGTCGTTTAGGCCGTGGCTGGTGGCCATGAACGCCGAGGAGGCGATCTGCAGCCTTTTGAAGAGGTGGCTGACCCGGGACGGGGGGGTGCGCACCAAAATCCAGGACAGGGAGACCATGAGCGCATAGCCGCAGGCGAAGCCGGCCAGGGGCGAGAAGACCAGGGGCAGGACGATTTTTTCCAGGATGCTCGGATAGTTGGGAGCGGAGAAACCGCCGTGGGCGATGGCCGCGCCGATGAGCCCGCCGATGAGCGCGTGGGACGACGAGGACGGCAGTCCCAGGTACCAGGTCAAAAGGTTCCAGACGATGGCCCCGACCAGGGCCGAGAGCACCAGCCCCTGGCTGCCCGCCACCAACTCCGGGCTGACGATGCCGCTGCCGATGGTGTGGGCCACGGCCGTGCCCAGAAGCGCCCCGGCCAGATTGAGCATGGCGGCCATGATCACCGCCGCCTGGGGCGAAAGGACCTTGGTGGAGACGATGGTGGCGATGGCGTTGGCGCTGTCGTGGGCCCCGTTGGTGAAGTCGAAGATCAGGGCGATGGCCACCACGATCACGAGCAGAAGCGGCAGTTCAGGCATTTTTCAGCATGACTCCTTCCAGGATGTCCCCGAAGGCGTCCACCCGGTCCACGGCGGTTTCGATGCGGTCGTAGATGTGGCACCATTTGACGATCTCCAGGATGGATCCGTAGTCGCGCCGTTCACAGTCGTAGAGCTCGCCGATGCCCACCAAAAGCAGGGTTTCGCTTTCGTATTTGAGCCAGCGGATCCGTTCCATGTGCGAATCGGCCTTCTTGTTGGCGGATAGAATCGCCAGCATGGCCCCGGTCTCTTCCAGCATGCCCTGGATGTTGTAGGCCAGCCGTTTGGCCGGATAGCGCATCCGCAAGGGCTCGTGGACCCCGACGCGGGTGGACACGGCCTTGATGGCGTTGAGGATGTCCTCCTGGGCCACGTTGATGTCGTGGATGTCCTCGCGGTCGATGGGGGTGATGAAGGTCAGGGAGAGTTCCCGGGCGATGTTGCGGGAGACGAGGTTGCCTTCGGCCTCGATGATGTTGACCTGCTTGCACAACTCCTCGGCGTCGGCCCCGTCCTCGAAAAGCGCGGACAGATGGCAGGCGGCCGTATTCAGCTTGCGGTTTTGCTCCCCGAAAAGCTTGAAGAATTTGACCGAGCGGGGAAAAAGGCTGAACCCCATGAACGTCTCCTTTGCGGGTTGTGCAGGGATTTGTTACGCGGCGCTCCCGGATTTTTCGTCCGCCGGGGGCAGAAGCAGGCCGAGTATGCCGGGTCCGGCCGAGAGCATCGAACCGCCGTAGGCCGCGATGAAGTCCGTGAAAAGCGCGGCGTCGTCCCCGCCGGCCCCGGAGGGGGACAACAGGCTGTCCGCGCCGGGAAAGTCGATGCGGATGCCTTCCTCGGATCGGAACAGGACCACGGGGGCGCCCGTGCCGGACGCGGCCATGCGCGACAGGGCCGCGGCAAAGGCCCGGCCCAGGCCGTTGGGCTCCACAGCCGCCGGATACTCCCCGGGGTCCCGGACCTCGATGGGTATCGGCGCGGCGTCCGGAGCCCTTACTGCGGCCTCGCGCAGGGCGTTTTCCAGGATGCCCCGGACATCGGCCACGGGCGGACGGTCCATGTTCTGGGAAAACCGGGCCGCGGCCAGGGCCACCAGGTCGGCCACGGCCGTCTCCATGTCCGGGACGAAGCGCCGCGCCGCGGCCAGGGCGCGCCCGGCCCGGTCCGGATCGTCCTTCAGGGAACCCTCGGCCATGTCCAGATATCCCGATATCTTGGTCAGGGGGGTGCGCAGCCGGTGGGAGGCGTCGCGAACGAAATCCCGGATACCGGCCTGCATACGGGTTTGCGCGGTGACGTCGCGCAGGCTGAGGATCAGCCTGCGCC
>JBMONM010000246.1:0-4040 GCA_049324675.1 Thermodesulfobacteriota bacterium
CGACCTCTACCGCCTGGAGACGGGAACCTACACCCTGGAGCCGGTTCCGGTGAACCTGGCGGCGGTGGTCCGCAAGGCCGCCAGGGACGTGACCGCCGACGCCTTTTTCGCCGGCAGGACGGTGCGGGTGCTGTGTCGCGGCCATCCGGCGGGCGAGGGGGACCGTCTGACGGTGTCCGGAGAGGAGCTTCTGTGCTACTCCATGTTCTCCAACCTGCTGAGAAACGCCGTGGAGTCCTCGCCCGAGGGCGGGGAGGTGACGGTGTCCCTCGGCGAGGAGGGGGGGGAGGCGGTGGTGGCGGTGACCAACCCGGGCGAGGTGCCGGAGGACGTCCGCGACCGCTTTTTCGAGAAGTACGTGACCGCCGGCAAGCGCGACGGCACGGGGCTTGGGACCTATTCCGCGCTGCTCGCGGCCAGGGCCCACGGCGGCCGGGCCGAACTCGACACGGCAAGGCCCGGGTTCACCACCGTGAGGATATTTCTCCCCCTGGCCGGGGAGGCGGCCGGGTCATGAATCCGGCCGACGGACAGGCGCGGCCCATGATCGAAAGCAGCCTGTTCGAGTCCCATTTCGACCTGATTCCCTTCGCCATCTACGCCGTGGACGTGACCACCCACGAGATCATCTTCACCAACAGGCAGTTCCGGGAGACCTTCGGAGACCACAAGGGCAAGCCCTGTTACAAAGAGCTGTACGACGCGGACCGGCCCTGCGCCTTCTGCCGGATCCCGGACCTGATCACCCGCGACGGCCAGCCCAACGGCCGGACCCTGGTTTTCGAACACTTCAACGACGCCGCCGACTGCTGGTTCCAGCTTCAGGAGCGGGCCATGGCCTGGCCCGACGGCCGGGTGGTCAAGTATTCCATCGCCGTGGACATCTCCGAGCTGAAAAAGACCCAGAACCAGTTGGCCGAGGCCCATGCCCAACTGGCCCTCAAGAACAAGGAACTGTCCCTGCTGTCCGTCACCGATCCCCTGACCGGCCTGTGCAACCGCCTGCGCCTGGACGAGGTGCTGGACGACGAGGCGGCCCGCATGGAGCGTCACGGCCGCTTTTTTTCCGTGATCATCGCCGACATCGACCACTTCAAGCGCATCAACGACGAGCACGGCCATGCCGTGGGCGACGCGGCCCTGCGGGAGGCCGCGGGGGTGTTGGCGGCGTCGGTGCGGGCCACGGACACGGTGGGGCGGTTCGGCGGGGAGGAATTCCTGGTGGTCTGCCCGGAGACGGACCTGGCCGGGGCCGGGCGGCTGGCCGAGACCTTGCGCCGGCGGATCGGGGAGCGGACCTATCCCGGCGGGGGGCGGTTGACCATGAGTTTCGGGGCGGCCCAGGCCCGCCCGGGAGAAGGCCCGGCCCGGCTCGTGGGCCGGGCCGACGCGGCGCTCTACCGGGCCAAGGCCCAGGGCCGGGACCGGGTGTGCCTGGCGGAGGACCCGGCGGGCTGAGACGACGGGAATCGGTCGCGGCGGGGAGTTACGCCAGCGCCTTTCGCCTTCCCCGGCCCGGCAGGGTGCGGGCGGCCGCCGGGGCCTGCCCGCCTCCCCCGGCCTGCATCTCGCCGATCAGGTCGGTCAGTTCCCGGGCCTGGCCGGCCAGATCGGACACGGCGGACGTGGCCTCGCGGATGGCGTGGGACGTCTCCGCAGCGATGGCGTTGATTTCCTCGATGGACCGGTTGATCTCCTCGCTGGCCGAGGACTGCTCTTCCGACGCCGTGGCGATGGACCGCACCTGGTCCGAGGCCAGCTCCACGAGATGCACGATCTCCGAGAGGGACCGGCCGGACCTGGTCACCAGGCCGGTGGCCTCCTCGATGGTGCGCACGGTTTTTTCGACGTTTTGCACGTTGGTCTTGGTGCCTTCCTGGATGCCCCGGATGGCGTCGCCGACCTCCTTGGTGGCGGTCATGGTCTTTTCGGCCAGCTTGCGGACCTCGTCGGCGACCACGGCGAAGCCCCGGCCGGCCTCGCCGGCCCGGGCGGCCTCGATGGCCGCATTCAGGGCCAGGAGGTTGGTCTGGTCCGCGATGTCGGAGATGACGTTCATGACCTGGCCGATGCCTTCCGCCTGACGTCCCAGGGAATCCATGTCCTTTTTGAGCTCGAAGGCCTGGCTCTGGACCTCGCCGATGCCCTTGACGACCTGTTCCACGATCCGGGCCCCCTCCTCGGCCGTCTTTTTCGCCGCGTCCGAGGTTTCGGCGGCCTGGGAGGCGTTTTTGGCCACCTCGAGCACGGTCGCGTTCATCTCCTCCATGGCCGTGGCGGTCTCGGCCACGCGGCGGGCCTGGTTCTCGGAACCCTGGCTGGACTGGTCGAGCTGGGTCGAGATCTGCTCCGAGGACGAGGTGATGATTTCCACCACGCCCTCCAGCCTGCCGGCCGCCGCGAGCATGCCCTCGCGTTTGGCCGACTCGGCCAGAAGAAGGGCCTCTTCGGCCTTTTTCGTGGCCTCGCGGGCCTTCTCCGCCTCCAGGGCGGCCTCCCGCTGCCTCTCGTTGGCCTCGGCGATCTTCGTCTTGAGGTTCCCGACCATGCTGCGCAGCGCTTCGGCCAGAATTCCCGATTCGTCGCCCTGGCGCACGTCGAGCGAGGCGTCGAGGTCCCCGTGCCTGATCTTCTCGGAGAAGGCCACGCACTTCCCCAGGGGGGCGGTTATGGACCGGGTGATGACCACGGTCAAAAGCACGGCGACGAGAAAACCGGCCGCCGTGAAGGCGATGATGTAGGTGCGGGCCTGGACGTAGTTCGCGGCCGCGTTTCTGTCCGATTGCCCGGCCACGGCGTTGTTGATTTCCGTGAGCTGGTTTATGACCTCGCGCATGTCCTCGAATTTCTTCCTGGCCTCGGTCAGGGAAAGCTCGACAATCTTTTGATTGTCCTGACTTCCGGATGTGCGGGCCTCGACGATCTGTCGCGAGATTTTATACCAGGCCCGGAGGTTCTCGTCGTAGGTCGGAAAGAGCTTCGTCTCCTCGGGGGTCAGGGCCAGGGCCTTGTATTTCGCCCACCGGTCGGCGGCCTGCTTGAAGTTGCTCTCGTACTCCTTGACCAGTTCCGCGAACACCTTCTGCCCGGGGTCGGTGAAGATCATCGAGCGCTCGGCGACCAGAAGCTGATGCAGGTCGCGATCCACCTGGAGCAAAAGGTCCAGGCTGGGGTAGCGGGTGCCGAAGATTTCGAGAAGATCGAGGTGGATGAGGTTGACCCCGCGTACGCCGATCCAGCCGGTGGCGATCAGGATCACGGTGAGCGTGAAGAAGGCGACCAGGAGCCTGGCCCCGATCTTGATTCTTTTAAGCATGTTCATGCTGTTCTCCTGAAGGTGTTCGAGAGGGGGGATTTCTTATTCACATCCATGTATTATTTTTAAAAACGGGTCAAGATCGGTATGCAAGTCGGATGATTCCTGAAATCATTCTTTTCAAGAACAATCGGCCATGGTTGCAGCGCAGGGAATATGCGACGTACATCGACACGATATATCGATCCATGCATATTCCGGGGGCGTTTGCGGCGTTTTTTCAGAGGGCCGAAGGCGTGGTGCGCAAATGCGGACGGCCCGCCGTCCGGGGGACGGCGTTTTATCGGGAGGCGAAGCAACGGCCGGGAGCGGCGAGAGACGGGTGACGATTCGAGCGCGGCACGGGCATGGCTTCGGCCCGCGAGGTATCCGTTGAGGCCGTGCAGTGGGCCGTGGCGTTGAACGAAAAAAAGACGGCGGGCTTTCACCCGCCGTCCTTGCTTTTTTCGTGGTGCCGAAGGGGAGACTCGAACTCCCACGGCCTTGCGACCACTAGACCCTGAACCTAGCGTGTCTACCAATTCCACCACTTCGGCACGAGGGAGTGTCTATATCCAAAGCCCCGGGGGTTGGCAAGCGGGAAATGCGGCTTTTTTCGTCGGCCGCCGGGGCGGGAGGATCCGGGCGGCTATCGCCGCCCGGCCGTGGGCGGGGAGGTTTTTTTGCCGGCGGTCCGGCCCGGCCTGGCGGCCCCGGCCGGGGGCCTGCCGGGCGGGTCGGGATG
>JBMONM010000247.1:0-4019 GCA_049324675.1 Thermodesulfobacteriota bacterium
ATTTCGAGGGAGGGATACTTGGGCGGGAGCCGACGCTGCGAAAGGGGAAGGAAGGCATGGAGACCGAGATCGAGGCGGTGGGGCTCGAAAAGAGCTTCGGGGATGTGGCGGCCGTGGCCGGGGTGTCCTTTTCCGTGGCCCGGGGGGAGCTTTTCGGGCTGCTCGGTCCCAACGGCGCGGGAAAAAGCACGACCATCAACATGCTCATCGGCCTGGCCCGGCCCGACGCCGGCACGGTCCGGGTGGGCGGGGTGGACTGCTCGAAAAACCCCAAGGCCGCCCAGCACATGATCGGCGTGGTCCCGGACGACAGCAACCTGTACCCGGAGCTTTCGGGCTTCGACAACCTGTGTTTCTGCGGCGCGCTCTACGGCATGAGAAAGGCCGCCCGCGAGGCCAGGGCCACGGAGCTTTTGGAGGACTTCGGCCTGTCGCGGGCCGCCGACCGCAGGTTCGGAGGCTATTCCAAGGGCATGAAGCGCCGGCTGACCATCGCCGCCGGGATCATGCACGAGCCCGGGATTCTGTTCCTGGACGAGCCGACCACGGGCATCGACGTGGAGAGCGCCCGGCACATCCGGTCGCTTCTGGCCGGACTGCACCGCAAGGGCACGACCATCCTCCTGACCACCCACTACATCGACGAGGCCGAGCGGCTGTGCGGCCGGGTGGCCTTCCTGGTCAAGGGGAAGATCATCCGGGTGGACACGGTGGAGAAGCTGCTCGAACCCGTGGCCGGACGGCATGTGCTGCGCCTGGTGTGCGCCGACGCCGTGGCCGGGCACATGGACGCCCTGGCCGGGGCCTTTCCGGAATACGGGTTCGAGGTCCTGGATGCGGGGAGCGTGCGGGTGGAGTCCGGCGCCGCGGTGCGGGTGGGGCCGCTGGTGCGTTTTCTGGAGGACCGGGGGGCCGAGGTCCTGGAGGCCCGGCGGATGCGGCCCTCGCTCGAGGACGTGTTCGTGCGGGTCACCGGCATCGGGGCCGGGGACGTCTCCAGGGAAAAGGAGCGGCGGGGAGGTGGGGCATGAGGTCGTGGATCGCCTTCTGGGGCATCGTGGTCAAGGACATGCGGGCCTATTACCTCAAGCCGCCCAATGTGAGCTGGGGCCTTCTGTTCCCCCTGGTCTGGACGGGCATGTACTTCATCCGCTCGGGGCTGGGGCTGGAAAGCGTGACCGCCCTGGTGCCCGGGGTGGCGGCCATCTCGGTGCTTTTCGGGACCACGTCCATGCTGGCCGTGACCGTGACCTTCGAAAAGAAGAACCGGTCCTTCGACCGGCTGCTTCTGGCCCCGATTCCCCTGGAGACGCTGATGCTGGCCAAGACCGGCGGGGCGATCTGCTTCGGGGTGGCGAACGCGTTCGTGCCCGTGGCCATGGCCGCGTTTCTGGCCGACCTGTCGGGAATGGCCTGGGGAACGTTTTTCGTGGCCGTGTTGCTGGTGTCCGTGTCCTCGGCGTTCCTGGGACTTTTCATCGCCGTGGCCGTCAGCGAGGTCTTCGAGGCCCAGACCTTTTCGAATTTTTTCCGGTTCCCGATGCTTTTTTTGTGCGGGTTGTTTTTCCCCGTGGCCAAGCTGCCCGCCCTGGTGCGCCCCCTGTCCTACGCCCTGCCCCTGACCTACGGGGTGGACGCCCTGCGCGGGGCCATGGCCGGGGTGTCGGGCGTGGGAGGAACCATGCCCATATCCCTTGACCTGTCGCTTCTGGCGGTGTTTTGCGCGCTGTTTTTCGCCGCCAGCCTGTGGAGCGTGCGCCGCAGATGGATTTCGTGAGCGGCCGTGCGGCCCCCGGGATCAGGCGCAGCGTTTGAAGCCGCCGCCCCGGCCGCCGTCGGTCCCGTCCCGGCCGTCCGGGCCGGCGTGTTCCGGGCGTCCGCCCAGGCCGTGGTGGCTCAGGAATGCGGCCAGCCCCTTCTTGCCCATGTAGCGTTCGAGCTGCTTGCGGTCCGTGCGCAGCAGGTCGACCACGATGAGCCCGTCCAGGGCGTCGGAGAACTCGTGGTCCACGTTGAAGGCCAGAAGCTTGCCGCCGAGCTTGAGGTACTGGCGAAGCAGCACCGGGATGCCCTTCTGGTCGGATTCGATGTCGGCCAGCAGTTCCACCAGGTCGTCGAGGTCCGTGACCAGGGTCCGGGCCGCGTTCTTGAGCCAGTGCTGTTCCTTGAGCGGCGTGCGCGGCCGGACCAGGCGGGCCAGGTCGGGCAGGGCGTTCTGCTCCTTGAAATAGCGGGCGATGAGCTGGCGGGAGGCGGTCTTGTATTCGTTGGTGATGCTCACGGGGCCGAAAAGGACCTTGTATTCGGGGTTTCTGACCACGAGCTGGGCCAGTCCCTTCCACAAAAGCAGAAGCGGCGAATAGCTCTTCTGGTATTCCGGACGCACGAAGGAACGGCCCATCTCCAGGGCCGGGCCGATGCGCGTGAGAAAGCTCTCCTGGAGCACGAACAGGGTGTCGGTATACAGCCCCCGCTGGCCCATGCGCGAATGGATCTCGTCGGTGCGGCCGATGCGGTAGGCCCCGGCCACCTCGCGGGTGGTCTCGTTCCACAAAAAAAGGTGCAGGTAGTAGTCGTCGAAGCCGTCCAGGTCGCAGGCCTTGCCCGAGCCCTCGCCCACCTTGCGGAAGGTCAGTTCGCGCAGCCGGCCGATCTCGCGCAGGGTCAGGGGGATCTCGGCGGCCTCGGCGCAGATGACCTTGAACTCGCCGCTGGCGCACATCAGGCGTTCCGGCGGCAGGGCGGCGATCTCGTCGGACAGGAGCTTGGGGTCGACCGGCGGGATGAGCGCCTCCTGCCGGGACGGGGCCTTGGGCGGAAAGAGCTTGGGCCGGCGCCTGGGTTTGGCCCCCCGGGTCCTGAGCAGGTACGAGCGCAGGCGCAGATAGCGGATGACCAGTTCGTCGGGATCGTCCTCGCCCTCGCACAGCTGCTCCAGCTTGGCGAAGGGGATGGGCGAGCCGATGCGGATCTCGATGGGTGTGTTGGCCTTGTTGAAGAACTCCCGGGGCAGAAGCGCCGTGCGCAGAAAAGGATGCACGAGCCCGAGGATCTGGAAGAGGCGGCTGTTGGCCCCGTTGAAGAACATGGGCACCACGGTGGCCCCGGTCTTGCGCACGATCCGGGCCACGGTGGCGCTCCAGGCCGGATCGGACACGGACGGGCGGCGGTTCTTGAACTGCAGGTGGGAGACCTCGCCGGCCGGGAACACGCCCAGGATGCCGCCCTGGCGCAGGTGGGCCAGGGACTGCTTGAGGGGCCGGATGTTTTTCTTGGCCGAGGCGTCGCTGCCGAAGGGGTCCACGAAGATGAAGAATTCGGCCAGTTCGGGAATGCGCCTGAGCAGGAAGTTGGCCATGATTTTTACGTCCGGGCGCACGCTGGACAACAGTCCGGCCAGGATCAGGCCCTCGACGCCCCCGAAGGGGTGATTGGCCACCACCACCACCGGCCCGCCGGTCGGAATGCGGGCCAGGTCCTCGTCGCTGACCCGGTAGGCGAAGTCGAAGGCCTTCATGGTGGCGTCGATGAAGGTCCGGCCTTTGATCTCCCGGGGGATGGCGGCGTAACGTTCCTCGATGCGGCTTAAGGATAAAAGGCGGCACATGGGAGGGTAAATCGCGCACAAAAGCGCCCGCAGCGCCGGGTTGGCGGTCTCTGGGAGACGGATGTCGAACAGGCGTTCGCGGTGCGTGTCTTCCATGTTTCCCCTCCGTGCGTTGGTCGGCGGATTGCGGCGCTCTGACGCCCTCACCGCGACATGTGCGGCACAATAACGGAGGCGTGTTACGGGAGCATGATGGTTGCGTGACGTCGCATGGCCGGACAGCCGGCATGACTGAAACATGCCGGAACACCTTCGGCCTTAGCGGGATTTTTATACCACTCCCCGCGTCAAGGCAAGCGCGTACCGGGAACCGGAGCCGTTGCGTCCCGTTCGGCGGGGCGTCCGGCGGGCCGGATTCCCGGTCCCGGACTTGACCGCGATGCCCGGGCGTGCTTTTCAGATGTCGGGGACC
>JBMONM010000248.1:0-3921 GCA_049324675.1 Thermodesulfobacteriota bacterium
ATCATGATGTCCGAACCCAGGTTCTGCTGGATGGACACGACCTTTTCCGGGCTGAAGAAGTGCTTCGAGCCGTCGATGTGCGAGGCGAACTCCACGCCGTCCGGGGTCAGGCGGCGAAGCCCGGACAGGCTGAACACCTGGAACCCGCCGCTGTCGGTCAGGATGGGGCCGTCCCAGGCCATGAACCGGTGCAGGCCGCCGAGCCTGGCGATGAGCTCGTCGCCGGGGCGCAGGTACAGATGGTAGGTGTTGCCGAGAAGAATCTGGGTGCCGATCTCGCGCAGGTCGCGGGGGCACAGGCTCTTGACCGAGCCCTGGGTGCCCACGGGCATGAACGCCGGGGTCTGGACCACGCCGTGCGCGGTGGCAAGCGACGCGCGGCGGGCCGCGCCGTCGCGGGCGAGAATGGTGAAGGTGCCGGGTGTGGTCATGGGAGAGGGGGGATACGACAAGGTTGGGCTGGACGCAAGGGGGAAGGTGGATGAGAAACCCTCCGGGGGCGGGCGCGGACGGACCGGGGGACGCGGGGAACAGGGCGAAAAACAGGATCAGCGGGGAGGGGTCCTCCGGGCGGCGTTTTCCAGGTCGTCGAGAAGCGCGGCGAGGTCGAGATGGTGCCGGGCGGCCACGGTCTCGATGGAATCGAAAAGCGCGGTGCACAGGAGGCAGACCCCGGCCTCCGCGTCCCGGGAGCGGAAGACGGGTTCCGTGGACGGGTGGGCGTGGACCACGTCCAGAAGCGTCATGTCGGCGGTGATGCGGCGGCCGTCTGTGGCGCTCATGGGGCCTCCCCGGCAAGGGCCTGGGTCAGGGCCTGGGGGATGTGGGCGATGATCTCCGAGATGCGCGACCCCGGGTTTGGACGGGCCAGACGCCCGGCCAGCCGGTTGACCAGGGCCGCGAGACGCCCGGCCCCGGGAACGGGATGTCCGGCCTCCACCAGGGCCGCCGCGGTTCCCGTCAGCGTGTCCCCGGTGCCGCCCATGGCCTCCATGGCCTCTTCCGACGGTCCGTCCACGGTGTACAGCACGCCGGAGGCGTCCGCCACATGGTCCGTGCCTCCCTTGACCAGCAGGCACGCGGCCGCGTTCTCTGCGGCGTAGGCCCGGCGGATCAGGTCCGGGACGCGGTTGTCGTCGTGCAGGATGAACCCCCGGGTGTAAAAGGGATGCGGCGCGGTCTCGTCGGCCAGGAAGGCCAGTTCCCCGGCGTCCGGGGTGAACAGGTCGTAGGAGGCGGCCTGGCCGCTCATCTTGGCCGCGTACATGAATCCGGCGTCGGCGATGAGCTTTGGGCGCGGACGCATCTCGTCCACAGCAAAAAGCACCTTGTCGTGCCACATGACGTCGGGCTGCAGGTAGTGGAAGGCCAGGGTGGACAGGGCGAGGCCGGGCAGGACGGCGGCCAGGTGGCGGTAGAGTTCGCGGCTGCCGTGCCCCAGGCCTTCGTCGCCGACCAGGAAGGCATGGGGCGCGGGCAGGCCCAAAACCGCGCAGGCCGCGCAGGCCGCGCCCAGAAGCGCGGGCGTGCCCCGGTCGGCAGGGATATGCAGCCCGGAAACCGTGATGCCGTGGTCCGAGTAGAGAGCCTGGCCCTCGATCACCGGCACGGACGGGTCCGGGATGGTGCCTATGACGGCGAGCATCGGCGTCGCATCTCCTCGAAGGCCAGTCCCAGGGCGTAGCCGCACAGGGTGTGGCCGATTTCGCGCGGGGAGGGGGCCTCGTCCAGGCGCAGGCCGATCAGCCGCGCCGCCAGGTACGGCACGTCCGGACAGCCGCCCCCGGAGACGTTCACGATCACCCGGGTCCCCTTTTCCACGGTCAGCTTCATGTTCGCGGCCCGGACCATGAGGTGGCCCCCGAAGTCCTTGACCTGGAAGAGGGCGACCGGGGTCAAAAGCGGCCCGGTGACCGGGATGGCGTCCAGGGGGGGCGTGCCCGAGTCCTCAAGCAGCCGCAGGATGTTCAGGCCCTCGATCAGCGGGTATTCCACCACCAGATCGCAGCCCTTCTGGATCTCCGGCGGCGGTCCGACCACCGTGACCGGGAAGCCCGCGGCCTTGAGGGTCTTTTCCGCCCGGATGACCTCGCTGGTGTTCTCGAAAACCAGAAGACCCCGGTCCGCCTTGGAGGCGGGTGGCGGCCCGGGGTCTTTTTTCCGGAAAAGCCCAAGAAATCCCACAGCTAGTCCTTGCTGATGGTGATGGTGTATTCCCCCCCGTTTTCGACCACGCCGTCAAGGGACCAGCCCTTGGCCGTCGCGGCCCGGGAGACGTTTTCCTTGGAGGCCTCGGTATCCACCAGGACCTCGATGGTCCCCTTTCCCATGGCCGCGATCTTGTTCAGGGTGTCCAGCACCGGCTGGGGGCACGACAGGCCCCGGGCGTCCACGATCTCGCTCATGATGGTGTCTCCTTACGCCTTGGCGCGCATGGTCAGACCGAAGTACAGGCATACGGCAAGCCCCACGAACACGGCGGCGATACCGTGGGGGCCCACTCCGTCGGGAGAACTGGCCAGGCCGAAGTTGTGGGAAAAGGCCGCGCCCACGATCATTCCGAACACGAACACGGCCGCGTCACCGTCACCCTCGCCGGCCAGAAAGAGCTGCCGGCCCGGGCATCCCCCGGCCAGGGCGAAGCACAATCCGGCCAGGAGCATGCCCGCGAAGTTCCATATCTGCTGGGTGTGGGCCACGGGCTGGCCCGTAAAGCCGATTTTGATCTGGCCCAGGACAGCGTTGACCGCCACGGCCGCGACGAACAGGGCGATGACCCCCAGAAGCAGGTGGTTCTGCTTGAACAGGATCGCGTCGCGGAACGCGCCCATGGTGCAAAACCTGCTGCGCTGGGCCACGATGCCCACGAAAAGGCCCACGATCAGGGAGGCGACAAGGGGCGCGTGCATGGAGCCGGGACCCTTGACGCTGTAGAAAAGCACGCCGCTTTGGGGCTGCTCCGGAACCTGGGGGTATAAAAGGAGCAGGGCCAGGAAGCCGAGCATCACCAGGGGCATGATCAGGCCCACCGAGGAATACGTTTTTTGGCTGCGGCCCAGGTTGTAGCCCTTGCGGAAGAAAATGGTGCCGATCCAGATGCCGGCGATAAGCCCCAGAATGCCGAAGACGGCGCTCAGGTCGCCCCCGGCCAGGCGCAGGATGGCCCGCCACGGGCAGCCCAGGAAAACCAGGGCTCCGATCATGGCAAATGCGCCCAGGATGAACCGGGCGATGGGCGCGGACCCGGCCCGGGGTCGGAAGTCCTTGGCGAAAAGCGCCGCCAGGAGGGACCCGAGCACGAAGCCGATGATCTCCGGGCGCAGGTACTGGACCACGGCCGCCCGGTGCAGGCCCACGGCCCCGGCGATGTCGCGCTCGAAGCAGGCCACGCAGATGCCCATGTTCCCGGGGTTGCCCCAGAACTGCAGAAGCGGCGCGAGGACGCCGATGGCCAGCCCCACGGCGATGATCCCCTGTTTCGAGGAAAAGAAGTTTTTCATGGCCCCCCTCTTTGCGGTTGGACGGTTCGCGGGTCCGGGAAATTTCCCCCCGACGGGACGCGGATATTCCGATTGTATAGAAAAGGAACAAGCGAAGGACAAATCGATAGTTCAACTCGGACAACTGGTTATCGATAGACAAAGCTGATGGCGCCGGAGGTGGCCAGGGGGCGCGGGAGAAGTGGGAGGCGGTGGGACTGCGCCGGTGTGGGGCGGGAGAGGGACCAGGGGGGCGGCCGTTTCGGGCGTCAGGTGCGGGGCAGGCCCTTTCTCGAGCAGACATCGGCCAGGGGACAGTCTTCGCAGCGGGGTTTTCGGGCCTGGCACACGTCGCGGCCGAAAAGGACCAGCAGGTGGTTGATCTCGCCCCAGGCCCCGCGCGGGAACAGGGGCATGATATCCTTTTCGATGACCACCGGAT
>JBMONM010000249.1:0-3865 GCA_049324675.1 Thermodesulfobacteriota bacterium
GATCGTGTCCATCAAGGGCAAAAGCAGCGACCAGCGCAAGGACTTCGAGGCCAGAGGGGAGTCCGGCGAGGTCACCGCCCCGGTGGTGGTGCTGATCAACGCCGGTTCGGCCTCGGCCTCGGAGATCGTGGCCGGCGCGCTCAAGGATCACAAGCGGGCGCTTCTGATCGGCGAGAAAACCTTCGGCAAGGGTTCGGTGCAGACCGTCATCCCCCTGTCCGACGGCTCGGGCATCAAGCTGACCACGGCCCTGTACTACACCCCCAACGGCCGTTCCATCCAGGCCGAGGGCATCGAACCGGATTTCAAGGTCCCCTTGCAGGACGTCGCGGCCGACCGGGATGTGACCAACGGGATGCATCAGTTCCGGGAGAAGGATCTCTCGCGGCATCTGGAAAACCGCAAGGACGCCAAGGGCGGCGGCGACGACCCGGCCCGGAAGATCAAGGAACAGCTCGAACGGGACAACCAGTTGAAGCTGGCCCTGGAACTGGTCAAATCCGTGCCCATCCAGGCGCTCGTCAAATAGTTTCCGGACATGCCCCCGGCGAAAAAACGAAAAACAACCCGGAAAAAAAAGCCCACCGGATGGTGGCCGAACTTGCGCTCCCGGCTCACCCAGCCGGCGGCCCTGATCTTTCTTGCCGGGCTGACCATGGGCGTGACCCTGGTCATCCTGGGCCTTTTGCTCATCGGGCCGCAGCAGCGCACCCCGGACGGCCGTCCGATCCTGTCGCGCGCCCACACCGAGGCCCCGGCGCAACGAAACGACAAACCGACCAAGACTCCCCGCTCCCCGGCCCCGGCGCAAAGCGACCCCACGCAGCGGCCGGTCAGGCCCACGCCTGCCGAGCCCCAGTCGTCTCCGGACGAGGACACGCCCGGCGAATCACGAAACGGGAGGCCGGCGGAATCCTCCCTGGACTACGAGGAACACTTCACCGCCACAGGCGGCCTGTCTCCGGAAATGGAGGTCGTGCGGGAATACCGCGGGGCCGTCGTGGTCCCGGCCCGGCCCGCTCCGGAAACCGGACAGTCCGGCCCGCCGCCCACGCCGGATTCGCCCCGGATGGCCGTGGTCATCGACGATCTGGGCGACAGCGTGGGTTTCGCCAAGGCCCTTCTGGACCTGGATTTCCCGATCACCCTGGCCATCCTCCCCTACCGTCCGCATTCGACCGACGTGGACGCCCTGGCCGCCCGGCACGGCGCGGAGATACTGTTGCACCAACCCATGCAGCCGCAGGGCTACCCCGGGGTCAATCCCGGCCGGGGGGCTCTTCTGGCCGGCATGGCGCCGGAGCGCATCCGGGCCATCGTGGACGAAAACCTCTCCCAGACGCCCCACGCCTCCGGGGTGAACAACCACATGGGCTCGCGGTTCACCGAGGATGTCTCCGGCATGGCCGTGGTTCTCGAACACCTGCGGGGGAAAAACCTCTTCTTCCTGGACAGCCTGACCACCCACAAAAGCGGGGTTCCGGCCGCCGCGGCCAAGACCGGCAGCGACTACCGCCGTCGCTACGTGTTCCTGGACAACGCCCGGGACGCCCGGGCCATCCTGCGCCAACTCAAGACCGCCGAGGCCCTGGCCGTAAAGACCGGGCAGGCCCTGGCCATCGGCCACCCCTATCCCGAGACCCTCCAGGCCCTGAAGACCTTCGCCGAAACCCGGGACAAAAGGCTGACCCTGGTCCGGGTGCGCGAGATCGCCCCGGAACGCCCCGGGACCGCACGGACAAACGGTTCAGCCAATTGATCCTTCCGACCGGATGACGTATCGTCTGCTCCGGTTCTTCCCGGTCCCATCCCGCCCAACCCGCCAGCGCGGCACAAGGAGAATCGCCATGAAACGTCCGGGCATCCTGTGTTTGGCCCTCAGCATCCTGGTCCTGGCCGCCGTCCCGGCCCTGGCCAAAACGTACGTGGTGTCCATAAGCCAGATCGTGGAACATCCGGCCCTGGACGCCGTGCGCAACGGATTTGTCGAAGGCCTGAAGAAAAACGGCCTGGAGGCCACGGTCAACGTGCACATCGCCCAGGGCAATCCGGCCACCAACATACAGATCGCCAGCCAGATACTGGGGGAGAAGCCCGATCTGGTCATGGCCATCGCCACGCCCTCGGCCCAGGCCTGCGCCCAGAAAATCAAGGACATCCCGGTGCTGTTCTCCGCCGTGTCCGACCCCGAGGGGGCGGGCCTGGTGGCCTCCATGGAGGCCCCGGGCGGCAACGTCACCGGGATGACCGACATGAGCCCCGTTGATCGCCAGTTGGCGCTCATGCGCGAGATCCTGCCGACCCTGAAAACCCTGGGGGTCATCTACAACGCCGGGGAGGCCAACTCCGTCAGCCAGCTCGATCTGCTCAAGGCCGAATGCTCCAAGCTGGGAATCACGGTGACCGAGGCCACGGTGACCAACTCCAACGGCGTCTACCAGGCGGCCAAGAGCCTGGCCGGGAAGTGCGACGCGGTGTACATCCCCCTGGACAACACCGTGGTCTCGGCCCTGGAGTCGGCGATCAAGGTCTGCACGGAGAACAAGCTGCCGCTTTTCAGCTCGGACAACGACTCGGTGCCGCGCGGCACCATCGCCGCCGTGGCCATCGACTACGGCCGCATGGGCGAACAGACGGCGGCCATGGCCAAGGCCATCCTGGCCGACGGGGCCAAGCCCGCGACCCTGCCCGTGGAGAGGCTCAAGGACCTGGAGACGGTGGTGAATACGAAGGCCGCCGCGGCCATGGGCGTGACCGTCCCGGAGACGGTGCTCAAAAAGGCCTCCAAGGTCATCGAATGACGCCGTGACGCCGCGGGCGTCTCCCGGACCGGCGGGCCTTTCTTCAATGACCGTCATCAGGCGGTGGAACCTGGTTCCGCCGCCTTTTTCGTTTCCGGCCCGGACCCGGGCCGGTTGCCCGATCCCCGCGACCACAGCGCGCCGGCGACCCGGTCCATGGCCAACGCCCCGGCCAGGGCCAACGCCCCCGCGGCCACGGCCAGGACCCCGAAGGCCGCCAGGGGCGGCATACGCCCCTTGAGCATGTCCGCTCCGTAGCCCACAAGCGGCTGGTGGATCAGGTAGAAGCTGTAGGAGAGCGCGCCGAGGCGGACCACAAGCCTGGTTTCGCCGAGCCGCGCCGTCACGGGCAGGGAAAAAAGCGCGGCCACGACCAGCAGGCAGGACCCGCAGATCAGGAAATGGGCGGCCGGCAAGGGCAGACCGCCCTTGCCGGCCGCGGTCACGGCCACGGCCACGGCCGCCGCCCCGGCCAGGGCCACAAAGCGGCTGACCCCGCGCGGGCCCGCCGCGGCCTGGACATGGACCGGGGCGCTGTGCCGGGCCACCCACCAAAAGGCCAGATACATGCCCATGGCGAATTCCGGGAGCCTGGCCGGCAGGTTGAAATAGATCATGTAGGCCCAAAGCCCGAAGGGACCGTCCGGGAAGCGGCCGGCCAGAAACTCCAGAAGCCCCCACACCCCGAAGCAGCCCGCCGTGACCGCAAGCATCGCCCTGCCTGGCCCCAGCCGGGAAAAAAGCCGCAAAACGAGCGGATAGAAGAGATAGAACTGGGCCAGAAGCCCCATCCACCACAGGGCCGGCACGATGGCGTAGAAGCGGGCCGGATCCAGGGTGTGCACGAACAGGGCGTGTTCCGCAAAGGCCCGCCACAGGGGCGGCGCGCCGGCCGGGGCCGTAAGCAGGGCCACGGCGCTCCACAGGGCCAGGGCCAGATAATATTGCGGGCAGATGCGGCCGAAGCGGCGGCGGAAGAACCGGCCGGCCGAAAGACCCAGCCCCCCGCCCCGGGCGGCCAGGGGCAGGGTCAGGACGAATCCGGAGATGGCGTTGAACACGAC
>JBMONM010000250.1:0-14349 GCA_049324675.1 Thermodesulfobacteriota bacterium
ACCTTGTCTTGGCGCTTTTTGCCCGTGGCCGACGCGATCAGATAATCCGGCCAAGGCGGTTGTCCTTTGCCCAGATCATGATTCCCGCCTGCCGCCTCGCCCCATTCCCCGGCCCCAAACGGTTCGGCGAATTCCCGGGCCTTCGCGGCGACGGCCTTGAGGTGTTCATCAAGCGTCTGCCATTCGGATGGCGGCCTTCCTTCCAGGGAATGGGCATATTTCGGCATTGGAGTATCCTCAAAAAAAGGGGCTCGACCATCCAGTTGGAAAATATGGACGTGGCCCTTCCATGAAGAAACACGACGTACCAACAAATTACAAATATAAGCTTATTAAATAAACAAGGCAAGAACGAGGATAACGGCAGACGATGGTGATCGACGGATAGTATTCGTAGTTACTACAATGAGCCGTTGGCTCTCTACTGTTACCATCAGATATCAACAAGAAAAGCAAAGCCGCCTTTCGGCGGCCTTTGCTTTAGCTGTGAAATAATTTTGGCAAAAATACAAACATTGCCCCCATGATTATCCCAACCCCCAGACAACTCGTAAACAAAAGCAATAAATAATACTTCTCAACTTTTACGCATAGGCCTTTTGAACAATCAAAAAGTTCTCCTGCACGCTTTGCAGCGTCTTCGCAACGAGCAACGCACACTTCTAAACGAGTACTCAATTGTGTCACGACCTCAACGGGATAGCCCCTGACCTCGTATGCGGACGTTCTCACGCTCTCGCTCGTGGCCTTGATGTCTTTTTGCAACGTCTGCAAAAGCGAAATCACCTCTGCCGTGCTCTTGGACCGAAAGTGCTCCTGTTTGTTCAAAAGCGCCAACCTGTCCTGTAGCATGGCCGCTTCGTCCGATTCCGGCACCGCTTGCGTCCTGGGGCTCCCTCCCCATTTCCCGCCATCCGATCCAAGCCCCATTCCCATGCTCCTGCCCCGCACGTCCTTTGTCTTGCTCATGGCATAATCCTCTTTGTTGAAGTGCATTCCACGTATAGCCCTTGCCTAGCTTGCTGCCCTTAAAGGCCACGCCATCAAGGGCAAAGCTGATCCCCGAGACAAATCCCGTGCTGGCCGTATTCAGGCGGACCTCGACGCCGACCAGAGCCAACCGGTCACGAAAGATGTCCATGGGGCAGCCTTGGCCAAGCGCCGTATCCACCGCCTTTTGCAGCCGCATCCGCGCCGATGCCTCGCCTGTTCGCATTGAATGCTCGATCTCGCCCTTTGTAGGAGCGGCGCGCCCCACCTCCCGGCTCGGCAGGACCATGCGCAGCCCGAAATGCCGTTCCAGATCGCGCATGATGGGCTCCTGCCGCTTGAAGTCGTGGGCGTCGCTGACCACTTGGCCGTCCAGCGTGACCCTGTTCACCAGGATGTGGATGTGCGGATGCGCCGCGTCTGTGTGGCGGCTGATGATGTACTGGTTGTTCACGAACCCCATGCCCTCCATCCAGGCGTGGGCCACCTCGCGCCATTGGTCCTCGGTCAGGCGCTCATCGGGATGGATGCTCAGGCTCGTATGGCAGACTGCCTTGGCGAGCCTGGGTCGCATGGCGCGCACGGCTCCGAACTCGGAGGCCAGGGCGCGCGGCGTTTCCCCGGCCATGTTGGTCTCCAGCAGGACACTCTTGCCGGGTTGCAGGTCGTATTCCACTGCTCCCCGAAAGCCCTTGCCCTTGATCAGCTTGGCGATCACCGGCCTTCTCCGAGCAAGGCCCGCTGGAGTCGGCGGACTTCCTGCCACAGGTTGTGGAGCATGGGGAGGGAGACCACGGCGCGCCCCTCGTTGGCGGCCCGGGCGATCTGGTTGATGTTCACGGCTAGGCGGGTCAACGCGCCGTAGGCTTCGCGGTTGGCCTCGGGCACTGGCGACGGGGGCAACTGGCGCTGGAGGGCCGCGGTGCGAAGCCATTGCGCCGGGTTCATGCCCATGAAGCTGGCCTTGCGCTTGAGCGCTTCGAATTCGGCTGCGTTGACGCGCACGCCGATGGTGATCCGCCGGACGGCCAAGGGGTCGCCCTTAGGACGTCCTCCCTGCCGGACTCTTCCCTGGCGTCTGCCTTCCATCATGGCCTTCCTCCGCGAGCCCAGGGCGTGCCATGGGCAACGCCAGCCCGGGCCGGAAAGCCTTGCCTCGCAGAGCAAGACGTTTGAGCGAAGCGAAAACATGGCTTGCTCCAAACCGGCTCCCACGCGCGACGACAAGTGGACGCCTTCCGATGAGGCGTTGCGGTCGGGGAATTCAAACGCGACGCCAGGGAAGAGACGATCAAAACACACTTAAGAGCAAAATTCGCAATATTCGCAGAAAGCCCGCAAACGACCCGAAAAGGCATTTTCACGAATACTGCGAATATTGCGCTATAGTTGTTTTTTCGTGGCCGGAAGTCATGATGCATGTCCTGCCTCCGGAGCCGAATCGGAGTGGATGCGGGGGTTGACCAGGAAGAGCCGGGACGGCCGCCCGCGTCCGCCCGCCAAGTGATTGTGTTGCAGGATGAAGCCACGCTCCTCAAGGATGGTCAGCCCCAGGTTCACCAGGGCCATCTTCGGCCAGCGCCCTTTAACTTTCTCAAGTGCGCTCCTCCCCGAGAACGCCGTCATCCGGTCCTTCTTGAGCCAGTGCAGGATGGCCCTCGCGCATTCCATGCTGTCGTCCGCACCCATGAGGCTGAACGCTGCCCGGGCGTGCTCGGTGAGGAGCTTGGCCAAGCGCATGGCGCTCTCCAGAGTCTGTCCGGAAATGTGATGATGCTGCGGCACGTCGTGGAGCGTCACATGGCATAACCCGGCAAGGCGGAGGGTCTGGCCG
Source organism: Thermodesulfobacteriota bacterium (assembly GCA_049324675.1). Classification (GTDB taxonomy): domain Bacteria; phylum Desulfobacterota; class Desulfovibrionia; order Desulfovibrionales; family Desulfovibrionaceae; genus Desulfolutivibrio. The sequence continues at coordinate 2,825 of JBMONM010000250.1, forward strand.
GTGAGCTTTCCGCCCCAGTCGCGCATGCGGCTGAGGGGTCCGCCATCGGCCAAGTCCTCCTCCACGGTCCTAGCGAAGGCGTGCCAGACGGCTCGCGCCTCGTGGCTCAAGGGGAGCAGGTACGGGACGATGTTTCCCTGGGCATCCCGCTTCCAGGGGAGCCGGAGCAGGTTCCGCAGCATGGAGCCGTATGCCTCGGCGAGGTCCGACGGGATGGGGGATGTCTCCACGGCCCGTGTGCCCACCAGACTCTTCGGCAGCATGAAGAGCATGCGCCCAAGCAGACCCCGGCCCCGAAACGCGGGCGTCTGGGCCGCTCCCGCCAGCACGTCGGGCTGGGCGCTGAGGATCAGGGTCAGGGTCGGCTCTTCGATCAGGATCGCCTCGGCATGGCGGCGGTCGATCCGCACGGCTTCCCCGCTCCATGATTTGAGCACCGCATCCAAGTTGGGAACGCCGTGGCTGTAACGCCCGGCCAGGATGTCCAGAAAGCCGCCCTCGGCCTCGATCATGGCGATGCGCTGGTCATGCTGGGCCATGAGCGCGGCCAGACCCTCGGGAGTGGCATCATCCGCCAACAGCCGGGGAGCCACGGGAAGCGATTCCATCTCCTCCCGGAGAGCCGCCACCTGCTGGATCAACGCCTTTTGCTCCGATGCATCATTGCAACGTTTGGCCTTGGCGATGGCCACGCGGACCAGCTCCTCCTGCACCTGCCGCTGGGCATGTGCGTATTTGAGGCTCTCAGCAGTCTGTCGCTGCTGTTCGCGCTCCCATTCCAGGAGCGGTGCGCGGCAGGCGTCCTTGGCCGCACTTTTACGCTCGCCGGGGGGCAGGATGACCACGCCGTAGATGTTCAGAGGCTCGGAATAACCCTCGCGGACCAGGACGCGGAATTTGCGCTGACTGGCCGCCGCGACTGCTCCGAGCGCATTGAGCAGGGGCAACTCGAAGGGGACCTGGATGGAGGCGCTGACGGCGGCGGCAAAGCCGCCGATTACGCCAGGGAAGATGTCGTGTGGGATCGCTGCCGGAGACTGCTCCTCGAAAAGCACGAGACTGCCGAAATTGTTCTGCTCAGGCATGGGAGCCTCGCAGAATGAGCGCGGTGTCTCGGGTCTCGACGATCCGGGAAGCGGAATAGGCGTCTAGGTCTTTGATTTCATACAACACCCTGCGGCCGAATTTGCGATACCGGGGACCCTTCCCATGGGATCGCCAGACTTCGAGGGTGCCAGGGCTGAGGCCGAGGTAGGCGGCCGCTTCAATCGTGGTTAGGTTTTTGGGGGGATAATCTCTTTTCATCATCGTGTTCTCCTCCGTCGCATTTGGTGCGAAAGGGGAAAACACAGATTAATGCGAAGGACATCCCAAAAGCGATTTTAGGGCATTTTTTTTGAACCGAAAAATTTTGGAGCAACGGAAACGTTGATCACATGTAAAAGATTCGTTGGCGGAGTTATAAAACTGATAGAGCTTGGAGAAACAAGTTTTGAAAATTTCCTGTGAAAGTGAAAAATAAAAACCATTTTTGAGATATCAAGTAGTGTTTTTCTTGCTCCAGTTCGTTTTGGCATGCTCCTGAGACCATCAAATAGATAATCTTCAGCGAGGAGAATAAATCCCTTTATTCCGTCACTTCCTCGCTTCTCGCGCAATTTTGGACAACAGAACAAATCTATGCGCTCAGCATTATCAACATGCTCTGCACCGTGCCATAAATACGATATTAGACTGGCCCAAAGATGTACAGAAGGAAGATACTGCGGCCATATGTTGTCTAAGATATGCTTTTGACTGTATTTCCCGAACGCTTCCTCGAACTCGGCAGGCATTCCAAAATAAATCTGGTCTATTGCTTTTGATATGCTTACATTATCGCGAAGGGCTTCGAGAAAAATTAAACCGGCAAGAATTCCATGTTTATATCTCTGCCTCTCGTCTGAAAAAATGCTATTTATTTGTTTTGTACACAAGAATCCAAAAAGCTTATCTGTTCCACCGACGTAATCAGAAAGCAATCTTAAATCATTCCCAATATCATCTTGGCATTGTTCCTCATCTCGGCCTGCCGCTCCAAACCTGACGTGCAACAAAGACCTTGATATCCACATCTTTCTCTTTTCTTCATCATGGGAGAACAGCATCGTACCATAAATATTAATCCACACAACAACATCGTCCGACTCCCGCCAGTCCAAGAAAAACAGCTTTATCTTTGCTTTTTCTGCAAGTTGAGAATACTCAGAAAAAGTCAAACAATTCATAGTAGGCAGGACTATCGTGCTTCCACGGTAAGCTTGAGCCCGGCCCGGGCCAAGCTGGCGCGGACATTCCCAAATGCCTCGCTTTCCGCCTCCGACACGGCCAGAGTTTGGGCTTCGGCCACATCCTGCAGGGCAAGGGCAAGCGCCTTGGGGTCTTCTTCGTCCAACGCGGCATTGATATACTCCGCCGCTTCTTTTGGGTGTTTCAGGGCTTCCAGCAGGTCAGCCCGGTAGTCTCGAAGTAGGTTCATCGCGCCGCCTCCGGTATTCCGCCCACAAAGCGCGAGCGTTTTTGATGTCTTTGTCCTGAGAAGATTTGTCGCCACCGCTCACAAGGATGACGATACTCTCCCCTTCCTGACCGAAGTACACGCGATACCCCGGCCCATGATCTATGCGAAGCTCGAATACACCGCCCCCAACAGCTTTCCAATCACCCAGCGAACCGGCTCGCAATCGGGCTATCCGCGCCCTGATTCGAGCCCTCGCTTTGGCATCCTTCAACCTTAGAAGCCAATCCAGGAACGGACATGTTCCACCCTCCTGAACGTACTGAAAAACCCGTCTTTCGCTCACGATTGGCACGGGCTACTCACCTCCCCTGATCCCAAGCACCTTCCTACCTCCGGCAGGAGCCACGTCAAGTCCCGCATGGCTGACCAGCAATTCCGCCGCCTTGTCGCTGGCCCGCTTTTTGGCGTCCGGAAGGAACTGCCCGTAGCGCCGAGTCATGGCCGTTGATTTGTGTGTAAGAAGTTCGCCGATCATGTCCAGGGTGAATTCTCCGGAGTTGGCCAGGGTCACGGCGAAATGGTGCCGCAGGCCGTGAAAGATGCGGAAACGCGAAGGAATCCCGGCGGCCTTTTTGATGCGCGCGGCGGCCCCGCAGGCCACCCGTTGGCCGCCGCCCTTCCCGGGAAACACAAATGGACTTTGAAATAAATTTTTCGCCTTCCAATCAAGCTGCCCTTCCAGGATGGCCCGGGCAATGGGGTTCATGGGGATGCTCACCGTCTTGCCGCCCTTTGGGGAACGGATGGTGATGATCCCGGACAGAAAATCCAGGTCCGCATCCCGCAGTTTGAAGACCTCGCCCCGCCGCATGCCCGTGAACATGGCCAGTTCCAGCATCCTGGCGGCATCCCGGGACGGCCACGCATCAAGCACCTCCTTGAGGCGGGCGGCCTCCTCCGGCTCCAGGTATTCCACCACCTCGTTGTCCTTCCTGGGCATCTCGATGACGAAGGGCAAGGCCGGACACAGCTTGGCCCTGGCCCCGAAATTCACGATGCGACGCACCAGCTCCAAGGCGTTCCAGACCGTGGCCGGGGCGCGGCCGGTCATGGCCTTGCGCAGCCGGGCCATGTCCAAGGGCGAGATCTTACTTGCCCGAAAGCCGCCCAGTATGGGGCGGATATGCTTGTCATAGCGGTTGCGGTCCGTCACCACGCCTTTCAGGGAATCCCCCTTGGCCGTGAAATAGGCCTTCGCCAACTCGTCAACGGTCTTATCCCGCTTGTCGCGTTCGCGGGCAATCTCCTTGGCGGTCTTCACGTCCTGGCCATGCCGGGCGGCCTTCACCCGCTCGGCCCGAACCTCCGCCGCCACCTGGGGGGTATAGCCTTCGGACCTCCAGCCGACCTTCTCCCATCGTTTTTTATCCTCGACCTTATAGGCAATCACATAACAAACGTCCGCCTTATCTTCAAAGCGGCGTTCCGTGCTCTCGTAGCAGTAAACGCCGGGCCATCTCGCCGGATGCGCCCGCGTGTATTTGGTGGCCATCGTCCCCCCCTCTTTCCTACCCTATTCCTACCCAAGAGGGTAAAAAAGGTCAAATTTCGTTAAACATCATTCGGGTAAATGACCCAATGACTATATGCCTGTCAAGCCTGTAATTTAAGGATAAACTAATCTCATTAGGCGTGGTTGAACTGGGTAGGAAAAGGGGTAGGAATGCCTGGTTCACGGGCTCATAACCCGAAGATCGCAGGTTCAAATCCTGCCCCCGCAACCAGCAAAATCAAGGGCTTACGGAAGATGATCCGTAGGCCCTTTTTCTGTTTGACACCCTATTGGTACCCACCCGGCCGCACAAGAGCCTGGGAACCTGGCAAAATCACGCTTTCCATCATCCTCGTTTCCGTAGTTACGCGCACAAATTCGCAGGTTCGCAGAATCCACGCCCTGTTGCCCCCCTTGATCCGCTCCTAGACCAGTGGCCAGTCCGATCTCGCTCCTCCTTTTTGGGTTATAAATACTTCCTCTCCGGTTAGACGCGCCCCTGAAATTCACCTATCTCCAGCCGAATTGAGATCGATTCTCATAAGCGCTACCACATGGAGGATGTATGGCCGGCGGTTGGAAACATGTTGCTTTTTTGTTGCTTGTTGTGTGCCTTTTGTTCAGCGCGGCGCAACAAATACAAGCCGAAGAGAGTGGGAATGAAAAGGCACCATATGTCATGGAACAAATTACTGTGACCGCTGAGAAGATCGAAGAAAAAGCCCAGGATGTTCCAGCCAGCGTGACGGTGTACACGGAGGATCAAATCACGAATTACGGTGTCGACGATACCGAAAAGCTGTTTCAAAAAACACCAAATATCCACATGGTCAAATCCGGACCCAAAGCCTCTCTCGGAAATTTTGGGTCCATGCGCGGCATTTCATTCATGCACGGCACATCTCCATCATTTGGCTTCTACGTTGACGATGTCTATTACTCAAATTTCGATGTCAGCCTGTTTGATGTTGAACGCATCGAAGTTCTCAAAGGACCTCAGGGGACACTCTATGGCCGGAATGCCGAATCCGGAGTGGTCAATATCGTAACGAAAAAACCAAGCAACGAGTGGACCACCTCCATCAAAGCCGGCACGGGAACCTACGGCGCCCGCGATGTCAGCGCCACTCTTGGCGGTCCCATCATCTCGGACACGCTCGCATTTCGTTTTTCCGGACGCTACTCCGGTTCGGAAGGATTTTTTTACAACACAGCCAAGGATCAACGGAATGCGGATCGTTCCGACGACTTTGACGGCCGCCTCACGTTGCACCTGACGCCGCAATCCGATTGGAACGTTTTGCTCAACATGGAGTTCCAGGATTATTTCGACAATTACGCTGAATTCAGAAAGCTTGATGGCATTTATGACAACCCCCATGATGTGAGCCTGAGCTCGAACGGTCTTGCACAAAAGCAGGCTGGAGGCGGCTCTCTCCGCCTGGAAAAAAGCTTCGATGACGTCAAACTCGTTTCCGTCAGCGCCATCCGCATGGAAAACACTCGCATGGAAAACGACGGTGACTTCACATCATCAGACATTTCCATGAAATACAGTACGAAAGAGTACTCCCTCTTCAGCCAGGAGGTGCGCCTTTCGTCTGATCATGACCGTCCGTTTCAGTGGCTGCTTGGCGCATACGCCTTTTACGAGGATGACGACCTGTCCACCTGGATGGTCCGCCACACCAAGCCGCTGGGATCGTTCGTGCAAGATGGCGATACGACAACCAACGGCATGGCCGGCTTTGCCAGGATGAGCTACACCTTTTGGGAGAAACTGACGCTGACAGCCGGCCTGCGCTACGATTTCGAACACAAGGACTATGACTATGCCTGGCAAGGCGGCTCATTTCTGGACATCGACGACCAGGCCGGTTCCACAAACAAGACATTCGAGGCCTGGCTCCCCAAATTCTCCGTGGACTATAAATTCACCCCCGATGTCATGGCATATGCGAGCGTCTCGCGCGGATTCAAAAGCGGCGGCTTCAACCTCAAATCCGATCCGGGCAAGCCCTACGACGCGGAATACACGTTGAACTACGAGACCGGTCTGAAAACGCAGTGGTTTGGCAACCGCCTTCAGGCCAACCTGTCGGTGTTTTACATCGACTGGGACAATCAGCAGGTCGAAATAGCGAGCTATCCAAATTTCACCATCGTCAATGCCGCCAAATCCACCAGCAAGGGCTTCGAGATCGACCTCAGGGCCTGGCCCATAACCGGTCTCGAATGCGTCGGGGGCTTTGGATACACCTTTTCCACGTTTGATGAATTCACGGATGATGGCGTGAGCTACGCCGGAAAGCGCAATCCCAACATTCCCCTTTACACAGGATATCTCGGAGCGACATATCGTTTCCAAAATGGCTTCTTCGTCAATGCCGACTACAACCTTACCGGTGATTATGTGTTCGATCTGACCAACAGCATAGATCAGCAAGCGTATCATATTATAAATGCCAAAGTCGGATTTGCCAGAGATAAATTTGAAATCTCCATCTGGGGTAAAAACCTTCTGAACAGTGTGTACGTGACCCGTGCCTTTCTGAATGGCACACAGTGGTACGGTCGGGCAGGAGATCCATTAACATTCGGAATTGACGTGAGTTATAAATTTTAACGAAGAGCGATGCGTTTCATTTTCATGCGTTGTCTGAAAAAAACCACAAGAAAGGAACTCTTCATGTTCGACGAAGCCCTCGCCCTCTGGACCCAGGCAACGCTCGTGGCCAGGCTGGTGTTGCTGCTTCTTTTGGTGATGTCCTTGTGCAGTTGGGCCATCATGCTCGCCAAATGGCGGGAGTTGCGTCTTGCCCGCAACGATATGCGGCGCGGCATCCGCGTGCTGCTTGCCGACAAGGATCTGCACGACGCCATGTCCAGCCTGACTCGGCCCGAGACCCCTCTCAGCCGCCGCATGAGCGCCCTCGGAACCCGGGAATACGAACGACTGGCCCGACGTGGCGATCTGGAAAGGCTTTTGGCCGACAACATGCGACGGATGTTGCGTCACGGCGTGGCCGAGGAGATGCGCGGCCTGTCCCGTTTTCTGCCGCTTCTGGCCACCACGGCCAACACCGCCCCCTTCATCGGGCTTTTCGGCACGGTCTGGGGCATCATCCATGCCTTCCACTCCATCGGCCACCAAAAAAGCGCCGCCCTGGCCACCGTGGCTCCGGGCATCTCCGAGGCCCTCATCGCCACGGCCGTGGGGTTGGCCGTGGCCATCCCGGCAACGGCCGGCTACAACGTCTTTTGCGGCATGCTTGCCGCCATCGAGGGGCAATGCGTGAGTTTTGCCGGCCTTTTTCTCAACCGATTGCGCCAGGAAGCCCCCCATGAAGCGCCCCTTCCCGGCGGGGAGGGCTAGCCATGGCCGCTTCCACCAGAAACGGACTCATGGCCGAGATGAACGTGACGCCGTTTGTGGACGTGATGCTCGTCTTGCTGGTCATTTTCATGGTCACGGTGCCCATGATGACCGAAGGCATGGATGTGGACCTGCCCCGGTCCGAGTCCCTGGAGACCATGAGCCTGGATGAGGGCGCCGTCCTGACGCTGCGCGCCGATGGTTCGCTTTATCTGGACGCGCAGCCGCTGTCCGAGGACGCCTTGCCCGAAGTCCTGGCGGCACGCGGCCCGGATGCGCCGCTTTTTCTCAAGGCCGACCGCGAGGTCCCCCACGGCCGGGTGGTGGAGATCATGGGGCTTGTCCGCGCGGCCGGAATCCATCGCTTCGGCGTGGTGGCCGAATCAACGCCGGCGCAAGAACGGAAGTGATCCATGCGCATGCGTGATATTCTGGGATCCACGCTCCTGCATGCGGGGCTGGCGACGGCCGTGCTGGCCATGCCCTCCGCCAAGCCCGACGGGGCCCCCAGGATTTACGAAGTGAGCCTGGCCGTCCGCGCCCCCCGACCGGCCGCGCCCCCCGCGCCCGTCGCGGCGGCCCGGCCGGAGGCGACTGAGCCTTCCCCGCCGTACGTCCCCGAAGCGGCTCCACCTTCTCCTGTCCCGCCCCCGTCCCCCAGACCGAAAAGCGCTGCCCGGCCGCGAAAGACTGTCGCCGGACCGGTCCGGGCGGCTTTGCCGGCCGCGTCACCGCACCCGGTGGCGTCGGCCGTGCCCGCGCAAGCTCCCGTGGGTCCTGCGACCCCGGCCGCGCCGGCGGCTTCCGGACCACCGACCGGAGGATCGGCAGCGGCAGCGGCGAACGGCATGGCCGCATACGGCCCGGATGCCGTGGATGAGCGGCCTTCGGTGTTGCGCCGGGTGGAACCGCGTTATCCGGAGCAGGCCCGGCGACGGCGCGAAGAGGGGAAGGTCCTGGTGCGACTGGTGGTGGACGCGCAGGGACGGCCCACGGACTGTGCGGTGCTTGCGTCGGAACCCGCCGGCACGTTCGATGCGGCCGCCCTGGAGGCTGTCCGGCGATTCCGTTTCCGTCCCGGAAAACTGGCCGGGCGCGCCGTGGCCACGGTGGTCCACATTCCTTTCGCCTTCAGTCTCCATTGAAACGGGTCTCGACAGCCGGCGCATGAGGGACTCGCACCGCCAGCCGGCGCATCTCGCCAGGTGTGATGCCGTAGCGTCGTCGGAACAGATTGATGAAATTGCTGGGACTTACATAGCCGACAGCCATGCAGGCCTCACATACGCCCATGCCGCCGTTTTCCAGATAACGCCAGGCCTGATCGAGCCGGGCCTGCCGCAGGCAGGTGTACGGCGTCATGCCAAAAAGCTGTACGAAACCTCGCTTGAGCTTGCATTCGTTTATGCCGACCGACCTGGCCAGCGTTTTGAGTGTGGGGGGCTGTTCCATGCGCGCCACCAGAATGTCGCGGGCGGCATGAAGGCAGGCGATGTCCTTGCGGGTCAGAGGCGAGGCCGCATCCTTGGCCGCTTTCTGGCGTCCAGGCAATGCCGATGCCGCCAAGAGAAGCAGTTCCGTGACCTTGCACTGAAGATACCGATTCCGCCACGCGGCCTGCACCGGCATGTCCATCAGGCTGCGGGCGGCCATGCGCATGGCCGCAGTGGCGGGCAGCTCCACGAAAAACGGTTCCGGCGGACCGCTTCCGGCCAGGGCCTGAAGGACATCCGGCGGATCGTCTTTTCCCGCTTCCCAGCAATCGAAGACCTTCCGAGGCGGAAGGCAGGCCACCACCATCCGGCATTCCCCCGGGGCAAAGGTCCAGACCCGCCGGTCCTCGGAGGTGAACAGGAGCCCGCTTCGCCTCGGGGAATACACGAGCCTGGGTGGAGACGGCGTCCCCCGGGGAGGCGGCGACTCGGCGACCGAGCCTTGCAGACAGCACCCGATTTGCAGGCATCGGGCCGGCAGGGACACGGTATGCGCCGTTTCCCGCGTCCCGGCATGGCGCAGGACATACAGGACGCCGCCATCGGAAAGGCGATGCTCGCGGACCGACAATCCGCCGGCATCCGAAGGGCATGCCCCTTGGACGGCGCGCATCCCCCCGGCGCGCGCGAAACGCGTCGGCCCATCCAGCCCTTTCGCCACGGCCTGGACAGGGGCCGCCCGCACGGCCGACCCCTTTGTCGTGAAGCATTCACCGTTGCCTTCCGCCGCGCACCGCATGGGAACACTCTTCAGCAGACGGAAAGACGACGTCTTTTCGCCCGGGCCACGAGGGCTTCCGTCGCCGCATAGAGAACGAGCATGCCCACGGTGATCAGGCCGTACAGCCCGGGCAGGCCGACCCTGTCGCCCAGCGCCCCCACCGCCGGGGCCAGAACCAGGGGCGGCAGGATGAAAAGGCTTCCCAGGACGGCAACCCCGGTTCCGGCCCACGCGCCGGCGCTGACGCGCATGATGCGCGTGAACGCCCAGACGTTGGCCGCTCCGACCAGGATGTTGTCGCCAGCCAGAAGGACGGCCGCCTGCCAGGGCACAATCGTCCCTTTGGCGGCAAACCAGGCCGTCGCGGCGGTGACCAGAATCGCCCCCAGACCGAAAAGGCGCATGAAGGCGGGGCTTCCCATACGGCCCAGCAGCCAGCCGCAGGTGAGGGTGCCGACAAACCCGGCCGGATAGGCCACCCGCATGAGCACCGCCGCCAGGGTTTCGGCATCGAGGCCCAGGTCGGTCATCAGGGGCAGGCGCATCTGGACGCCGCAAAAAAAGAGCACCGTGGGCAGGACGAGCACCGCAAGGGTCAGCCGTATTTCCGCTTTCCGCAGCAGGGCCAGGACGCCCGAAGGCGTTTCCCGTCCGCAGGCCCCCGGTGCGGGGATGGCCGGGGCCATTTCCCTGTGCAGGAGGATGGGCAGGCCCAGGCAAAACAGGCTCGCGGCCATGATGTGGCAGACCCCGGGCCAGCCGAGCGATGTGTAGAGCGTCAAGAGCACGCCCGCGCCGATCAGCATGCCGACGAAACGGCCGCAGGCCTGGAGCGTGGCCCCCCAATGCGCGTGTTTTGGCCCGAGGATGTCCGTGGCATACCCGTCAACGGCGATGTCGCTCGTGGCCATGACCACGGTATAGGTCAGGAGCAAAAGGAATACTGTGAAAAAATCCGTCGAGATGGAGTACGAGGCCATCTGGTAGAAAAGCCCGGCGGCGATGAACTGCGCCGGGGCTATCCAGGTCTTGCGACGACCAAACCAAGATACATAGTACCTATCTATAAATGCGGCGTAAAAGAATTTTGCCGCCCATGGCAGGTGCAGGACGAAGAGCATCCCGATATACTTGAGCTCCGTATGTTCGCAGCGCATGATGACCGGGGCGCTTCCAAAAACGAACCCCATGGGAATGGCCTGGCACAGATACATCATGCCTATCAGCGCAAGTTTCCACACCAGGCCGCCATCCTCCGCAACAACCGTCGTTGCGGGGCTCGTTTTCGAATATGCCGACGTTGCGGACGATTCATGTGACATGACAATACTCCGCTCGTGTTTCCGGCCGGTTGGCCGTGCTGTCGTTTTCGCCCCTCTCCGTCCGGCCGGGCCTTCCGGTCCGTTCGGACAGTGGCCAAGCCGAGCGCGGGCGTTCGGTTCCGAAAGGCTTCCAGGCAAAGACGCCTGGTTACGACGATGGTTTCTGAAACAGCACCAGGTACAGGTACCCCATGTCGTGCACCCTGAGGGACCGGAAGCCGCCCGCCTCCAGGGCATCTGTGATCCGCGTGGCGGTCAGGCGCATGGACCGCGGCGGCCCGCAGGGGGAATACAGATTGCATTCGATGACCCCAAGCCTGCCGCCCGGCCGCAGCACCCGGCGCATCTGCGCGACCACGGCCTTCATGGCCCGGGTCACGGGCGGAATGTGCAGCACCGTGCCCAGCAGGCCGACCGTGACCGAGGCATCCGGCAGAGGCAGCGGCCGGGTGATGTCCGCCACCTCGGCCCGCAGATGGGCCAGGCCGCGGCCGGCGGCCTGGCGCGCCAGCCCCTCGATGCAGCCGGGGGTGACGTCGAAGGCATGGACCATGCCCGTGG
>JBMONM010000250.1:14359-32830 GCA_049324675.1 Thermodesulfobacteriota bacterium
GGCCCGACGATGCGCGCGGCCTCCAGGGCGTATTCCCCCAGGCCGCAGCCGGCATCCAGAAACACGTCGCCCGGCCCAAGCCCCAGGGCGCCAAAGACGATTCCCGGATCCTGCATCCCGTAGCTCGACGGATGGCGGCGTTTCCCGGTTCCCGGAACGTCCGGATCACCCGGCTCTCGATGATGACATGCGTGCATGACAATCCTCCCCGAACACGCGACAGGGGCGGACATGTCCGGTTCCAGGCCCTGTCGCGGCAATCGCGCCATCGCGGGATTAAAAGCTGTAGCGAAGCGCCATGTAGATGTTCGTGTCGGCCTTGTATTGTCCGAACATGGTGTCGTCGCGCTCCCCAAGAAAGATATTGGCCCCGACCTCCTGGTTGATGTTGTCGGTCCACTTGTAGAGGATTTTCGGCCGCAGGTAGGCGTCGCGGTCGCTTGGAGACCAGTAGCCGGAAAGGGACAGTTCCAGATTCTGGTTCATGAGCAGTTTGGTGAGCTGCACCGTCAGCACATGCCGCACCTCGTCCCGGGGCTGATCGCCCGCGAAGCTTTCCCGGTAGCCATGGTAGCCAAGGAGCTGTTCCACATAATACTGGACGCTGGCGTTGAAATCCCGGCCGATCTCCCGGGCGAAGCCGACAAGATAGCGCATTTCGGAATTGTTGATGTTCGGATCGCGCCCGTCGGGGTCCTCGATGGAATCGTAGTAGGCCACCTCGATGTTCCCGATGCCGCCGGCCACCGGTCCCCGGGCGCTGGCGCCGTAGACGTGCAGACGCGGAAAGACGTATTCCCCGGAGGCGGCAATGCCGCCGGGATTCTTCCAGAAGCCGAAGTATCCGTAGAGGGCCAGTTCGTAGGCCCCGACGCTCCGGTACAGGCGCGCCGCATACTCGGCGTCCGTGAACCACCGGTCCGGCTTTTCGTAGTCCAGCTCCGATTCGTTTCCGGCCAGATGCCCCAGGGCGCCGTTCCAATACGAGACGTATTGCCCGGTGATGAACCGGTCGCTGGCGAAAAGCGGCGTGAACACGAAATCCGCGTTGAGGACATCGGAAAAAAGGCTGACCTTGACGCTCTCGGAGGGGGCCTTGAGGTACTCAGCGTCCCGGCCGATGAAAAAGGACTGCCAATCCTTGGGGAACAGGTCGTTGAGGAAGACCAGGTCACCGGTGCCCCAGGTCAGCACCTGCCGCCCGATCTTGATGTCCAGAGACCCGGAAGGACGCAGGAACATCCAGGCCTCGCGGGTGTCATAGCGCACCTGTTCCAAGATGCCGTCGTACCAGACATCCCCCTTGTACTTGAACTGGGCCCAGTCCGTCTGTGTGGACACCTCGCCCTGAAGCCGCGTCTCCAGGATGGAGGCCTCCTTTTCATAGGGATCGGGCTGGGTGCGGCAGCCGGCCCGGACCTCCAGGAAACCATGCACCTCGGGCGTGCTGAACTGGTCCCAGAAGGACGCGGCCAGGCTCTCGCCCGCGACGGCCAGCACCAGGGCCGCCAGGGCCAGGCGGGAGAACGCCCCCCGCCAGACCCCGGCCGAAAAGGCCGCGCCCATTATTGCAAGACCTCTTTGGGCGCGCGCCGCAGATAGCGCTCGGTGAAGAGCTCGTCCGTGAGGCCGGCATTGTAGCGGACATCGGAAAACACCATTTCCGTCCGCCCGCCGCTTTCCAGGTCCCTGGCCACGGAGCGCACGACCGTCGGATAGGTGGTCCGCGCGCCGTTTTCCGTGGCCTCGACGGGTTCCACGTCCAGGACCTCGATGACCCGGTACGGCCTGCCCCCGGCCTTGGCGTATTCGATCCTCATGGGAAGGAAGGTGGTCTTGTCGATGTGGGCGACGTAGGAGGCGAACTCCACGGCGTCCGGCTCTTTGGGGGTGTTTTTCACGACATAATACCTCTCTGTCGTTTCCATGAGCTCATGGATATCCTCTTGAGGACTGCGTCCGGAGATGTCCTCGTAGAGAAAATCCGAACCGACGAAACTCGTGCGCTTGTCGCTGGCCGCGATGCGTTTGACCAGATCGAGACTCGGCATATACAGCCAACGGTCGTCATCCGTTTCCAGACCCACATGCTTGTGCACCATAAAGACCATCTTGCGCACGTCCGACGGTTCGATGAAATAGACGAAGTACTTCTGGTCCCCATCCCGCGTGTCGCCGTTTTTCCGCAGCATGTTGAACTGCCGCTTGCGAACCCGGCCCTGCTTGTCGGTGATGGTCATGGTCGTCGTTCCCTGGCAATCCGCGCCCTGATACAGGGAGGCATGGTTCGATCCGGCGACGATGGTTTCAACGGACGGGGCATCATCGCCGGCGACGCAACGCCCCGAGACGCCAAACAGACTGAATGCCATCAACAGAAATCCGAATACCGCTTTCATGTTCACTCTCTCTTTTTTTGGGCACGATGTCGGCGCGCCCTTTCACGCCACGGCTCCCCGCCGGCCCGCGCGGCCTATTCCCTCCCGGCGTCATCCGCCGCGTCGCGTTTCGCGGCCCCGACCCTGGCCAGGGCCAGCGCCGGCTCGTCGCCCGGGGTCCCGGAGGCGCCGGGAAAGGAGAAACGCCTGGCCCGGAAAAACCACCCCCTGCCCACCGTCAAAAGGGCCGGCAGCAGGACCAGCGTGACCAGGCCGGAGATGGTCAGGATGGAGAAGAGCAGGAGGCCGGTCGTCTTGTAGGGGACCAACGCGGCGACCAGCATGGGCAAGAATCCGAAGGCGATGATGATGACGTTGCGGCTGATGGCCCGGGCCGGTTCGCCGAACATCCTGGGGGCGGTCTTCTCCCAGGAGCCGGTCTCCGAGGTGATCTGCCGGCTGCGTTCCAGGAAATGGATGGCGAAATCCACGGCGATGCCCAGGGAGATGGCCCCCAGAACGGCCACGGGCATGTCGTAGTCCAGGCCGAGAAACCCGAGCGCGCCATAGATGAACATGATCGTCAACGACAGGGGAATCATGCACAAAAATCCCCAGAGGGCGGACCGGAAAAGCACGATCATCATGAGAAGGACGATGACATAGCTCCCGGCCAGGGAACCGAGCATCCCCCAGAACATTTTCCCCTGAAAGATGAAGTTGATGTAATGCAGGCCGGCGAATCGGTACGACAGGTCCACGGGCGGCCTGTTGCGCTCGATATATCCCTCGATGGCCTTGACGGCCGCCTCGGTGCGCGTGCTGTCGCCGCTTTGAAACTGCATGAAGATGTTGGCCGAATCGAACTCAGGGGTCACGAAGTGCCAGATGTCGTGCGGTTTGTGGCTTTGCTGGTACTGCATGACGCACTCGGAGACGCCCCCCACGCTCGACGGTATCCGAAAGTTCCCGGGGCTGCCGTCAACGAGTTCCTGATGCACCTTGCGCACGATGTCGGCCAACGACGTGCTTTTGCCGATGTATCCGTTCCCCTCCAGCCAGGCCTGCATGGCCGCCATGTAGGCAAGGACGTCCGGCCGCTTGAAGACCTCGCCCCCATCTTCCGCCTCCAGCACGAGCGACGCCGTGTACGTGCCGCCGAAATGCCTGTTGAGGGCCGTGTCCGCCTCGCGGATGGGATGGCCGACGCTGAAGCGCTTGGCGTAGTTGTCGTTGATGGTGATCTGCGACATGCCCCAGATGGAGGCGACAATGCCTATGCCGAAAATCGCCAGGACCACCTTGGCCCGCCGGCAGGCGAATTCGCCCAGGCCTTGCAGCAGCCGCGTGAGCAGGGACTCCCTCACTCCCCCCTGCGCCGCCAGGCCGAAATTGCGCAGCACGCGCTCCGGCAGAAGCATGATGTAGGCGGGCACGAACAGGATGGTGGTGATCCAGGCGAACATGACGCCGATTCCGACGAACGCGCCGAAGACCCTGGCCGGTGGAATGTCCGTGGTGACGAAGGAAAAAAATCCGGCGGCCGTGGTCAGCGAGGTGTATAGCATGGGCATGAAAAGCGTGTTCATGACCTCCTTGACGCTTTCCTTGCGCCCCTTGCCCGCACTGTAGACATCGAAGAATTCCGACAGGACGTGGATGGAGTCGCAGATGGAGATGGACATGAGAAAGATGGGCAGCATGGAGCTTAGGATATGCACCGGAAAGCCCAGGGCGATCATGGCCCCCAGGGTGGCCGCCACCGTCACCGTGGCGATGAGCATGGGCAGGACGACCAGGCTCCATTTGCGGAACATCGCGTAGAGCATGCCGAAGATAAGGGCCATGGTCAGGGGCGAGGCGACGACCATCTCGCTGAACATCTCGACGCCGATGGCCCCCTCGGCCACGGGCAGCCCGGCGATGTGCCAGTCCTCCGTGCCGCCGAACTCCCGTATCTTCCCCTGGAGCGCCGTATAGACGTCGTAGCTGAGAAGCTTGTCCGTCAGGGGCAGGTACAGGCACAGCGCCTTGCCGTCGGCCGAGACCATCTGTCCCACCAGAAGCGGGTTCGACAGGGCCTTGTCGCGGACGGCCAGGGCCTCGGCCTGGGTGGCCGGAGGCCTTTGCATGAGCCATTCGAAGGCGATGGCTCCCGGCCCGGCCTGGCGCATGTGGTCCACCATCGAGGGCGCGACCATGTCCACCTCGATGACCCCGGTCGTTTTTCCCGGCTGCTTGGGATCGTCATAGCGCAGGGTTGTGGCGAACCGGGTCAGTTCGAAGACATGGGCCAGGGTCTGCGGCGTGAACACGCCGTTGGGGTCGTTTTCCTTGATGACCCCGACGACGATGGTGTCGCTTAGGTCAAAGCGTTTCTTGGCGGCGTTGTGGAAGACCCGCGCGGGCTCCGTGGCCTCCAGCATGTTTTCCGGGTCCGTATCCATGGTCATATTCGGGAAAAACGTGGCGAAAAAAACGACGATCGCCACAAGCCCGAGAGCGACCCACCTGGAGTGATCGACCGCAAAGTTCACGAGCGCGGCCTTGAGAATGTTCATGATCTTCTTCCATCCTATTTAATTAAGCTGCTTAACTATTAAATGAAAAAAATCCCATCTATCGAGAGAGGCGATTGTCCATCACTTCCCCTATGGCCTCGAGCATCACGGATATCGTGGCGATCTGGGACAGGGAAAACCCGCGC
This sequence comes from Thermodesulfobacteriota bacterium, assembly GCA_049324675.1. Taxonomy (GTDB): domain Bacteria; phylum Desulfobacterota; class Desulfovibrionia; order Desulfovibrionales; family Desulfovibrionaceae; genus Desulfolutivibrio. The sequence continues at coordinate 19,445 of JBMONM010000250.1, forward strand.
AGGCGCTCTATGAGGGCCGCCCGGTCCTGGCCATGGAATCGCTCATGGGCATCGAACGCCTTTTGCCCGAGCGGCGTAAGCGTCAACTGGAATTCCTTGTTGCTGTGCGGGGCCTGTTTTTTTTCGAGAAAGCCCTTGTCGCACAGCCTGGATACCATCTGGGACGCCGCGCTTTTGCTGATGCCGAAGGCGTTGGCCACATCGGTGACGCTCATCTGTTTCCGGTTGCCCACGGCCTCGATGGTATGGGCCTCCCGGGTCGTGACCTCGACGCCCTCCCCGACCGGAATCGGCATCTCCTCGGTTCGGGCATACCTTGCGGCCACCCCGCGCAATTGCCGCACTGTGGCCATGATCAGATCGTCCTTTGTTTCCATATGTCCTCGCAAACCCGCCGGTCATCCCATCGCCCGTTTTCCAGGCGAACCCTCGTTGCCTATGACGGTAAACTTGCTAAACCATATTGTCAAGCCCTCTTGCTCCCGCCCCCGCCTTTGGTTGTCGCTTTTACGAACGGCCGAACGTGGTCTTGCCGATACGAAGTCGGCGCCTCATGCTCCCAAGGTAATAAAGAAAGGAATCGACCTTGGTCCGATCATTTTCATTCCTTGTGCCGTCAAAGGTCAGTTGCAACAACGGGATGGCGGTTTCCGACGATCCCCCGTGAAGCAGGATGTCCAGGGAAATCCCCGTGTTTTCATACATGGGGGCCACCACGATGCACCCCTCGGCGGCCGCCGGAGGGGTAAGCGCCCGGCCCGCCCGGTAACGGCCGAAGGCCCCGGCGTAGAGCCCGAGAGCGGCATCGGCCGCCCGGCAAAGCGACCGCAGATCGGGCGCATAGGGCGACCGCTGGCCCAGGAAACCGGCAATCATGGCCATAAGCGCGGCAAGTTCGCCGAGCATCCGGCAAAGGCGCTCCGCGCCATCGGGCCCTGCCCCCTCCAGGTGGTCGTTCCACAACAGCCACAGGGCTTCGCTGAGGGGTGCCCGCAGGACACGGTGGCCGGCGTCCTCCAGATCGCCCAACATGTCGTCGCCGAGCATGTCGTTATAAAGCACCAACGGTTCGCCCAGAGCGAACACGGTGCGCGACCCGTCGCCTCGCGGGGCCTCATGACGGATGCTCCGGGCAAGCGCAGCCACCGCCTTGACGCTTCCCCGTCCCTCCCGGAGCAGGCGCGTCGCCTCGTCCAAAACCCGCGCCCGATCCGCCCTGGGCGCGGCCAGCACCACGTCCCCGAGCACCAGGCACAAAAAAAGCCCCCGGGCGTCCTCGTCCGTGGCCTCGGCCAAATCCTCCATAAACGAAGATACGATCGCCACGTCCCCGAATCCCTCGGCATCGAGCTTTGCGCGCAAAAACCGGGCATACTGCCCGTCCACCTCGGCACCCTCGTTTTGCGGCACGACCACGGCCTTTTTCCCGCCGTCCGCCCCGTCCCGGCGTAGCGTGGCCAGGACGTCCCCGAGCAGGGCGGTCATGGAATAGTATTCGTTGGTCACCGTGTGCCGTCTGCCCATGTCCACAGAGGCCCGCGAGGTCGGCGGCGTCAGGCGCGCGTCAAGGCCCCTGGCCGCAAGATGCTCCCGGACCAGATCGGCATAGGGATACACGCGCGGCAGGTAGACCGCGGTCCCGGGGGCAAGCCGGGACAGCCGGGAAACGATGGGCGTCGCCGGTTGGTCCGGGACGGCCGCCGGTTCGATCCGGCCGGGGCTTCGCGGGGCGGTCCTCTCGAGACTGCGCACGAACGCCTCCATGCGGGTGATGACCCCGACGGTCGAGGCGTGTTCGTCCACCTCCACGGCCAAATATGGCTTTTCGCCCATGGTTTCCCGGAAATAATGCGACAGCACCGTATCCGGGCCGCAGCCGTGATGGGTCAGGAAGACGGCGTACAGGCCGGGATGGCTCCTCACCGTCCGGGCCGCCTCGAGGATGTGCTGGCCAAAGGGCCAGTACATGTTGGGATGCTGGTCGAAGATGTCCGCCGCGGGCAGGTACGCGAAGGGGATGACCTCGTAGCCCATGTCCATGAGCCGTCCGGGGATGCCCATGTTCAGCGCCTGATCCGCGACGCCGTAGATCTTGGAAACCAGCACGAAGGTCTTTTTCCCGGGATCGAGGCCGGCGAGCGTTTCCCTCGCGTGCTCCCCAAGCCTGGCCTCGAAAGCCCGATGGGATTCCATGGCCCGCGTCAGGGCCTGCCCGGAGGCCTGGTCGCTCGCGCCGAGCCGGCGGCCGATCTCCATGAAGCTGTCCCGCATGAAGCGCGGCCCCAGGCTGTGGGCGATGGTGGGGGCGAGCAGGCCGATGCCCTTGCCGTCCAGGTCCATGGCCCGGCGCACGAGCCTGAAGGCGACCTGCATGTAGGCGCAGCCGTAGTTTTTCCGGGCGCGCGAGCTTTCGTGGCGCACGGTGAACAGGTCCGGGAAAAAGACGTAGTCCACCTTGCGGGCCACCAGATCGGCCACATGCCCGTTGACGAGCTTGACCGGATAGCAGGTCTCGTCCAGGGCGTACTCCTGGGCCAGCCGGACCGTCTCCTCGGACGTGGGCCGCGACAACAGGACATTGAAGCCGAGTTCCTGGAAAAACGGGGCGAACATGGGATACATGCCAAAGCCGAACAGGGCCCGGGGAATGCCCACGGTCTTTTTGGCGGGGTCCGGATCCTGGGCGTATCCCCCGAAGATGCATTCGCCCAGGCGCGTGTCGAACCGGGCCTGGCCGTCGCCGGACGGTTCGCCGGCGGCGACATCCACGTGCTCTTCCTCTTCCTTGGGATCGAAGCCCTTGAAGGTCGAGGGGGCCGCGCGCGCGGCCATTTCCTCCCGGGCCAGGATGGCCGCGCCGTAGGCCCCGGTGACGCTGAAAAAGGGCGGCACGGTGATTTCCGCGCCCGTTACGGCGCGAAACGCGTTGACCACGCCCTGGTTGTGGCCAAGCCCCCCCTGAAAAAACACCTTCCGGCCCACGCGCCGCTGTCCCACCACCCGGTTCAGGTAGTTGCGGACGATGCAGTAGCACAGCCCGGCCGCGATGTCCGGCAGGGACGCGCCCCGGGCCAGCCCCGCGGCCACGGCCGTCTCCATGAACACGGTGCAGCGTTCCCCCATGGCCGCGGGGCTGGGCGCGGGGAGGGCCATGGGGCCGAACTCCTCCAGCGGGATGCCGAGCTTTGCGGCCTGTTCTTCGAGAAAGGAGCCGGTTCCGGCCGCGCAGACCTTGTTCATCTGAAAATCCGTGATCACGCCGTGGTCCAGGGCGATGAACTTGGAGTCCTGGCCGCCGATCTCGAAGACGGTATCCACCTCCGGATCGATGGCCACGGCCGCCCGGGCCTGGGCCGTGATCTCGTCGCGAACCACATCCGCGCCCACCAGCTGGCCGATCAGGTATCGCCCCGACCCGGTAACGGCCACCCCGGCCACGGCCATGTCCCGGCCGATGGTCCGCGCCAGCGCGCCAAGGCCCGCGCGCACCGCCGCCACCGGGTCCCCGGCCGTGCGCAGATACCGGTAGGCCACGATCCGGTCAGCGGCATCCGACACCACAAGGTTGGTGCTGGTGGAGCCCACGTCGATGCCGAGGAAGCAGGCCGCGCCGCCCGGGAAGCCGACACGTTCGGGGAGATCGTGTTTGCCCGCGGCGTCATCCCGGCCGAATCCGGCCAGCGGCGGCAGGTCGCGGGAATCGAAGGCGCCGGACGCGGACAGGGGATGGTCCCGGACTCCGGAAACGAGTCCGGCCACGTCGATGGGCAGCCCGCGCTCCCGGGCCATGAGCGCGGCTCCGATGGCTGCGGCCATGGCCCCGTGCTCGTGGGTCAGGAACTCCTGCGGCGGCAGATCCAGGATGGTCCTGAAGGCCCCGAGGATGGCCTCGTTCCGGGACACCCCCCCGGCAAACAAAATGGGAAGCCGCAGAGGAAGCTTTCGCATGACGGCCCCCCGGTAGTTGCGCACGACCGCATGGGCCAGTCCCAGCAGGATGTCCGCCACGGGCACGCCTTCCTGCTGGTGGTGGGTGACGTCCGTCTTGGCGAACACGCTGCACCGCCCGGCGATGCGGGGGACTTTCGTCGCCTGCCCGGCCCGGAGGGAAAAGTCCTCGATGGAAAGACCCAGGCGGGAGACCTGTTCCTCCAGGAACGCACCGGTGCCGGAGGCGCAATTGGAGTTGATGGAGACCTCCACGCGGCTTTTCTCCGTCGCGGTAAAGCCGGTGACGTATTTGGCGGTTTGTCCGCCGATCTCCACGATGGCCCCGGCCTGGGGCGCGAGGGACGTCCCGCCTTCGACCAGGGCGGCCACCTCGTTGACGGCCCGGGCCAGGCCGGGACCGGCAAGAAGGGCCGCCCCGCTGCCGGTGACCGCGCCGAAGGCCGCGTCCCGTGCGCCGCAATCCCAAAACCCGGCGTCGAGCATGGCGCGCAACGTTTCAGCGATCCTCCCCTTGTGCCGGCCATGGGCGCAATGCCTGACGCGGCCTTCGGCATCGACCAGCGCGATCTTGACCGCCGAGTATCCTAGGTCCATTCCAAGACTCAACATAGGCTTCCCCTTTCTTCGCCGAACCGGCTCGAAAACGATGGCGCCACCGGCGGACTATGAAACCGGCGTCCGAAGCCGGCCTTCACGGTCGCCGCGCGCCGGACATGAGGAGGCGGTTTCGATGCCTCCGAGGATGCGCCGTCAATATAAAATTAAGCCACTTAACCAAAAAGGCATGGCTCTCCCCGCTCCCCGGCGGCGGATCGCCGACATATCCGTCCTGCCGCACCGGACCGAGGGTGCATGGCCACGGCCAAAAAGTAAAGATGCTAAACCATATTGTCAAGCCCAATACCCGGGAAAATCCCGCGAAGCGCCCGCCGGCGGCTCGGTATCAAGCCATGCCCACGCCGCCCGGTTTCATGGGCCGTGCGGATGTTGCCGTTTCACCACCCCCAACAGACCTTTCCATCCCGAAAGACGGGAAAACACGATATGCCATACGGCCGACAAGAAAACGGGCCATAACCACTTTTCGCAATTGATGATATTGACAACCAATCTCAAAATATGAAATACCTGGAAAGACGTTGAACGGCTGGAGATTCTCATGAAATATCAAATGGCTGTCGAAAGTCCCAGGAAAGGGGGAACGGAAAGAATCGGATATCGGATCGAAGCCGATGCAGGTGTGATGCACTCGGCGGCGAGGGTTATTCCCTTACGCCCGGGACTTCTCCTGAATATCTCGGGTGTGCAGCCCACTATCGAGACCACGTTCAGATTTGAAATCGGCAGGGCCCCGATCCAATTCGGGTTCATCGTTTCCGGCGCGAGCCGCTGCACGTACCATGGCGGTTGTCTGAAAAATCAAACTCATTATCTTGAGTCGGGTAGCAACAGCATCGTTTATCTGCCACAAACGTCCGGAAACCTAGAGCACGATTTGAACTCCGGTGTGTTTGTCGTGAGTTTTCTGACCACGGCGTGTTTCCTGAATGAATATTTTGAACATGAAAGCAGGGTCGTCCCGCGACAATTCATGAATATGCTGCATGAAAAAGAGGAGCAGTATTTTTGGCGCGGGAAAAAGAGTTCGACAAAAAACGCCATCCTTTCCCAGATCATTCAGAATAGGTACAGTGGCTCAATGCAGCGGCTTTTTCTCGAAAGCCGCGTTCTGGAACTCATGGCCTATCAGTTGCAGGAATGCCTTGGCGGCCAGGAGCAGGAAGCTCCATACCTCAAGCCGCTCAAGGCCAGTGACGTGGAGCGGATACACGCGGCCAGGGAACTGCTCGTCATGGATTTCGAGAATCCTCCGACCGTCGCGCAATTGGCGCGAACCGTCGGAATAAATGAAAAAAAACTCAAAAACGGATTCCGGCAGGTTTATGGGAAGCCTGTTTTCGAATATTTCAGGGATTTCCGCCTGGACCACGCCAGGGAAATGCTCGCTTCCGGGAAGGTGACCGTCAGCGAGACGGCCTATCGCATCGGCTACCAGAGTCTGAGCCACTTCAGCCGGGCCTTCCGGCAACGCTTCGGCCTCAACCCCAAGGATTACGGCTGCCTGCGGGGCCCCTGGCAGTGAGCACGGCCTCCGGGACGACCGGCGTCGCCGACAAGGGGGATCCCCCACCGGTCCGCCGGATTCCGGTTCCGGGCCATGGCACGGCCGGGACAGCCGTTTCGTGCGCTCGACATTCGCGCACGGGTTTTGCCTCGTCCGACCGGGGGGCCAGCCCCTGTTTCTCAACCCTGGGCCGCCCGGTCGCGTCCTGCCTGGGCGGCCACGAAAAATCCCCTTGAGGATCAAGAATCGACCCGGCGCGGGTTAGCGCGGATCGGTGCAACCATATACTGATCGTGAAAATCAATCTCGACAGCATGGAGACGAAGGCCGACAGAACCGGGTTTCGGACGTTTCCAACGCTGGCGAGGGCACGAACAGGGGGCTACCGGTCATGCGAGCGTTGCGAGTTGTCGTGTTGTGCGTCTTGTTGTTGCCCGCCACGGTTTCCGCCGATGACACGGCGGACGACACATCCGTCAAACCCCGGGAGGACCGAACCCACGTGTTGGAGGCGGTAACCGTGACCGCCACCAAGCGCGAGGAAAAACTGGAAAAGGTGCCCGCCAGCATCTCCACGGTCTCCGACACCGAGATCGAGGAAATGGGGGCCTGGAAGCTTGGCGAAGTCTTGGACACCCTGCCCAACGTGTGGATGAAAAACGCCACCTCGGGCGACGGCATCGTCATTCGCGGCCTTTCGACTTTTGATACGTCCATTTATTCGCCGGTGGGGCTGTACGTGGACGACGTGCCCCAGCCGCTGACCTACATGCAAAACCTGCTCTTCCTGGACGTGGAGCGCATCGAGGTGCTGCGCGGTCCCCAGGGAACACTGTACGGTAAAAACAGCGAGGCCGGTGTGGTCAACGTGGTGCTCAAAAAGCCGGACAACCAGACCCGGGCAAGCATGTTCGCGGATTACGGCAGCTACAACACCCTGCGCGCCGGAGGGTTCGTTAGTGCGCCGCTGGTCAAGGATCTGCTCTATTTCTCCGGCAATCTCGTGCGCTACCAGACCGACGGTTATATGCACGACGAATACAGGGATGATGATCGGACCGGCAAGAACGAATCCATACTGGGGCGCGGCATGTTGCGCTGGACGCCGACCAGCACTTTCGATCTTCGTTTGGCCATGAACGCCAGCCATGCCGACAAGGGGATTGGCAAGCTGCGCTACGAAACCGGTTCCAACGCCACCAAGCGTTTCAACGTCATGTCCGATATATCGAATGATACAGAGGAAAATACCATCAATCCTTCTCTGACAGCCAAGTATTCCGGGGACGCGGTGGAAGTGACCTCCATCACCAGCTATATGGGCTACCGCTACGAGTTACTGTCCGACCTAGACCGTACCTCCTCGTTCAATGGTTATTCCACCATAGACCTCAAGCAGGAGGGCGTAACCCAGGAATTGCGATTCGCTTCACCGGGCGAGCGGCGCTTCACTTGGCTCTTCGGTTTGTTCGGTAGCTCCTCGAAAACGGACGTGCAGTTTAATCGCATCCGCTCTGTGTCTACCGCCTCGACCTACCTCGACACCGACGCCACGGAATCGAGTTGGGCCGTCTTCGGGCAAGCCACCTATTCCATCCTTGACAACCTGCGCTTCACGGCCGGGTTGCGCGGTGAACATGCCCACGCCCACGGCGGCCAGACCTGCCGCGCCGGCACGAAGAGCCTTGTCGGCTACAGCAAGGAGCTCGATTCCTTCGAGTTCCTGCCCATGGCCTCCCTGGCCTACGACATCACGCCCAACGCCACGGCCTACGCCACCTGGTCCAATGGATTTCTGGCCGGCGGATTCAACTATTACTCGGCCAGCAGCCTGAAAACGTTTTATTATCAGCCCGAGCACACCACGAACTACGAACTGGGCCTCAAGACCAACTGGTTCGACAACAAACTCACGGCCAACCTCGCCCTTTTTTATATGGATATCCGCGACAAGCAGGTGCGCGAGGAAGACCCCAACGGCGGCGTCGGGGTGTGGAAGTTCACCAATGCGGCGCGGGCCCACTCCCAGGGCGTCGAGGTCGAACTGACGGCCAGGCCCCTGGCCGGCCTCGAACTCCAGGGCGGCCTCGGCTACGCCTATACCGTCATCGACGACTGGACCGTCATCCAGGACGACGTGCCTTACAGCTACAAAGGCAAACGCCTGCCCTGGGCCCCGGATCTCACCTACCACCTCGGGGGCGGATACACCCACCCGAGCGGTTTCTTCGGCCGCGTGGACCTCTACGGCGCGGGGACCCAGTACTTCGACGCCGAAAACAGCCTCAGCCAGGACGGCTTCGCCCTGGTCAACGCCCGCGTCGGCTATGCCATGGAGCATTGGGAGTTCGCCCTGTGGGGCAAGAACATCTTCGACGTGGAACACGCCACCAAAAAGGTTCGCGACGGGTCTGGCAACGTGATGGTCGAGGATGGTGAACCGCAAATGTTTGGCGCTTCGCTGACTTGGAGGTTTTGAATCATGACCGAGAATGCTGTTTTGGAATGGAATCAGGAAAGACATCCGTCGTTTGCGCCCTTGGCCGAATGGCTGCTCGGGCCGGTGCGCGTGGCCGTGCTGGATGCGGCGATCACGCTCGGCATCGCCGATATCCTGGCCGAGACGGACGACCCGGATGTGATCGCCACACGCCTGGAGTCGCATCCGGGAAACACGCGCCTCCTTCTCGACGCCCTGACCACCTTGGGGCTGGCCGAAAAAAAGCAGGGCCACTATGCCAACACCCCCCTGGCCGAATGCTATCTTCGCCGGGACAGCGAGACCTACCTGGGCGGACTTATCGGCAACCTCATGAGAATGGAACACCGCAACCTGCCGCGCCTGACGGAACTGATCACATCGGGGCCGCCGCCCGTGGCCCGGGAAAACCGCCTGGACGACGAGGAGCGGTGGAAACGTTCCGCCAGGGATCTGGCCCGCTACCAGAAGGCCGGCATGGCCGATCTGGCCGCCGACCTTGTCGCCTCCCTCCCCGAAAGCCCAAAGCTCCGCTGCCTACTCGATCTTGGGGGCGGGCCGGGCGTCATCGGGCTGGGTATCCTTGCGCGGCATCCCAACATGCGCGGAGCACTGTGCGATTTGCCTGCGGTCATCGAGGTGGCCCGGGAGGAGATCGCGGCGGCCGGCATGGCCGACCGGGTGGCGCTCTTTCCCGGCGACTACAACACTATCTCCTTCGGCTCGGGCTACGACCTCGTCTGGGCCAGCCTCAATCTCTACTATGCCAAGGACTTGCGGGCGTTTTTGGGCCGGGTACTCGATGCCCTGAATTCTGGCGGCATCTTCATCAGCTTGCACGAGGGGATGACCGACGAGCGCACCAAACCCGAGGGCTATGTCCTGTCCCGGCTGTCCTTTGCTCTTGAAGGCCAGGAGGTGTCCTTCGAGGCGGGCCAGATCACCGAGGCCGCCCTGGCCGCCGGCTTCGCTTCCGGGGAAACGCGTTACTGCGACACCCCTATGGGAGAAGTCCAGGTGGATATCCTGCGCAAGGCCGGCAATCTCGGGGAGGCAACGGCATGACGCGCCGCCGTTTCCTGGAAGCCCTGGCGATCCTGGCCCTGTCCGGCACGGCGTCCGCCGAGGAGGATACGTGCCGCATCCGGGTTTCCGGTCCGGCCGTGGCCGAAACCCTGCCCCTCCTGGTTATGACCCGGCCCGGTGGGATGTCGGAAATGACCCGGACCGTGACGTTTACCCCCTGGAATTCGCCGGACCAACTGCGGGCCATGATCGCTACGGCCAAGGTGGATGCGGCCCTCATGACCACGGCCTCGGCCTGCACCCTGGGCAACAAGAGCGTGCCCACCGCTGTGGTGGCGCTCTTTTCCAGCCCGGTCTGGCTGGTGTCCACGGACACTTCCCTGTCGAGCCTGTCCGGCCTCCAAGGCCGGGAAGTCCTGCTGTCGTTCGGTCCGGGCGAGATGCCGGACCTGCTCCTGCGGGCACTGGCTAGGCAAGCGGGCGTCCAATTCACGCCCCGACATGTCGGGAACGCCCTGGAAGCCGTCAACCTGGTGTTGCTTGGACGGGGGGACTGCGCCCTTTTGAGCGAACCGGCCGCCACCCTGGCCGTGTCGCGGGCGGGCACTCGGACGCGACCGGGAGCGCCCATTCCCGCCAAGCGATTGGATATCCGTGACGCCTGGCGGGAGGCTTTCCCCGAACATCCCGAACTGGCCTTGGGCGCGCTGGCCATGGTCGGACCGCTGGCGGCGGATGCCGCCGCGCGCGGGGAGCTTCGCGAATCGTATTTTCGGGCCGCCGGCTGGGTCGCGGCGCATCCCCGGCAGGCCGTTTCCCTGGCCAGGGAGGAGTTCCCGGCCCTCGGCTCGCAGGCTGTGGACGGCGTCTTGCCAGGTACGGACATCCGGCTCGTCAAGGGACCGGCGGGCGAGGAGGCGGCCCGGTTTTTCCTTGGCCTGCTCCATGACATGTCGCCGGCGAGCATCGGCGGCCGACTGCCCGGCCCGGAATTCTTCGAGGTCGCTGCATGAAATGGGACGGAATTGCCGGACGGCTGTGTGGTCTGGCCGCGCTCCTCGGGGCCTGGGAGGCGGCCTCCAGGCATAGCCACGGCATTGCCGTGGCCTCGCCCGGGGAGACGTTGGCGGCTCTGGCCGGGCTCCTGGCCCAGCCGGCTTTTTGGGTGGACGATCTGGCCGTGAGCGTGCGGCGCGTGGGGCTGGGTTTCTTCCTCGGCCTTACCGCCGGGGGCGGACTCGGGCTGTTGGCCGGTTGGTATCCGGCGGCGCGGGCCTTTCTGACCCCGTCGCGCTGGATGCTCACCAGCGTTCCCGGGGTGGTGACGGTGATGCTCGGCATGTTGTGGTTCGGCCTGGGCTCGGCCATGGTCGTGGCTATCGTGGCCCTGATGGTCGCGCCGGTCATCCATGTGGCCGTCATCGAGGGCCTGTCCTCCGCAGACGCGGCCCTTGCGGAGATGGCCCGGGCATACCGGTTCCCGCCGGGAATGCGGTTTTGGCACATCTACGCCCCGGCCATGGCCGCGCCGCTTTTTTCCGGCGGCGTGGTAGCCCTGGGCATGGCCATGCGGGTGGCTGTCATGGCCGAGACCCTGGGGTCGAACGAGGGTGTCGGCCATGCCCTGGCTGTGGCCCGCACCAATCTGGACACGCCGCAATTGTACGCCCTGGCGCTGCTCACCATGCTGCTCGTCGGGCTTGCCGAAATGACCCTGCTGGGACTGGGCCGGCGCGTGGTCGGCCGGAGGCGCGCATGAATCCGGTCCTGGTCTTTTCCAAGGTCGGCAAGCGGTATCGGGGAAGGGACATCCTTTCCGGGCTCGATTTCTCCCTGGAGTCCGGAGAGATCCTGGCCATCAGGGGGCCGAGCGGCATCGGCAAGTCCACGCTGCTGCGCCTGGCGGCGAAGCTTTCCCGCCCGAGCAGCGGCATGGTGGCCCTGGCCGCCCGGCGCATCGGTTTCGTGTTTCAGGAGCCGCGCCTTTTGCCCTGGCGCACGGCCCTGGAAAACGTGGCCCTGCCCCTGCTGGCCCTGGGCCTCGACGGTCCCCGGGCAAGGGGCAAGGCCGGCGACATGCTCGACCGCATGGGGCTGTCCGCGTTCACGAACGCCCGCCCCGACGAACTCTCCGGCGGCATGCGCCAGCGTGTTTCCCTGGCCCGGGCCTTCGCCGTCGATCCCGAACTGCTTTTTCTCGACGAACCGTTCACCGGGCTCGATCCCGAACTGCGCGCCTCCATGCGCCGCCTCCTCGAGACGTTTTTGAGCGCATCCGGCGCGGCGGCGCTGCATGTGACCCACGACGTAAGCGACATCCCGGCGGCAACCCGCCGGGTCCTCCACCTCAAGGCCTCAGGGGCGGTCTTCGAGCCGCCGGATGACATGGATGCGCGCATGCCGCTCGAGGCGTGACGCGGCGGACGGATACGGCGGGGCCGACCGCGAAACGACTCCCGGCAAACCCGGACGGGATGGCGTGCGGAGACCACGGGAAGGGATCCAACAGGAGCGATGGACATGGAAGGCGGGATGTTGCAGGCGATCTCAGGGGCCACCGGGGTGGCCAAGGCCGTCCTGGCGCTTTTGGTGCTGATGTCGGTGGCCAGTTGGGCCGTGATGGCCATGAAATGGCGCAGCCTGACGGCCGCCCGGCGGGGCGTCTCCCGTCTGACGGCGAGGGTGGTCGAGGCGGCCTCGCTCACCGAGGCCGTCACCGAGATCGAGGCCCAGGCCGGACCATCGATAAAAACCATGACCGCGCTGGGACTTGCGGAATTCACACGCCTCTCCCAGTCCGGGGACGCCGAGAAACTCGTCGCGGACAACGTGCGCCGGATACTGCGACACGGGATTGCCGTGGAAATGCGCGGCCTGTCCCGGGCCTTGCCCCTTCTGGCCGCCGCGGCCAATTCCGCGCCCTTTATCGGCCTGTTCGGCACCGTGTGGGGCATCATGCACTCGTTCCACGCCATCGGCCAGATGAAGTCCGCCTCCCTGGCCACGGTGGCCCCGGGGATATCCGAGGCCCTCATCGCCACGGCCGTGGGGCTTGCCGTGGCCATCCCCGCCAGCGTCGCCTACAACATGTTCCTGGGGATGCTCGAGTCCCTCGAAAGCCAGTACATCAGCTTCGCCGGGCTGTTGCTCAACAGGCTGCGGCATGAGGCCAGCGCCCATCCCCGGGGCATCCCCTTCGTCCTTTCCCGCAGGCGGGCGCGCTCATGAGCGGCGGAAAGCGGCGGTACGCCTCGGACATCAACGTGACGCCGTTTGTCGACGTCATGCTGGTCCTGCTCATCATCTTCATGGTCACCGCGCCGATGATGACCGAGGGTCTGGAGGTCGATCTGCCCCGGACGCGGACCGTCGAGACCCTGCCCGTGGACGACGACCATCTCGTTGTCGGCGTCGACCGCCAGGGCCTGATCTTTCTCGACGAGCGATCCGTTCCCCTGGAAGATCTGACGGACACGCTGCGGGCCTTCATGGCCTCGGGGCAACGGGATGTCTATCTGCGGGCGGACAGGGGCGTCTCCTACGGGACCATCGTCGACGTCATGGGCCGCATCCGCGAGGCGGGCATCGATCGTTTCGGCGTGGTGGCCGAACGGCTGGAGAACGGGGAGAGATAACCGTGCGGGTCATGGACATCGGCGTCTCGCTGGGGGTTCACGCCCTGGCCGTCGCGACGCTTCTTCTGTGGGCGCAGCCGGGGCCGGTTTCCGGTCCGAGGACCTTCACGGTGGGCATGGTCGAACTGGTGGGTCCCAGGACGGTCGAGCCGGCCCCGGCCGCCCCGACA
>JBMONM010000251.1:0-3852 GCA_049324675.1 Thermodesulfobacteriota bacterium
TGGCCGCGCTCCTCGGTCGGACCGATTTCGAAAAAACCGCCGAGGCCCCGCAAAACGTCCTCTACCATACGCCCTGCCACGCTCCCCCGGACGACCCCGACTCCGCCCTGCTCTCCCGTGTCCTGGGGCAATCCCTCGGCCAGGGGCCGGATCCCTGCTGCGGCTTCGGCGGGCTTATGCAGCTTACCGCCCCGGCACTCGCGGCCCGGACCGCCGCACACTGTTGGAAGGTCCACAACCCACCTTCACAGGCCTGTGTCCTGACCTCGTGCGGCGGCTGCGCCGTCCATCTGGCCGCCACCCGTCCCGCCACCGTTGCCGCCGGGCATTGGCTGGAGATGGTGCGGTGCGGGAGGCCTGGGAAAGACGGAGAGGAGGCGTCGCCTCCTCCCCGCACCCCTCCTCCGCCGGGGGAATGATTCCCCCGGCCCCCCCGATCCTGGACATGATGCGAAGCGCTACAGCCGGGAACATGTGAAAGGTATTGTGAAAACAAGACAAAAAGCATAAGCGGAACATAAAGGAATCTCAGACGATGAAAGAACCGTTCATCCTGTCCCCGTCCCTTCTTTCCGCCGATTTCGGGCGGTTCACCGAGGAGCTTGCGGCCCTGGAAGACGCCGGCCTGACCTGGGTGCACCTCGACGTCATGGACGGCCTGTTCGTCCCCAACATTACCTTCGGTCCGCCCATCATCAAGCGGCTGCGCCAGAAAAGCCGCCTGTTCTTCGACACCCACCTGATGATCGAGCGGCCCGAACGCTATCTGGTCGAGTTCCGCGACGCCGGGGCCGATCTCATCTGCGTGCATGCCGAGGCCACGGTGCATCTGGAGCGGGTCTGCGCCGAGATCGCCCGGCTCGGGGCCAGACCCGCCGTGGCCCTCAATCCGGCCACGCCGCTTTCGGCCGTGGAATACCTCCTGCCGCAACTGGACATGGTGCTGGTGATGAGCGTCAATCCCGGCTTCGGCGGCCAGTCCTTCATTCCCTTCTGCATGGACAAGATCCGCGACCTGCGGGCCATGATCCGGAAACGCGGGCTCGTAACCCGCATCCAGGTGGACGGCGGCGTCACCCCGGACAATACGCCCGCGCTTTTGGCCGCCGGAGCCGACATCCTGGTTTCCGGATCGGCCTTTTTCGGCCATCCTCCCTACGGGGAGCGACTGAGGACCTTCCATGAGGCGGCCCGAGCCAACCCGGCCTAGCGGAGACGATTCCGCTCCCTCCCCGGAAAAGGGGTTCCCTTCCCCGCCGATCCCGGATGGCGCGGACGAGCGTCTGGCGCGCCTGACCTCCATGATCGAAGCCCTGGACGAGCGCATCGCCTATGTGGACGCCGGGGGTGTGGTGCGTGAAATCAACAGGCGGTTTCTGGATTTTCTGGCCCTGCCGGTGAAGGAGGTCGTCGGTCGTGAACTGGCCGTCCTTGGCCTGGACACCGAGGACTGCCAGACCAGCGCCTTTTTCGAGCTGTTCGGCAAAGGAGCCCTGACCTCCCCGGTCACGGTCAACCAGCGTCTGGAGGCGGCCGACGTCGTCATCCGCATTCAGCCCGTCTTCGGCCCGGGGCAGGGGCGGCAGGCCTTCCAGGGGGTGATTCTTTCGGTCATCGACGTCACCCCGCTGGTCGAGGCCAAGAGGTCCGTGGAGCGCGAAAAGGCCTTTTTGGAGCAGGTGCTGGACATTGCCGGGGCGGCCATCTGCATCGTCAATCTGGACGGGCTGATCACCACGGTCAACGCCGAGTTCACGGCCATCACCGGCTATGCCCGGGACATGGCCCTGGGCCGGCCGCGCCATGAACTGCTTGGTGAGGAAACCTTGCCGGCCGCCGGCGGACCGGCCTCGGTCAAGCATGAATGTCGGATCAGAACCGCCGATGGGAAGGAGATCACCATCCTGCGCAACGCCGCGCCCTTGCGTGACGGCCGCGGCGAACCCGTGGGCAGCATCGAATCCTTCGTGGACATCTCCGAAATCGTGCGGGCCAGGACCGACGCCGAACAGGCCAGTCGGATGAAAAGCATGTTTTTGGCGAACATGAGTCACGAAATACGCACGCCTTTAAATGCCCTCATCGGCATCCCGCAGCTTCTGGCCCGCACCGAACTCACCCCCGAGCAGCACGAATACGTGGAGACCATGCGCGCTACGGGGAGCGCTCTGCTGGCCATCGTCAACGACATTCTGGACATCTCCAAGATCGAGGCCGGACGTATGGAGATCGTTTCCGGTCCCGTGGACCTGCCCCGTCTTCTGGCCGAGGCCGTCCACCTCATGTCCGGCCCGGCCACGGAAAAGGGGCTGGCCCTGACCTGGAGTCTGGACCCGGATCTGCCCCTGATCCTGGAAACAGACCCCTTCAGGCTGCGCCAGATTCTGCTCAACCTGCTGTCCAATGCCGTCAAATTCACCGATTCCGGGCAGGTCTCCCTGGCGGCGAAGCTTTCGCCGGACGAAACCTGCGTCAGGTTCCAGGTCACGGACACCGGCCCCGGCATTGCCCAGGATAACGCCAAAAACATCTTTGAGCCCTTTTTTCAGGCGGACGGCTCGGTCACCCGCCGCCATGGAGGGACCGGTCTCGGACTGTCCATCTCCCGCCGGTTGGCCATCCTGCTCGGCGCTCCGGATCTTGTTCTGGAAAGCCAGCCTGGTCGGGGCAGCATGTTTTTTTTCGAGCTCCCGCTGCATTCCACCTCTCCACATGCGGCGGCCAGCCTCCAGGACGCAGATGGACATGGCGAGGAACGCCCACCCGAGGAGGCCGCGCGCGGCGACTTCTCCGCGTTGCGGGTCCTGGTGGCCGAGGACAACGATTTCAACCGGTTTCTTTTGGGCAAGATCCTCGACAAGTTTGGAGTATGCGAAACGGCGTTTGCGGCGGACGGAGAGGGCGCCGTGGAAATGGTCCTGGAGAGGGCCGCGGCCGGGCGGCCATTCGATGTGCTGTTCATTGACCTGCGCATGCCCGGACTGGATGGCATTTCGGCCACCAGAAGGCTGCGCCGGGCGGGCATCGCCATCCCGGTGGCGGCCCTGACCGCCCAGGCCACGGAACAGGACGCCGCCCGGTGCCGGGAGGCGGGCATGGACTACTTTTTTCCCAAACCCTATCGCGTGCCGGATATTGAAAAGGTCCTGACCCAGGTGGCCGCCGCCGGTGGGGGACTTCGTCCATGACCGGACCGATCGAGACGGCCAGGGACTATTTCCTGACGGAATTGCGGTTTCCCGAGGAGGAGATCGAGGAGATCCTGGCTCTGGGTCGCCGGGCCCTGTCCCAGGGGCTGGGAGGGGTCGTCTCGGCCCTGGGCACCGGGGACGCGCGGCGTGTCTCCGAGCAGGCCCATCTGGTCAAGGGGATCTTGCGCAACATGGGGCTTTTCGACCCGGGGCGCATCGCCAGGCGCGTGGAAGAACTGGCCGAAGCGGGATCGCTGGCCGAGGCGAGGACGGCTCTTCGGGAACTGTGTTTTGCCCTGGAGGGCTTTTCGTTCCCGGATTGCGGACGATCCTGCGGCGAGGGGAGCGAACAGGTCATGGACAGCACACTGAATAAGACATAAAATATCAATATGCGTGAAACAGGAACCCAGATTATTTCCGTTCCTCGCCCCTCCCTCTCACTGGCGGCGGGAATGGCCGCTATGATCTTGTGCGTGGCCTGTCTGCTTGTGCCCCTGCGGCGCACGGTCTTTGCCGGGTCCCTGGACGTGTGGGGGCCCCTCGTGACGCGCCTGGAGGCGGACGGCATGGATCGGTCCGCCTTGACCGCCTATTTTTCGTCCCCGGGAGTGACCTTCGATCCGGCCATCATGGCCAGGAAGGTCGACGCCATGGTCCG
>JBMONM010000252.1:0-31455 GCA_049324675.1 Thermodesulfobacteriota bacterium
ACGCCGCCGTGCCCCATTCCCGCCCAAAGACAAGGTGACGCCATGGCCGCAAGCCGTAAAACCAAAGACTCCGTCATCCGCCTCGCGTTTCTGGTCACCGCCCTGTCGTCCATCGTGGCCCTGGGGCTGATCATGCTCTACCTGTTCATCGAGGGCCTGCCCATCTTCGAGCACGTCTCGGTGACGGACTTTCTCTTCGGGCACCTGTGGTATCCCACCTCGGACCCTCCGGAATTCGGCATCTTTCCCCTGATCGTGGCCTCGGTGGCCGTAACCCTGGCGTCCTCGGCCCTGGCCATCCCGCTCGGAGTCATGACCGCCATCTATCTGGCGGAGATCGCGGGACCCAGGACCAGGGGTTTTTTCAAGCCGGTGGTGGAGCTTTTGGCCGCGCTGCCCTCGGTGGTCATCGGCTTTTTCGGCATGGTGGTGGTCGCGCCCTTCCTGCAGGACACGTTCGATCTGGCCACGGGCTTAAACCTCTTCAACGCCGCGCTCATGCTGGCGTTCATGTCCGTGCCCACCATCTGCAGCGTCTCCGAGGACGCCATCTATTCCGTCCCGGCCGAACTCAAGGAGGCCTCCCTGGCGCTTGGGGCCACCCACTGGGAGACCATCTCCCGGGTGATCATCCCGGCCTCCCTTTCGGGCATAAGCACGGCCATCATTCTGGGCATGTCCCGGGCCATCGGCGAAACCATGGTGGTGCTCATGGTGGCCGGCGGCGCGGCCATGATCCCCAACTCCCTTTTTTCGCCGGTACGGCCCATGCCCTCGAGCATCGCGGCCGAGATGGCCGAGGCCCCGTTTCGGGGCGATCACTACTACGCCCTTTTCGCCATCGGCATCGTGCTGTTTCTCTTCACCCTGCTTTTCAACATCGTCGCCGACCACATCGCCGAAAAGCACAAACAGGTCGGCGCGGCCACGCTGTAGGGAGGCGCGACACCCATGTCCATGCCCATCGGTGCGAACAAGCACGCGCGAAACGCCACGCAACGGGTCATGTGGGGCCTCTTCGGCGCCTCTTCCCTCATCAACCTCACGGCCCTTCTGATCATCTGCGGCTTCGTGCTCATAAACGGCCTGCCGGCCATCAGTTGGACGTTTCTGACCCAGGCCCCCACGGACTCCATGACCGCCGGCGGCATCTGGCCGTGCATCCTGGGGACCATCCTTCTGAGCGTCGGGACCATGATCGTGGCCTTCCCCCTGGGCGTGGCCTCCGCCGTCTACCTCAACGAATACGCCACCCCGGGAAAAACGGTGCGCATCATCCGGCTGGGCATCAGCAACCTGGCCGGGGTGCCGTCGGTGGTCTTCGGACTTTTCGGGCTGGCCTTCTTCGTGACCTTTTTCGGCATGGGCGTGAGCATCCTGGCCGGCATTCTGACCCTGGGCATCCTGGTTCTGCCGGTGATCATCGGCACGGCCGAGGAGGCGCTCAAGTCCGTGCCCCAGACCTACCGCGAGGCCTCCCTGGGCCTTGGGGCCACCAAATGGCAGACCATCCGGCTGGTGGTCCTGCCGGCGGCCATGCCGGGCATGCTCACCGGGGCCATCCTGGGTCTTTCCCGGGCGGCCGGGGAGACCGCGGCCATCATGTTCACGGCCTCGGTCTTTTTCACCCCCTATCTGCCCTCCTCACTCTTTGACAGCGTCATGGCCCTGCCCTACCATGTCTACGTCCTGGCCACGGCCGGCACCGAGATCGAAAAGACCCGGCCCCTGCAATACGGCACCTCGCTGGTGCTCATCGTGCTGGTGTTGGGCATGAACCTGCTGGCCATCCTGCTGCGGGCCAGACTGCAAAAGCGTCGTTAGGACAAAGGCGCCGACACCGCCGCAAACGTGACGAAGGCCCGCGTGATAAAAAAAAGGCCGGCAGATCACTTCCCCCTCGCCAAAAAGGCGACCCGACGCCGCACGCGTCGCGTCGCCTTTTTTGTGGCGCTCCTTCGGGAGCGTTTCGCCAACCTGTTGCAATAAGGAAACGGATCGCCCATGAGTGAACACAGCGCCCAGAGAAAGAACTACGTCCTGGACACCAACGTCCTCATCGAAAATCCCCAAAGCCTGCTCACCCTGCGAAACGGCGCCGAAAACAACATCTTCATCCCCTATCACGTGCTCATGGAGCTTGAGGGCCTCAAAAAGACCCCCAAACTGCGGCACATCGTGTCCAAGGTGATCCAGTTGCTCATGGAGCACCGCGACAAGATCACCTTCATCAAGAACGACAAGAGCCGTTCCCAGTTCACGGACATCGTGGACAACCACATCCTGGAGGAGATCGCCTCCGGGGATATCGAAAACCCCATCCTGGTGACCAACGACCGCATCCTCCAGCTCCAGGCCGGCCTGGCCGGCATCGCCAGCGAGGAACTGCGGGATTCACGCCCCTTCGAGTCCGAGTCCCAGCGCTACACCGGGTTCACCGAGGACGACCAGCCGCCCGTGCCCAACTCCTTCTCCTGGCGTGACGGCAAGCCCGTGCTGCATGCCCCGGACGGGGACAAGGTCATCAACTACACCTGCGAGGTCTGGAACATCAAACCGCGCACGGTGTACCAGAACCTGGCCCTGGAACTGATCTGTTCCCAGCACATCGACCTGGTGTCCATCCAGAGCGAGGCCGGGTACGGCAAGACCTATCTGGCCCTGGCCTCGGCCCTCTACGCGGTGCAGGAGAAAAAACTCTTCGAGAAGATCTACGTGCTCAAGCCGACCATCGAAATCGGGGCCAAGCTCGGCTATCTGCCCGGCGACGTCTCGGAGAAGATGGAGCCCTACGTGAAGTACATCTACGACCTCCTGGTCAAGCTGCATAAATCCCGGGCGGCCAACAAGGTCTTCCTGAATCCCAACGACGACATCCTGCGCATCAATCCCAAGAAGTTCGAGATCCTGCCCCTGGCCTACGTGCGGGGCATGAACATCGAAAACGCCTTCGTGATCATCGACGAGGCCCAGAACCTCTCGCGCACCGAGGTCCGGGCCATCCTCACGCGCATGGGCGAGGGGGTCAAATGCCTGTGCCTGGGGGATACCTCCCAGGTGGACAACCCCTATCTCAATGAAGCCAACAACGGACTGAACTGGATCGTCCGCAAATTCAAAGGGTTCCCCAACTACGCGCACATCGTGCTCAAGGGCGACAAATCGCGCGGGCCGATCACGGACATGGTCCTCAGATCCAAGCTCTAGACCATTTCCGGTGGGGGGTCCGGGCCGGTCGGAGGTCTGGCCGCGAAATACGGTTTCGGAACGCGCGCGTCGCCTGGCGCCCGAGGCGACAGCGGGCCTTGTCGCCCCCGCCCGGCCCCTCGCGCGACCGGGACGACGCCCGCGGTCTCTTGACGCCGAGGCGAAAAGCCCATAGTTTTTCGACACGATGCGGCAATAGAAACCCGCCGCGCGACCGCACATGAAGACGACCCCGCCGCCCGCCGAAGGGACACCCGGCTCCGGTTTCGATGAGGACCACCCCTATGCCACCGCCCTGGTGGCCAGACAACCCATCTTCGACACCCGCAAGAGGGTGCGCGGCTACGAACTGCTGTTCAGGGACAGCATGGAATCCGTCTGCGCCCGGTTCGCGGATCAATGCCAGGCCACCATGCGGGTCATTGCCGACGCCTATGTCTGTCTGGGGCCGGGCATGTCCGGCGACACCAAGATCATGGTCAACTTCAGCCGCTCGGGCATCCTGGACCAGTTGCCCTATGCCCTGCCCCCGGGACGCACGGTCATCGATTTCGGGGAATGCTCCCGGCCGGATGCGGAGGTGATCGCGGCCCTGCGCAAACTCAAATCGGACGGCTACCTGCTTTCCCTGGACGGATTCCGCGCTGTCGGCGAGTGCGGTCCGCTGCTGTCCCTCGCCGACATCGTCAAGGTGGACGTGCTGGATCAGACGCGGGAAGACGTGGCGGCCGCCGTGGACACGCTGGGGGGGGAAGGCCCCGTGCTTCTGGCCAAGAAGGTGGAGACGGCGGAGCTTTTCGAGATGTGCAAGGCCATGGGGTTCACCTGGTTTCAGGGCTTTTTCTTCCAACGTCCGGAACTCGTCGCCGGCCGCAAGCTCTCGTCCAACCAGCAGTCCCGGCTCAAGCTGTTCCGCCTGATCGAGCGCGAGGACATGGATATCGAGAAGGTGGCCGAGATCATCCAGGCCGACGTCTCCATCAGTTTCCGGCTTTTGTCCCTGCTCAACTCGGCGGCCTTCGGGCTGCCCCAGAAGGTCGACTCCATCGAGCGGGCCATCATGATGCTGGGCTGGAAGTCCCTGCGCAACTGGCTGCGGGTGATCATCTTCACCGACCCCACCCTGCGCGGCAAAACCAGGGAACTCTCGTTCACCTCGGTTCTGCGCGGTCGGTTCATGGAAACCGCGGCCGAAGTCCACCATGCCCCGGTGTCCTCCTCGACCCTCTTCCTTCTGGGCCTTTTCTCCCTTCTCGACGCCATGCTCGATCTGTCCATGCGTGAGATCGTGACCTCCCTGCCCGTGGAGGAGGAGCTCAAGGAGGCCCTGTGCGGCGAGCACAATACGCATGCCGCATGGCTCGAATTGACGAAATGTTTCGAATCGGCCGACTGGCGCCGGCTTGACGCCTTCGTGGAGGACCTTGGTCTCGATCCGGCCCTTGTGGCCAAGTGTTATCACGAGGCCCTGGCCTGGACCAATTCCTTTTTCCTGCTCAATATCTGACCGCCGACAGGAGGCCCATGCCCATCCCGGACGACGTGTCCAAGGCGCTCAAGGAAACCTCGATCCTGTTCGTCGAGGATGATCCGGTGACCACGGCCCTGGCCAGGGGCACCCTGGCGCCGCGAGTCAAGGACATCTATTTCGCGGAAAACGGACGCGACGGACTCATGGCCTTTGTCCGCTTCCACCCGGACCTGGTCATCACCGATATCCGGATGCCGAAAATGGACGGCCTGGCCATGGCCGCGTCCATACGGGAGATGCACCCGGAGACGCGGATCATCGTCACCACGGCGCTGGACAATCCGGAACTCATGCGCCAGGCCATCGGCATCGGCATCTGCAGCTATCTGCCCAAGCCCTTCGATCAGGACGGGCTGATGAAGGTCGTGGGCCGGGCCGCCGTGTTGACGCGCCACCGCAAGGAACTCGAAAAACACAAGCGCCTGGGCGAACTGCTCCTCAACAGCCTGCCCAACCCGGCCATGCTCCTGGACCGGGACACCGGCCAGGTCCTTTCGGCCAACGCCTTTGCGGTCCGCCTGGGGCTGACCCCGGGCACGGCCATGGCCGCCACGCCCTTCGCCATGGCTTTCGCCGGGTCGATGCAGCGCGGGCCGACAGGCGGCTTTCATCCCGGGACTCACGTGGATTTCCAGGGAATGGCCGCTTTCGAACGGTTGTGGGATGTGAATATCGACCCGATCACCGATTCCGTGCTTCTTTTTTCCGCCGTGGACATCACCGAGCGCCAGCGCATGAAGGAGGAGTTGCTGCGGGAAAAGGCATTCATCGCCGCCATCCTGGAAAATGCCCACGACGGATTCGCCGTGGTCGCCCCAGAGGGCCGGGTCACCTTCATAAGCCCCGGCATGGAGCGCCTTTTCGGCTACACCCTGGCCGAGATGTCCCGCCTTGCCCCCTGGACGGAATCGGTCATTATGGACCCCGCCGAACAGGACCTCTTTTTCGACGTCTGGCGCGGCAGACGAACGGACGCCGACCGCATCTTCCCCATCCTGCACAAGACCGGGGAACGGCGGTATTGCCGGCTGCAGACATCGAGCATGCCCGGGGGCAACGTGGTGATAACCGGCCAGGACATCACCGGCATCAAACTGGCCGAGGAACGCATCCGCCACATGGCCCTGCACGATTCCCTCACGGGCCTTCCCAACCGCCAGCTCCTCCAGGACCGTCTGCGGCACGCCCTGGCCCAGGACAAACGCCGGGACACGCTCACGGCCATCCTGTACATCGACCTGGACCGGTTCAAGGACATCAATGACAACCACGGGCATGACGTGGGCGACGAGGTGCTCAAGCACACGGCGGAGCGCCTGGCCCGCTGCGTCCGCGAGGCGGACACCGTGGCCCGCATGGGCGGCGACGAATTCGTGATCGTCCTGCCGGGGCTGACGCAGGGCGAGGAAGCCTCCGTGGTGGCCGAGCGCGTGCTTGAGACCCTGGCCCAGCCGCTGTCCGTGGGCAACAATGTCCATGTCCTGGGCGCCAGCATCGGCATCGCCCTGCACCCCCGGGATGGGGTCTATCCGGACGAGATCCTGCGCAAGGCGGACCGGGCCATGTACGAAACCAAAAAGGCCGGCGGCATGGGTTGCCGTTTCTACACAGATCAGCCGGCCTGATCCCATGACCGGGGTCG
Organism: Thermodesulfobacteriota bacterium; assembly: GCA_049324675.1. GTDB lineage: Bacteria > Desulfobacterota > Desulfovibrionia > Desulfovibrionales > Desulfovibrionaceae > Desulfolutivibrio. The sequence continues at coordinate 6,381 of JBMONM010000252.1, forward strand.
GGCCATAAAAAAAGACCGGCCAGGACGACAGGTTCGCCGCGGCCGGTCTGTCGGCGCGGGTATCCCGCGCCGGGTCTGCTCACCCTTACTGGTTGCTGTGCCGGGGGGTGCCGGAAAGGCCGAAATCGTTCGGGGGCACCACGTCGTTGATGTTCAGGGCCCGGGACTTTTCCAGGTTCTTCCTGGCGTTTTCGTCATCGCCGAGCCGCATGTAGGCGATGCCCCGGTTGTAGTAGGCATGGCTCAGGTAATCCACGCACAGATTGCCCTTGGCGATGGCCTCCCCGAGCACGGCGATGGCCTCCTGGTTGTTCCCGGCGATCAGGGCGTCCGTGCCCTTCATGTACAGCACCATGCCGGTCTTGTCCGAGCACTTCCACCATCGGGCCGGACCCTTGGCGCCCTTGGAGGTCCCCATGGCCGCGTATTCGGCCTGGTCCACCTTGGCATCCTTGTTCAGGTCGATGATGGCAAAAACCTCGACAGTCAGTTTCGGATTGAAAATCACCATCTCCTCGAAGACGATGCCCCCGTCCTTGTTCTGGTCCACGTTTCCGAACGGAGGCTTCTGCCACGCATATACCGAAACGGCCATTGCCAGAACGAAAACAAAGGTGAGACTTCCGAGGGGTTTTTTCATCTCTTTCTCCTTCGTTTTATTTGGGAACGGCAGCGGTAAGTATTCCATACCGCATTCGGTCATGGCCCGCATCTCTTTTTCCGCTCCTTGCCCGGAAAAAACCTCGGAGTCGGTCCGGCCCACCGGACTTTCACCAGGAGGCCGCCCGACCGCCGGGAAACAGCACGCACGGGGTTCCCCTGGCGTAACACGGAAGAAGGAGGTCAGTTGGAGAGGGGGGGCCGGTCCGGGGTCAGGCGGGCCAGGACATCGGGTTTGATGATGCGGTCATTGGGCTCGTTCACGTAATATTCGATAAGCGACTGCCAGAGCCGGTATCCAACGGGCTTTAAGTGCACGCCGTCCGAGGTCAGTTCCTTGTTGAGAGCGCCTTCCGAAAGAAAATGGGAATGCAGGTCCACATAGATGCAGTTCCTGCTGCGACCGCACAGGGCCTCAAGCCCCTTATTGAACTCCATGATTTTCTCGTTGCTCAAGTCCTTACGATTCACCACAGGCAAGAGACTTTGCACGAAAACCATGGTATTCGGGGAATCATCATTTATGCGCTGAATAATTTTTTCGTAACGACTGATGATGACCTGGATATCAGTATGTATTTCGTTTATGCCTTCGAGAATAAAAATCTTGTCCGGATGCAAACTCAGGACACTGTGAATTGAGGAAAGAATCTTCGACGTGTTATTGCTGACAACACCCTTATTGATCACATCCTTGAAGGCACCCATGTATTTCCATCCAGCAGTCTGACTACTGCCGAGGAACACCACCGTGGCCCGGGCCGGGCTTGAAAAAGAAACAAGAAGAACAAGTGCCGCCACACACGCGCGGACACAACACTCCCTGAACATGGACTTTCCGTTCCTCCCCCTGTCATTCCGCACGGGATCAGCCCTCGATCCCCCTCCCGTGCCGACAGAATATATGTAGCACGCCTCCATCGCATTGGAAAGAGGGCCGGACAAGATATTTTCATGTCTCATTTCAACGTATTATGCACAGAAAAAGGCCTCAAAAGTCCCCCCGAGAAACAAAGCTGAAACGGCGTCCCGTGCTCCGATTTCCCCGCCGCAATCAGCGAAGGGAGCCTGGGAGCGCCATTTGACGCAGCCGACAATCGAAGATAGTGAAGATAATCAGGAAGTCCTGTTTGAGACATGCACAAGGATGAGGTGATGTTGAGACCCGCGGCAAAGCACTCTCCCCGTACCGTGGCCCGCATTCTGGAGCTGTTCAGCTCCCTGCGGGAGCTCACGAGCCTCGACGCCATCCTGGAACGCATCCTGTCCGAGGCCAGACGGCTGTCCCGGGCCGAGGCCGGGACCGTTTTTTTACGCGAAGGGGGGAATCTGGCCTTCAGCTTTGTCCAGAACGACCGCCTGGCCGGTTCGCGCCACGTGACGGAGGCGGTCTATCAGAACGCCTGCCTGCCCATCGACGGGGATTCCATCGCCGGTCACGTGGCCCACACCGGGCAGGCCGTGATCATCGACGACGTCCGCTCCCTCCCGCCCGACGCCCCGTTCCGGTTCAATACGGCCTTCGACGAACGCTCCGGCTACCAGACCCGCTCCATCCTGACCCTGCCGGTGATCAACTCCCGCGGCGCGGTGGTGGCCGTGATGCAGCTCATCAACGCCCTGGGCTCCGGGAAGTCACGCCGCAAGGTCGGCCCGTTCTCCTCGGGGGCGGCGGACTTCGTGGCCCTTTTGGCCCATCATGCCGCGGCGGCCATCGAGGCCGGTCTGATGACCCGGGAGATGGTCCTGCGCATGGTGCGCATGGCCGAGATGCGCGACCCGTCCGAGACCGGACCGCACGTGCAGCGAGTCGGGGCCTATGCGGCCGAGATCTATCAGGCCCTGGCCACGGCCCGGGGAGAGGACGCCGGGGTCCTCAAACGGACCAAGGACCGCATCGCCGTTGCGGCCATGCTCCACGACGTGGGCAAGGTGGGCGTGCCCGACGGCATCCTCAAAAAGCCCGGCCCGCTCTCCGCCGAGGAACGCCGGATCATGTGCCGCCACACCTGGCACGGGGCGGATCTTTTCCGCGATTCGACATCGGAACTGGATGCCATGGCCGCGGACATCGCCGCGCACCACCACCAGAGATTCGACGGCACCGGCTATCCCGACTGGTCCGCCGACCCGCTCCCGGGATCGGGGTCCGGCCAAGCCGGCCCGTCCCCCCTCAAGGGCCGGGCCATCCCCCTGGCGGCCCGCATCGTGGCCCTGGCGGACGTCTACGACGCCCTGACCTCACGTCGGGTATACAAGCCGGCCTGGACCGATGCCGAGGCCCGGGCCTACATCGCCGGAGCCTCGGGCACGCACTTCGATCCCGAGGTCGTTTCCGCCTTTTCCTCGCTGGGGAAGATGGTTCACGCCGTCCGGGACCGGTATCCCGACCCCTGAGACGACCGGCGCCGCCTATTTTTTCGTTGCCGGAAGCCCCGAATAGTAGGCCGCCAGGTCGGGCAGATCCTCCTCCGAATAGCGTTGCATGATGGAGATCATGGCCTTGTTCTGGCCCTGTCCGGCCTTGTAGGCCCGCATCTTGGCCAGCAGGGTGTCGGCGGGAACCCCGTTCAAATCCCCTCGGGTCTTATGGCACGAACAGCCCTTGGACATGGTCTCCCCCTTGGCCGCGTCCCCGGCTCCGGAGGCCGCCCCCGCCATGCACAACGCCAAAGCCCCGGCCACGACGTACACACCGATTCTCCCGGTCATGCCTCTTTCCTCCCGTTCGGGTTGCAGGCCGCCACTCCGGCAGACTTCACCTTTCCACCCATGTATGGACCATATACCCGCAGCCCGTCGCAGGCAAATCACAGGAACCGCTCCAGGGCCGCACGACGACTTTTCTGTTTCCTTTCGGACCTCTTCAGGCTAACATATTGTGTTGGGCGAAACACCATAACGAATGCGCCCCCGTCCCTTCGCCAAAGGACCCCCAGAATGAAAAAGGCCTTTTTCGTCGCCGCCCTGCTGCTCGCATTCCGCCCCGCGCCGGCGGTCGCCCTGGACTACGAGCCGCGGCTCGTGGCCATCATGAACGACATCGTCAAGTATTACGACAATGAAGCCCGGGCACTGGAAGACGAAATCATCCGTCTGCTGCCCATCCATGATCGCGACAAGGAAAGCGCGGAACAGGAAAAACTGACGTTTCTGTTCCATTCCCATCAAAAAATCACTGTCAGCCTCAACAACATTCTTGATATCCTCTTTGTCTATATCAAGATCGGCTCCTACTCGGATGAGGAGCTCAACACCTATGTCATCAAAAGAATCAGAAACAACGTTGTTTTTCTCAACAACATTCTCTACTTCCTTTCCCTCAAAAATCAGGAAATCGAGCTCAAGAGTTCTTCCGAGGTACAAAAGCTGTACGAAAACTACCTTCTGCGCCTGACCACCGTACTCTACGACATCAACCGGGAACTGGCCGCAATCCCTCGGGAATGACGCCGTAACCGGCCGGGGGAAGCGGAATCATGCGGCAGAGCGAACGATACGGCCTCTCCATACGGACCCAGCTCTTAAGCGTCACCGCCTTGGTGTGCGCCGGTTTCATGGCCGTTGCCGGCCTGACCTTTTTCGCCTTCGGACACATTCAGGACCTGACGCGGACCGCGATCCGCCGGGACATGAGCGAAATGGCCGAAATCGCCCGCATCGGCCAGCGGCTTTCGGAAAGTTTCGCCTCGGTGGCCCTGCTTTTCACCTCCTTCACCCAGGACGAGGATTCCCTGCGGGAACAGGGCCGTCTGATCACCGAGTCCTGCCAGAAACTGCTGGACGAGACCCCCCCGCCCGAGTTGCAAACCGCCATCGAGGGTTTCACCCGTTCCCTGGACGTGCTCCTGACCGACCTCGTCCAGGCCTCGGCCGCCCTGCGCATGGCCTCCGAGGCGAAGTCCCGGGCGCATCTGGCCCTGGACCGTCTGGCCGGGACCGCCTCGGAACTGGCCCGGACCGAAGGCCAGGGGGCCGACACCCCGGACAGCCCCGTAGCGGCGGCCAATTCCCTGCGCGAGGACCTGGATCAGGCCGACCGGCTTCTCGGCCGGACCGGGTTGGAACTGTTCGCCCGCGCCGAGCCCCCCGACCCCCCGCAACGCCTTGCCATCCTGAACGCGATCCGGGAACGGGCACGCCCCCTGGCGACCCACGGACCAGTCATGTCCAAACGCGTGGAGGACTTCGCCGCCGCGCTGACGACCTATGAAAACGCCGTGCGCGTCCTTTCCTCGTCCATGTCCGACCTGGCCGTGGGCATAGCCGGCCTCAAACGCTCCAAGGACGCGGCCATGGCGACCATGGCCGGCCTGGACGAAAAAAACGCCCGGACCACCATCACCGTCCAAAACGAGATCGCGAGCATCATCACCTCCACCCAGCGCCTGGTGTTCATTTCCACCGCCGCCACAGTGACCCTGCTCCTGGTGGTCATGGGTTTTTTCATCAAGCGCATCGTCAACCAGCCCCTGCGGACGATTCTGTCCCGCATCGAGGCCCTGCGCGCCGGCGATCTGGATACCCTTGTCCGCCTGAACCGCTCGGACGAGTGGGGCCGCATCGAGGAGGCCCTGAACACCCTGGCCCGCGACCTCTCCAGTTCCTATTCGGCGCTTCGGGAGTCGGAAAAAAACTATCGGGACATCTTCGAGAAGGCGTCCGAGGGCATCTTCCAGACAACCCCCCTGGGCCGCTTCTACAGCGCCAATCCGGCCATGGCCCGCATCCTGAAATACGATTCGGCCAAGGATCTGCTGGCCCAGGTCAAGGATATCGGCACGGAGATCTTCGCTGGGCGTGGAGACTGGGATGCCCTGGCCGAGGGGCTTCTGGCCTCGGGCGAGGTGAACGGATTCGAGGCCCGCATGCAGCGCAAGGACGGCCAGATGATCTGGGTTTCCATCAACGCCCACACCATCCTCGACGCCTCCGGGGACATCCTCTATTTCGAGGGCACGGTGACGGACGTCACCGCCCGCAAGCGGGCCGAACGCCGCCTGGATGTGCTCATCCGGCACCTAAAGACCGCCGTCGTGGACCGCACCAAAAAACTCTCGGTCAAGGCCAGCGAACTCGAGGAGGCCAACCGCCGCCTTCTGGAGCTCGACCACATGAAATCGGCCTTTCTGTCCTCGGTGTCCCACGAACTGCGGACCCCCCTGACCTCCATCCTGGGATTTTCCAAACTCATCCAGAAGGATTTCGAGCGGTCCTTTCTCCCCCGCACGGGGACGGACCGCGAGACGGTCCGTCGGGCCGAACGCATCCGGCACAATCTGGAAATCATCGCCGGCGAGGGCGAACGCCTGACCCGGCTCATCAACGACGTCCTGGACCTCAGCCGGATCGAATCCGGCCGCATGGTCTGGAACGACCAGCTTCTGGATCCCGCCGCCACCCTGGCCAAGGCCGTAGACGCCGTACGCGGCCAGTTCGAGCAAAACCCGCTGGTGCGCCTTGTGGTCGCCCTTCCGCCGGCCCTTCCGGCCATCCGGATGGACCCGGACCGGCTCATCCAGGTGGCGCTGAACCTGCTGCACAATGCGGCCAAGTTCACCCCCTCGGGGGAGGTCAGCCTTTCAGCCAGGCATCTTCCCGAAAACGGTCTGATCCGCGTGAGGGTTGAGGACACGGGTGTGGGGGTGGCCCCGGAGAACCTGGAACGCATCTTCGACAAGTTCCAGCAGGTCAAGACCGGCCCGACCCTGGCCGACAAACCCAAGGGCACGGGCCTGGGGCTGGCCATCTGTCGGCAGATCGTCACCCACTACGGCGGGCGCATCTGGGCCGAATCCTCACCGGGCAAGGGGGCCCGGATCACCTTCGACCTGCCCCTGTCAGGCCCTGAAAGGCCGGCCGGCACGGAGGAGCCCAAAGCGGAGCAGCCGCTTTAGGGGCCTGGGGCCGACCGGCCCGATGCCTCACCGACAAAAAAGCCTTCCCGAGACCTCGGCGGCCGGAAGTTCCTTGACCACCACCTCTCCGCCCTCGCGGGCGAGAAAGGCGCGCCTGGCGGTCACGGCCCGCTCATTATCCGGGAACCGGCCCACGATCACCCGATACCTGCGTTTGGCGCCGTTTCCCTCCTCCAGGACGCAGGCCGGATACCCCTTGGCCCGATAGCGCGCGGCCTCCGAGAAGGCGTTGCCCTTCACGGAAAACAGGCCGGCCTGGAGAAGAAACGTCGTTCCCTTGCCCGTCCCGGCGACCTCGTCGGGCTTCGACGCCGGCTTTGGCGCGGCCTTTGCCGGGGGCTTCGCATCGGCCGCCGGCTCCGCCGCCTTGGCGGTCGGGGCCTGGGCCGAAGCGGAAGGGGCCTTGGCTGCCGGTTTTTCCGTTTTTGCCGGGACCGGCCCCTGCCCGTTCCTGACGTTGACCGGATCAACCGGGGGCTCGGGCGCCGCCGGCAAGGATGCGGCGGGAGGTTGCTGCTGTATCAAAGGCTCGGCGGGGTTCTCCGCCGCTGCGGTTCCCGCGACGGGCTCCGATGAGATTCCGTTCGGAGGACCGCCGGAGTCCGGAGACGGGCTCACGGGGGCGACCGGGGGAACGGAAGGGACCGGGGGAGCCGTCCCGGATGGGGCGGCAGATCCCTCGCCGACAGAAAAGATCTTCTCGTCCAGAACCCGGCCGCCCTCGGCCAGGGTGAGCCGCCAGGGGCCGGGAACGGCCTCCCAGGCATAGGCGAAGGACGCCACCGCCTGGCCCGTGCCTCCGACGACGGCCGGAATGAACCAACGCCGTCCCGGTTCCGGCGCGCCGTCTGTTCCGGTGGCGGTTCCTCCCTCGGCCTCGGGAGGCGAAAGTCGGGCCTCGACCACCACCGCCTGACCGGCGGGCTCCCCCTTGACCGCGAAGGCCACGCCGAAGGCCACACCCGGCGCGGCCTCGACCGTCTCCCCGGACCGGACCAGACGGTACCGGGCCCCGCCGGGGGAGGTTTCCGGCGGCAGCGGGGCAAACGTCCCCGACTGCACGATCTCCAGCCCCGAGACCACGGGCCGGTCCCCGGACCCGGTGGACGCGCCGGCCGCAAAAGAGGCCGAGAGCCCGCAAAGGATCACCAATGCCGCCCACGCGGCATGAATCGCATTTTTCATCACTGACATCCGTTCCAGGGGAATCCTCGTCGCAACGGGCAAAGCCGGACACCGCCAGGGACGGTTTGGGAAAACCGCGCCCGACGGCACCCCTGCGCCCTAAGCGGAGCCGGTTTTTTTCCTGGCCAGGGCGAGCACCTTTTTGGCCATATCGAGTCTGGGGTCCAGGGCCAGGGCCTTTTCCGCCGCCTCCCGGGCCTCGACCCACTTCTCGATCCCGGCCAGAACCTTGGCCAGGGTGGCCAGAAGCAACGGCTGTTCGCCGGTTTTTTTCAAGACATCCCGCAGGAGTTTCTCCCCCCCCTCGAAATCCTTGGTCGTGGCCACGGCCGTCATGAAAAAATCATAGGCTCTCGAATTGTCCGGATATTCCTCGATGGCGCGTTTGACATACTCCAGCGAGGCCTTGTGATGCCCGGCATCGATGAGCTTGGAGGCGATCAGGGGGAAGAGCCCCTTTTCATCCACAAACTCCTCCACGGCGGACCGGAAATTGCGCTGGGCCTCAAGGAGGTTGCCCTCGTCCAGGAATTTCTGCCCCTTGATGACGAACTGGTCGATGCGCAGCTTGCGGGCGCGCATGGCCTCCAGGGTTTCCCTGCGGATCTCCTCCTCGACTTTTTTGTACAGGGCGGCCATGTACGTGGCCAGCTTCTGTTCCTGTCCCTTGACATAGGGGACGCCCTTGGGGACCAGGGCGGCCACGTGCGGCAATTTGGCCAGGCTGGCGAAGACATCGCGGAAAAGCCCCTCGATGGTGGTCCGCTCGGGACCGAAGGGCTTGACCTGGACAAAGCCCGCCAGGGCCTGGACGAGACAACGCAGGACCCGGGATTCGTCATTTTTGGCATAGGCCGCCTTGGCCCGGCCCAAATCTTCCCGGATGGTCTTTCCCGTTGGTTTCATGCACGTTTCCTCTGGACTTTCATGGCTCTCCCGACACGTCCGGCGGACAGGACCGGGCATCGCCCCGGGACTGGCCGATCAATGGGCCTCGGCCCAGGTTTCCCCCACTCCGGTATCCACAGTCAGCGGCACGGCGAGATCCACCACCCCGGACATCAGCACGGCCAGACGCCCCGCGGCTCGGACGGCCGTCTCGGCCGGGACTTCCAGGATCAGTTCGTCATGCACCTGCAAAATGAGCCGGGCCCCGAGCCCGGCCAGTTCACGATCGGCATCGGCCGCCAGCATGGCCATCTTGATGATGTCCGCGGCGCTGCCCTGGACCACGGTGTTGACGGCCTGGCGTTTGGCCTGGGCCTGAAGCTGGGGGTTTTTGGATTCGATCTCCGGCAGAAGCCGGCGCCGACCGGCCAGGGTGGTGACAAATCCCGCGGTCCTGGCCTCTTCCACGATGGTGTCGTAAAATCCGGCCAGGGTGGTGAGCTTGGCGAAGTAGGTGGCGATGAATTCCCTGGCCTTGTCCATGGGGATGCCCAGCTCCCGGGAGAGTTTCTGGGGGCCCATGCCGTACAACAGACCGAAATTGATGGTTTTGGCCCCCCGGCGTTCGTCCGGGGTGATGTCGGCCACGTCCTTGTCGAAAAGCAGGGCCGCGGTCTGGGCATGGATGTCCCGGTTTTCCTCGAAGGCCCGAACCAGGGCCGGGTCTTTGGACAGATGGGCCAGGACGCGCAACTCGATCTGGGAATAGTCGCAGGCGGCCAGAAGATATCCGGGGGCGGCCCGGAAGCAGGCCCGCATGCGGCGGCCCATCTTCCCCCGGATGGGGATGTTTTGCAGATTGGGGTTGGAGCTCGAAAGCCTGCCCGTGGCTGTGGCCGTCTGGTTGAAGGTGGTGCGCAGCCGGCCGTCCGGGGAGACCATTTTCGGCAGGGGTTCGAGATAGGTGGACCGCAGTTTTTCAAGCTTGCGGTATTCGAGGATCCTGTCCACCAGGGGGTGGGTCCCGGCCAGCCGCTCCAGGACCTCGGAGGAGGTGGACACGGCCCCGCCCGGGGTTTTCCCCTGGCGTTTGAGCCCCAGATCGTCGAAAAGCACCTCGGCCAGCTGGCGGCTGGAGCGCAGGTTGAACTCGCGCCCGGCCAGGGCGTGGATCTCGGCGGTCAGGCGGGCAAGGCCCTGGCCGACATCGTCCAGAAACTCGGCGAAGGCCCGCTGGTCGATGCCGATGCCGGCGCGCTGCATGCGCAGAAGGACCAGGGAAAGCGGCTTTTCCAGGTTCTCGAGCAGCCCGGAAAGACCGGCGGCCGCAAGTCGCGGTTCGAGCACCCCGGCCAGGGCCGCGGCCAGCCGTCCGTCCTGCCCCGGACCGTAGCCCGCCCCGTCGAATCCCGGATCGATGAAAAGTCCGTCCTTGAGACGTTCCCAGGCATAGTTGCGCCCCTCGGGATTGAGCAGGTAGGCCCCGAGTCCCACATCGAACCAGACCCCGATGGGCACGGATTCGAAGGCCTGGACATCCGCCAGCAGGTCCTTCAGGGACGGTACGGCCACACTCCCGGCCCGGGCCAGGATACCGGCCAGGGCGGTAACGGTCCGGACGGCATCCTGGGAGCCGGGCGCCGCCGGAACCCTGAATTCGGCGTCGGGATAGCCCACGGCGAAGCCGTCCGGCAGGGGCACGAGGCCCAGCCTGAGTCCGGCCGGATCGGGCAAGGCGCGCGGCAGGGCGACCTGGAAGGCATCACCCCCCCCGGGCGAGGCCTCTTTTTGCTCCGCGACGCCGAAAAGGGAAAGCTGGCGGGCGGCCTGTTCCCCGGTCCGGCCGGACGCGCCCCCGTCCGTTGCGGCCGACGCCTGTGCGCGCCGCGACAGGGCCGCCTCCAGTTCGCGGGCCAGGGACCTGAATTCGTATTCCTCAAGAAAGCCGCCGGTCCGCACCCTGTCCATCGGTCGGACGGCCAGATCGGAAAGGCTGCCGTCCGGCAGGAGATCCGTGCGCAGCCTGGTCAGTTCGCGGTACAAAAAGACGTCGTCCATGCGGTCGTCGAGCTTCTTGCGGACGCCCGGGGCCAGTTCGACCAGATGTTCGCGCACCGCCTCCAGGGTGGGATACCGACGCAGGATGTCCAGGGCGGTCTTGGGGCCGATGCCGGGAACCCCGGGGATGTTGTCGCTCGCATCCCCGGTCAGGGCCTGAAAATCGGGCCAGGACGCCGGGGGGATGCCGTATTCGGTCTCAAAGTCGATCCGGGTGAGGATCTTCTCGTTTTTCGAGCCCGGATCCCACAGGGTCACATTCGCATCCAGGCACTGGCGCAGGTCCTTGTCCGAGGCCACGATGACCACGGGGACCCGGCTTTTGAAACGGGCGGCCAGGGAGGCGATGTAATCGTCGGCCTCGAAACCGTCGCCGATCAGGATGGGCAGGCCCAAGAGATCGACGCCGCGCCTGAGGGGTTCGATCTGGGCGGCCAGGGGTTCGGGCATGGCCACCCGGTTGGCCTTGTAGTCCGCATAGAGCCCATGGCGGAAGGTCGGCCCCTTGCCGTCAAGCAAAAAAAGGGCGTATGTGGGGTGTTCGTCGCGCAAAAGCCGCAAAAGAATGCGTATGACGATGAACAGGGCATTGGTCGGGAAGCCGTCGGAGCGCGAGAGGTCGCCGTAGGCATAGTAGCCCCGGTACAGGAAGGAGCTGCCGTCCACCAGATAAAGAGGGTCTTCCGCAAGACCCAGGGTATCCCGAAGGGGCATGCCGCGCGTCTCCTTGACCCGGCCCGGTATCCAGGCCGGTGTGTACGCAAACGGTCTTACGTCACGGCCGAAAGGCTGGCAACCGGGCACGACATGCGGGAGGGCCGAAACATCCCGCCGGACCGGGCCATATTTCAAACAGGACCGGGAATGCCCGCCATGCGGGGGATTGCGGACGAACTGCGGACGGCCTTGATTTTTAATTTTCGAAACACTACGGTGACATCCTTTGAATATGCCCAACCCGGCGCCGATTGCCCGGACGCCGACCATCCGCACGGAGAAGGACCTCAGATGAACGCCATGCGACTCAAAGCGGCCGCGACCGCCTTTTTTCTGGTTCTCGCACTCCTGGCCGCCCCCCGGCAGGGAATCGGGCAGGATGCGGGCGCCCCCACGGACCGCGTACGTGACCGATACACCTCGAAGACCGATGCCGCCATTCCCGCGGGGGTTCCGCCGCAGGCCCTGGAGAAGAAAATCCAAAGCGAAACCGTTCCGTCCTTCGTCAAACAGGGCGAGGAATACGCGGCGGAGTTGTCCAAGGCCTTCCCGGTGCCGCCGGCCCCCGAGGGCCCCCTGGACATGGAGAAAAGCGTGACCCGGGGGCTGGCCGCCAACCCCCAGATGCAGGCCGCCCGGGCTCAGATTCTCGGTGCGAGGGAAGGAAAGCGCGCGGCCCTGGCCAACTTCGGACCGGTGGGCACCGTATCCTACAGCTACCAGCGTACGGACGGCAGCATCTGGTATCCCTCGGCCCAGACCAACCTGGGGGCCGCGTTCGCCAACCAGGTCGCGGGGACCAACGCCAACACCTCGGTGGACATGAACCAGCATCTGCCCTACTGGCAGAACCTCTATACCCTGCAACTGACCGTCACCCAGCCGCTTTTTACCGGCTTCAAGCTCTTAAGCAGTTACCAGAAGGCGGCCCTGGCCAAGGATCAGGCCGAGGCCCAACTCACCAACACGGAACTGACCCTGATCAAGAGCGTGCAGCGGGCCTTTCTGGCCCTGCTTAAGGCCCGCTCCGACGTCAAGAGCAACCAGGACTCCGTGGCCCGTCTGGAGTCGCAGTACAAGGTCACCCAGGCCTTCTACGACGTGGGCCTCAAACCCCGCCTGGACGTGTTGCAGGCCGAGGCCGAACTGGCCACGGCCGAGCAGAGCCTGCTCAGCGCCCAGAACTCGGTACTGACCCAGACCGCCCAGCTCAACTCCCTGCTCAACCTGCCGCTGGAGCAGGACACCCCCTTTGTGGGCGAGCTTTCCTACGCCCCTTTCACCATGACCATCGAGCAGTGCCTGGATACGGCCTACAAGACCCGCCCGGATCTGTACATCGGAGTCAAGAGCGTGCAGATCGCCGAAAAGGACGCCAAGGTCGCGGCCAGCCCCCTGTATCCCCAGGTCCAGGCCCAGGCCGGCTACACCCGCAAGGGAGACACGCCGAACCTGGACAATAACCGCAAATCTTCCTCGGTGGTCCCGGAAGCCACCACGGTCGGCGTCAGCGCCAACTGGCAGGTGTGGGACTGGGGATCGACCTATTTCGGATACAGCCAGGCCCGGGAAACCGTCAAAAAGCTCCAGGCCGACCTGGCGAAACTGCGCCTGGATGTGGGCTACGAGGTCAAGACCTACCATCTGAACATCCAGGACGCGGCCAAACGCATCTCCGTGGCCCGCACCGGCCTCGAGGCCGCCCAGGAAGGTTACCGCATGGCCGTGGCCCGCTACCAGGCCCAGGTGGGCACCAACACCGAAGTGCTGGATGCCCAGTCCCGGGTCAGCACCGCCGAGTTCAACCTGACCCAGGCCCTGTCCGACTACCAAAGCGCCCTGGCCGACATCTATGTGGCCATGGGCCTCAAGAACACGGCCCTGGTCACCAACTGACCAACCCCGCCTCGACCGCCTGCGCCCGGGCCTTTCGGCCCGGGCTTTTTCTTGCCCGCCACGGAGCCGCGACGCCGGCCGCGACATACCCGGCCCATCTCTTGACCCTGTTTTTTTCTGATTTATATCTATAAGTTGAACGATAAACCAAGGAGGCGCTTATGGACTTTACCAAGCTGAATCCCTGGAATTGGTTCACGAAGGAAGACGAACAGGACAAGAGCGCGCCGGTCCGCCAGGACCAGCCCCCGGCCAGACCGGCCTTCCCGGGCGGATCCTTTTTCGAGATGCCTGCCGATATGGCCAAATTCATGGAAAACGCCTTTCGCGCCTTCGGGTCCGCCCCGGCCTGGCCCTTCGCCGGACAAAAGGAAGGCGAGGCCGCACGGCCCAAGGTGGACATCGCCGGTTCCGAAAAGGAATACGCCATCACCGCCGAGTTGCCGGGCATCGACGAAAAGGACATCCAGGTCGAACTCAAGGGCGACGCCCTGATCATCAGGGCCGAGAAGCGTCAGGAGGAAAAATCCGAGGACAAGGGCTACTACCGCATGGAACGCCGGTACGGTTCGTTCCAGCGGGTCCTGGCCGTGCCCGGGGACGCCGACGTGGAGGGCATCAAGGCCGGCTACAAAAACGGCGTTCTGACCATCACCATGCCGCGAAAGGCCTCGGTGGAGGCGGCCGCGAAGCGGGTCGCCATCGGATAGGGAACATACCGGGCGGTCGAGAAGGCTCGGACCGCGTATGGCGGACGACAGGCGTTCTCTCGGGGGAATTCCCTGGAGAAGGCTTTTCGCCTTCCGGTGAGCGGTTTCGCCCAACACCGGGAAACAGGGAACGGGGCCGGGGAGGATATTCCCGACCCCGAACTCTTTTTCCCCCTGAAGACGTCTGAGGCCGGCTGCGGCCTATTTCTTGCGCCGGGAGCTTGTCAGGGCCAGGCGGGTGGCGGCCGCGAAAAAACCGGCGATGATGCCCAGGGTGAACCCCCGACGCAGGTCCATGAATACGAGCCCGCCCAGGACCCCCACGGACCCGCCCACCAGGATGCCCCGCACCAGGGCCTCCATGATCGTGCTTTGTTCCTTGTCCATGCCATGTCCTCCCCTTGCCCCGCCCGGAGGGACGCGGGTCAGGCTCCGGCCGGCTCCAGGCGCTCCCGGCCGCCCATGTAGGGCACCAGGGCCGCCGGCAGGGTCACGGAGCCGTCGGGATTCTGGAAGTTTTCCAGGATGGCGGCCATGGTCCGCCCCACGGCCAGCCCGGAGCCGTTTAAGGTGTGCGCCAGGACGGTTTTTTTGGCCCCCTTGGCCTTGATCCGAATCTCCGCCCGCCGGGCCTGGAAATCCTCGAAATTGGAGCAGGAGGAGATTTCCCGATAGGTGTCCTGCCCCGGCAGCCAGACCTCCAGGTCGTAGGTCTTGGCCGAGCCGAACCCCAGGTCCCCGGCGCACAGGCTGACCACCCGGTAGGGCAGTTCCAGGCGGCGGAGCACCTCTTCGGCGTGCCCCGTGAGTTTCTCCAACTCCCGGTAGGAATCCTCGGGCCGGCACACCCGCACCAACTCCACCTTGTCGAACTGGTGCAGGCGGATGAGCCCCCGGGTGTCCCGGCCGTAGGAGCCGGCCTCGGACCGGAAGCACGGGGTGAAGGCGGCGTAGGCCTGCGGCAGGTCCTCCTCGGCCAGGGTCTCGGTCCGATGCAGGTTGGTCAGGGGCACCTCGGCCGTGGGGATCAGGTAACGGTCCTGCCCTTCGATCTTGAACAGGTCCTCGGCGAACTTGGGGAGCTGGCCGGTGCCGAACAGGCTTTCGCCCGTGACCAGGTACGGCGGGGCGATTTCCAGATAGCCGTGCTCCAGAGTGTGCAGGTCGATCATAAACGCCACCAGGGCGCGTTCGAGCCGGGCCAGATCGCCGCGCAGCACGCAGAAGCGGGCCCCGGACATCCTGGCCGCGCGTTCCAGGTCCAGACCGCCCAATCCCAGGCCCACGTCCAGGTGGTCCCGGATCGGGAAATCGAAGGTCCGGGGCTGTCCCCAGGCCCGCTCCACCCGGTTGTCGCGCTCGTCGCGGCCGTCCGGAGTGGAGGGATGCGGCATGTTGGGCACGGCCAAAAGAATGTCCCGCACCTCGGCGTCCACGGCGGCAAGCTCCGCGTCCAGGGACTTGATCTCCTCCGAGGTCCGGCCCAGCCCGGCCAGGATGTCCGAGACGTCGCGACCCTCGCGCTTGGCCGCGGCCACCTCGGCCGAGGCCTTGTTGCGTTCGGCCTTGAGCGCCTCCACCCGGGAAAGCAGTTCGCGCCGAGCGGCGTCCTTTTCCAAAAAGGCGTCCAGGCCGGGGACCGCGCCCCTCCGGGACAGGGCCTGGCGCACGGCATCGAAGTTCTGGCGCACGTATTTGAGATCAAGCATGAAACGGCTCCTTGCGTGGTGTCCGGTGCTGGCGCGGTCTTACGCGGGCCGGGAGCGGGGCGTCAAGACGCCGGAAGGGATGCCTGGCGGTGACAGCCGGACCGCTTTGCGGTAGGCCAAAAACTGACAAAAGGAGCCTCCATGAATGACGCCGCCCCGATCCTGTCCGCCGCGGGGGCCGTGGTCCCCCGCCTGGCCAAGGCCCTTTCGGACCGAACCCTGACCCTGGCCACGGCCGAATCCTGCACCGGCGGCCTGATCGGCCATCTTTTGACCAATCTGCCCGGTTCCTCGCGATGGTTTCTGGGCGGGGTGGTGGCCTATGCCGACGCGGCCAAGACCGGGCTGCTGGGCGTGTCCCCCAAGGTCCTGTCGACCCGGGGGGCGGTGAGCGAGGAAACCGTCCTGGCCATGGCCCGGGGGGTGAAAAAAGTCTTCGGGGCCTCCTGCGCCGTGGCCGTCTCGGGGATCGCCGGTCCGGACGGGGGCACGCCGGAGAAGCCCGTGGGCACGGTCTGGATGGCCTTCGCCACGCCTGGGGAAACCACGGCCCAGGCGTTCCACTTCAGCGGCGGGCGGGAGGAGATCAAGGCCAAGACCGCGGCCGCGGCCCTGGGCAACCTCCTGGCCAGACTGGCCCACGCCGACGACTGAGCGCCCCCCTCTCCGACGCCGAATCTCCATATTCCCGGCGCATGGCGGTAACGCATCCGGGACAGCATCGGACACTTTTCTGAACATTCCGAGGAGACGGGTCGCGCGCCGGCCGGGCATCCCCGGATGCCTTGCGACAGGCCGGAACGCGCCAAGGAGTGGCACCATGCCCGATCAACCGAACCAGCGGGAAGCCCCTTTCTTCCACCCTGCGGCGACTTCGGCCAAGGCCCCCGCGAGCGTCGAAACCCCGATCGTGGGCGTTGCGCCCCCCGGCCGGATCCTTTCCGGAGGACATGCCACCACGACATTCCTGCGGACTTCCGGACCGGCCCGTCCGGATCCGGACGCCTGCGAGCGGGCACGCGCCTTCCTGGAAGACCTCGTCGACAGCGCCGATGTGATCCTCTCCCGGCGGCCGGATCTGACCGTGGAAATGGAGAGCGACCTGACCGACCTGTCCATGCAAAACGCCTATCTGGTGGGGCACGCCCTGAAAATCCTGCTGGGGCTCGGGGTCGGTTCGTCCGGGAAAACCCGTTCCGACGCCGTATTGCGCATCCGCCTGAAATGCCGTCTGTCCGGCCGGGTGGAGTTGTCCGTCACCGACGACGGCACCTACTTTCCCACAGGCATGGGGGTCGTGAGCGCCGCGGATCGGGACTTGCGCGAATTGGTGGCCTTTGTGACCGGCCGGGGCGGATCGGTGCTCGTGACCAGGCTTGTGGCCGCCGAGGTGGCCGTGGTGATCTGGAACCGCCCGCCGATCGGGCTTTCCCCGCGCGTGGACACGTAATCGTCCAACAAATACCCGGTCTTTGCCCGGACGAAAACACTGGAGGAACCATGTCCAAAAACAAGGTGAAGATGGAAGGAATGCTGGAGTTGCGGGAGGTGGCGGCCCGGTTGGAGGATGTCTTGTCCAACCTCAAGGCCGGGAGCATCTGCATGGCCGTGGGCGAGGACTGCGTGACGCTTCGGCCCACGAGCATCATCTCGGTGTCCATGAAGGCCTCCCAGAAAAAGGACAAGGAGAAGTTCTGCCTGGAACTTTCCTGGAAGACCCGGGATGCGGACATCGCCCCCGAGGCGCGCATCTCCGGCGGCAAGGCCGTCTGATCCCGGCGGCCGTCTAAAATACGCGGGCGCCTCCGGTACCCGGCCGGAAGGCGCCCTTTTGACTCGCGAAAGCGGCCTACGCCCGCCCCGCCTCACGCAGGACACGCAGGCCCTTTGCGGACACCATGTATCCCTTGGCCTTTTTCCCTTCCCCCCATTTGACGCGCACGCGCAACAGATACCCCCTGGCGAACAGGTCCTCCACATCGTCGGCGCTGTAAAAGCGGGCCTTTTTCTCAGGCATCATCCCCCGGTAGCGCACGGTCTTCGAGAGATGGAACACATCGTTCAAGATATCCAGATGCTCGGGTTCGAGGTCCTCAGGGCCGCTACGCGGGTCCACGGGTTTTTCCAGGGCCCTGCGTCCGGCATCGGTCAGCCGCAGCCCTTTAAGCCCCTTGCCGCACGAAAACGTCAGTTTGATCCATTCCAGATAATCATTGCGAACCAACTCCTTGACGTCCTTTTCATCATAGAGGAACGTGTGCCGCCTGGGCATGGCCCCCTGGTAGCGCTCCACGTTCAGAAACTCTGCGGCGGCCCTTACGATGCCGCGTTGCGCGGTCGTCAGCTCCATTTCCTCCCTCCTGGCGCGGCGTACCGGTCTTTCAGACATCGGCCGGGAGCCCGCACGCCGCAAAGACGAAAAATGATCCGTGAAGAACCGGCCTCGTTTTTTTCGCACTTTACAATTGTCATGTTTTTGGTATGGAATCAACCTGTTAGATGTTTGTGAAGAAAAGGACATATCATGTCGTCAGCCCGCGCGCTTCTGATCCAAAAAAAGGATGATATCCTGGCCCGTTGGTTCGATCTGACGTTGGCCACCTATGCCCCGGAAACAGCGGTCCTGTGGAAAAAGCAGAAGGATCGTTTCGCCAATCCCGTGGCCTATCGCTTCAAGATCGGCATGGCCGGCGTCCTCGACGAGCTGTCCCAAAACGGCGAAACCCCGTCGACCCTCGTCTTTGAACCGCACCTGGACGAAATCGTTCGGGTCCGGGCCGTTCAGGATTTCACCCCCTCCCAGGCCGTGGCCTTCATCTACCTGCTCAAGAAAGCCGTTCGGGAGTCCCTGTGGGAAGAGATATCCCGGAAGGGGCTGTTCGCGGAACTTCTCGAACTGGAATCGCGCATCGACGTGCTGGCCCTCATCTCCCTTGACATCTATTCCAAATGCCGGGAAAAGCTCTACCAACTCCGGATCAACCAGATCAACACCCAATACTCCAGGCTGCTCAAGCGAGCGGGGCTCGTGTGCGACTTTGCTTCGGAAACCCCGGAGTGATGACATCGACGACGGTCAAACTTTTAACGAGGTGAGGGTCCATGGCAGCGTTCTACTCCTTCTTCGTCGTTCTGGCACTTGTCGTGCTCGCCTGGCTGGGAGCCGGTGAGGCCGGGTGGAAGGGCCTGTTCGGGATATATATCCCATATCTGGCCTTTTTGGTCTTCGTCCTGGGGTTTATATCCAAAATCCTGGGATGGGCCAAACTCCCCGTGCCCTTCTGTATTCCGACCACCGGCGGGCAGCAGAAATCGCTTCCGTGGATCAAGAACAATCCATGGGACAACCCCTACAACGCCAGCGGCACGGTCATCCGGATGGCCTTCGAGGTGCTGACCTTCCGTTCCCTTTTCCGCAACACCTCGATCTGTCTCAAGCAGGAAGGGCCCAAGGTCGGATACAACTCGGCCAAATGGCTGTGGCTTTTCGCCCTCATGTTCCACTATTCCTTCCTGATCATCCTTGTGCGCCACCTGCGCCTGTTCCTCAATCCGGTGCCCATGCCCCTCGAGAAGCTGGAGTTCATGGACAGCATCCTGCAGATCGGCGTGCCGCTTTTGTACCAGTCGGACATGCTCATCGTGGCCGCCCTGCTCTTTTTGTTCCTGCGCCGGGTGTTCGACCCCAAGGTCAACTACATCTCGATCATGTCCGACTACTTCCCCCTGTTCCTGATCCTGGGCATCGCCCTGTCCGGCATCTGGATGCGCTACATCGCCAAGGTGGACGTGATCGCCATCAAGCAATTGACCATGGGCCTGGTGACCTTCCATCCGGTCATTCCCCAGGACCCGATCCACGTCTCCTTCTATGTGCACATCTTCCTGGTGAGCATCCTTTTCATGTACTTCCCCTTCTCCAAGCTCATGCACATGGGCGGCGTGTTTTTAAGCCCCACCCGGGCCATACCGAACTTCAGCCGCCGCCAGATGTGGGTCAACCCCTGGAACGATCCGGCCGTCAAGCCCCACTCCTATGCGGCCTATGAGGACGAGTTCCGCGAGAAGATGATCGAAGCCGGGCTGCCCGTGGACAAACAGGCGTAAGCGCCACAACCTATAGTATTTCCGGTGAAAAGGAGCGATCATGGCCAAGATCCCACCGCCTGAAGAGTTGATCAAGATCAACTACAGCACGCCGCCCAAGTCCTGGATGGACGTGCCGCCCGAGTTCAAACCCGGCAATTTCAGCTATCCGGCCAAGCCGGACATCCTGAAGTACTTAAACTTCCCCAATCCCCGGAACTGGTCGCCCACGGACGACGACTGGAAGTTGCCCGAGAACTGGAAGGAGATCATCACCGAGGGGTTCCGGGAGCGCCTGGAAAAGTACCGGTCCTTCAAGGTGTTCATGGACATCTGCGTGCGTTGCGGGGCCTGCGCCGACAAGTGCCACTTTTTTATCGGCGGCGGCGACCCCAAGAACATGCCCGTGCTTCGGGCCGAGCTTCTGCGCTCCATCTATCGGGGCGACTTCACCATGGCCGGCAAGGTCCTGGGCCGTCTGGCCGGAGCGCGCAAGCTCGAGACCGACGTGGTCAAGGAATGGTTCCTGTATTTCTACCAGTGTACGGAATGCCGCCGCTGCTCGCTTTTCTGCCCCTACGGCATCGACACCGCCGAAATCACCATGATGGCCCGGGAGCTGCTGCACCTGGTGGGCTGCAACATCAACTGGATCATGGAGCCGGTGGCCAACTGCAACCGGACCGGCAACCACCTGGGCATCCAGCCGCACGCCTTCAAGGACATGGTGGATTTTCTGTGCGACGACATCGAGACGGTCACCGGGGTGCGCATCGATCCCCCGCTGAACCGCAAGGGTGCCGAAATCCTGTTCATCACCCCTTCGGGCGACATCTTCGCCGACCCGGGCATCTACACCTTCATGGGCTACCTGATCCTGTTTCACTACCTGGATCTGGACTACACCTGGAGCACCTACGCGTCGGAAGGCGGCAACTTCGGGCTGTTCACCTCCGACAAGATGATGAAGAAGCTCAACGGCAAGATGTACCATGAGGCCAAGCGCCTGGGGGTCAAGTGGATACTTGGCGGCGAGTGCGGCCACATGTGGCGGGTCATCAACCAGTACATGCTGACCATGAACGGCCCGGCCGACTTCATGGAGACCCCGGTTTCGCCCATCACCGGCACGAAATTCGACGCCGCGGCCGGGACCAAGATGCTGCACATCACGGAGTTCACCGCCGACCTGATCAAGAACGGCAAGCTCAAGCTCGACCCCAGCCGCAACGCCCACTGCAAGGTCACCTTCCACGACTCCTGCAACCCCGCCCGGGGCATGGGCCTTCTGGAAGAACCCCGCTACGTCATCAAGAACGTGGTCCCGGAATTCTATGAGATGCCCGACAACACCATCCGCGAGCAGACCTTCTGCTGCGGCGGCGGCGCGGGCTTGAACAACGAGGAATTCCTGGAGACGCGCCTGCGCGGCGGCCTGCCCCGCGGCAACGCGGTCAAGTACGTGCAGGACACCCACGACGTGAACATGCTGGCCTGCGTCTGCGCCATCGACCGGGCCACCCTGCCGCCCCTGTGCGACTACTGGGCGCCCGGGGTGGGGGTCTGCGGCGTCCACGAACTGGTGGGCAACGCCCTGATTCTCGACGGCGAGAAGGAACGGACCATGGATCTGCGCCAAAACCCGTTGCCGGGTTGCGAGTCTGAGGAGGAGGAATAGCCATGTACCAGGGCAAATACATCATCCCCGGGCTGATCGTCTTCGTGGCGCTGGTGCTGTTTCCGTTCGTCTACAACGCCGGCAGCGCCCCCTTCGAGGTCAAACTCGAATACCCGAAAAACTCCACGGAGTGCGTCGAGTCCAAAGAGGTCATGCGCGCCAGGCACATGCAGATCCTGGACGAATGGCGGAACATGGTGGTCAGACAGGACGTACACGTCTACGAGAACGCCAAAGGCAAGCGCTTCGACATCAGCCTGACCAACACCTGCATGAACTGCCATACGGACAAGACCAAGTTCTGCGACCGGTGTCATACCCCTGTGGGCGTGGAACCCTATTGCTGGGACTGCCACAACCTGTCGCCCAAACAGGCCGGGCCGATCCCGCAGGTTTCCCAGGAAACCGCAGGCCACTAGGCCCACGCTCGGGACACAACCTCTGAAAGGGGACCATCAATGAAAAGCAGCAGAAGAAAATTCCTGAAGCTGGCCGCGGTTTCCGCCCTTGGGTTGGGGGCCGGGCGGCTCGGCTTTCTGGGCGACGCCCCGGCAATGGCCACGTCGACCCCGCCGGCGGGCGGCGCCCCCGGCCAGCCCGTCAAACACTGGGGCATGGCCATCGACACCACCAGATTCAATCAGGAGCTCGTTGACGTGTGCGCCAAGGCCTGCCACACGCAGCACAACGTTCCGAACATTCCCGGGAAAAAAGGCATCAAATGGTTCTGGGGCGCGACCTTCGAGGAGGCCTTCCCCACCGAGCACGGCCACTACCTGGCCGAGGACGTGGAACATCGGGTCTATCCGCTTCTGTGCAACCAGTGCGAGGACCCCATGTGCGTCCGGGTGTGCCCCACCCAGGCTACGTTCAAACGCGAAGACGGCATCGTGATGATGGACTTCCATCGCTGTATCGGCTGCCGCTACTGCATGGCCGGCTGTCCTTTCGGGGCCCGGAGCTTCAATTTCCAGGACCCCAGGCCGTTCATCACGAACTTCAACCCGCTGTTTCCCACCCGGATGCGCGGCGTGGTCGAGAAGTGCAACTTCTGCGCGGAGCTTCTGACCCAGAACAAGATGCCGGCCTGCGTGGAGGCCTCGGGCGGCGCGCTCATCTTCGGCGACTTGAACGACCCCGATTCCGACATCCGCAAGGTCTTGCGGGAACGGTTCGCATTGCGCCGCAAACCGGACGCCGGCACCAGCCCCAGCGTCTACTACCTGATGTGAGGTAAGCCATGATCGAAAAAGCGCTGAAAGGCACACCACGCTACTGGGGGCTGATCATCGGCCTGCTGTGCGTCATCGGTCTGGGGGCTGGCTTCTGGATGTATCAGTTGACCAAGGGTCTGGTGATCACCGACATGAGCCGCGACGTGTCCTGGGGCTTCTACATCGCCCAGCTCACGTACTTCGTCGGCGTGGCCGCCTCGGCCGTGATGCTGGTTCTGCCCTACTACTTCCACCATTTCAAAGACTTCTCGAAAATGATCATCCTGGGGGAATTTTTGGCCATCTCCTCGGTGCTCATGTGCATGCTCTTCGTGGTGGTGGACCTCGGGCAGCCCCAACGGATGCTGAACATCATCTTCCATCCCACGCCCAACTCGGTCCTTTTCTGGGACATGATCGTCCTTAACGGCTACCTGTTCCTGAATCTGGTCATCGGCTGGGTGACCCTGCAGGCCTTCCGCAACAACATGGCCCCGCCGACCTGGGTCAAGCCCCTGATCTACCTCTCGGTGATCTGGGCCTTCTCCATCCACACCGTGACGGCCTTTCTGTACGCCGGACTGCCCGGCCGCCACTACTGGCTCACGGCCATCATGGCCGCGCGCTTCCTGGCCTCGGCCTTCTGCTCCGGCCCGGCCATCCTGCTTCTCCTGACCCTGCTCGTCAGGCGGCTGACCACCTTCGATCCGGGAAAGAAGGCCATCGACACCCTGGCCACGATCATCACCTACGCCATGTGCATCAACGTGTTCTTCTTCCTGCTTGAGCTCTTCACCGCCTTCTACAGCAACATGCCCGGCCACATGGCCCCCATCGTGTATCTCTTCAAGGGATTCGACGGGGACACCACCCTGGTTCCGTTCATGTGGACGGCGGCCATCCTGGCCATCATCTCCCTGGCCATGCTCATCCCCTACCAGATCCGCCAGAGGCGGCCGGCCTTGATCACGGCCCTGATCCTTCTGGTCATCGCCTCCTGGATCGACAAGGGCATGGGACTCATCGTGGCCGGTTTCGCACCCAACCCCTTCGAAAAGGTCACCTCCTACCTGCCCACGATACCCGAGCTCATGGTGGCGGCCATGGTCTTCGCCATCGGCGCCCTGGTGCTCACGGTGCTGTGGAAGGTGGCCATAAGCGTGCGTGCCGAGGTCGAGGGCGGCAACCTCAGCATGGTGGCCCAGAAGTCCGAATAGCGGCCGGCTTCCCGCACACGACGACGGCCCGGCCCCCGAGAAGGGGACCGGGCCGTTTTTCATTGCGGCAAGACGTCGCGCGTCCGGCTGTGCTTGCCC
Organism: Thermodesulfobacteriota bacterium; assembly: GCA_049324675.1. Classification (GTDB taxonomy): domain Bacteria; phylum Desulfobacterota; class Desulfovibrionia; order Desulfovibrionales; family Desulfovibrionaceae; genus Desulfolutivibrio. Next base: position 30,416 of record JBMONM010000252.1, read on the forward strand.
CCTACACCATGTTGCCAGGCGGGACACGCGAACACGGAACGGAATAAAAAAGGAAGCCCCCTGTCCGGTTCGTATGCACGAATTTCGAGGATGCCACTCCAGGGCGGCAATCAGGAGGCGGGACGGAAGGGTTTGAGTCTTTCAGCCACGGCCAGGACGGCCATAACGTAGAGGTTGCTGTGGTTGTAGCTGTAGATGGCCGCCCGGCGTTCCTCCTCGCCCTGGTCCGTGCGCCAGCCATGGCCGCGCAGATAGTTGGCCACGCTGTGGATGGCGTCCTTGTCCGCGAACAGGTCCACCGTGCCGTCGCTGTCGGCGTCCACCCCGAACTTGAGCGCATTGGTGGGCATGAACTGGCAAATGCCGATAGCCCCGTAGATGGACCCGGGAATGGCCAGGGGGGAAATCTTTTTGGCCTGGGCATAGGCCAGAAGGGCCTTGAGCTCCTCATAGGCCCAATCGCCTTTCTCCCGAGCGGCCTGCTCGGCGAAGGCCGTTCTCTCCGGGGAGTTTTTGAGGGCCTTGAGCCGGAAACGGATGAGTTCGAAATCCCGGCACAAGGCCATGCTGGCCAGAACGCCGAAGGCCTCGCGGTCCCCCAGATAGTCCCCGAGCTTGGTTTCGACCAGAAGGATGGCCGCCAGCACCTCTGCCGGGACCCCGTAGGTCTTTTCCGCCGCGGCGAAGACCTCCCGCTTCTCGGCCATGTACCGGCCGGCCTTGCTGATGGTCCAGGGGTCCAGGAACTTGCGGTAGCCGCTTTTTTCCAGGGTTCGCCGGGTCACCGTGACGGGCTCGAAACGGTTTCGGACCATGGCGTCGACCTTCCTGGCCATGATGGCCGGATCGAAGGTCACTCCCGGGGACGAAAAATAGGCGGTCAAGGCGGACCGATCCATGCCGTCCGCCTCCAGGCGCGTCACGAGGGGCCCCACACGTCCAGGGACCCGGCAAAGACCGTGCGCCGCAGGGGCACAAGCAGACAGGCCACGCACAAGATCATAGCGGCCATTCCCGCCGCCAGTGAGAGGGAGGGGCGA
>JBMONM010000253.1:0-3710 GCA_049324675.1 Thermodesulfobacteriota bacterium
AGTCAGCACCCGGGTCACGGCCCGCTTGACCAGGCCCTTGGCCTGCTTCGGGTCCTCGATCTGGTCGCAGATGGCGATCCGGAAGCCCCTCTCCAGAAGCTGGCCCAGGTAGGCCTCGGCGGCATGGTGGGGCACCCCGGCCATGGGCACCGGCGATTCGGCCCCGGGATTTCGCGAGGTCAGCGTGATTTGCAGTTCACGGGCCGCGGTGATCGCGTCCTCGAAAAAGAGCTCGTAGAAATCCCCCATGCGGTAGAAAAGCAGCGTCTCCGGATATTCGGCCTTGATCCGGAGGTACTGCTCGAACATGGGGGTGAGTTTGACGCCGTTCATGCCGGCCGCCGCCGCGCATCACGCCGATACGACCGGACGGCCGGAGCCGGCGGCGCCGTCCCCGGAGATACGCTCCACTTCTGGAAAACGACTGTGTCCGTCATGACGAAAAGATTACTTGTCCTGCGCCTTCTCCTGGTCGGCGGACGCCTCGGAGACATCCTCGCCGGACGCGGCATACGCTTCCGGGACAGCCGAGGCGGTCTCGACCGGCGAAACAGAGGAGGACGCATATCCGGAGCTTATGCCGGAATAACTCTTGGAAGCGGCGAGCTCCCTTTCCAGGGCGGCGATGCGGCCGGCCTGCTCCTTCACCTTGTTGCCCAGACGCACGCGTTCCAGGATGAAATAGGCCAGGCTGAAAAGCCCGCCGACCACAAAGGCCAGCAGCAGAACCACATAGAAGGGCACTTCCGGTGAGGCGTAGGACAGGGAGAAAACGTCCATTTTCAGAACCAGGGGGGTGGACAGCATGGCCGTGTTCTGCACGAAAAAGATCATGCAGAAAAAGAAAAAGACAATTAAGACAAGAACTTTCACAACGCGCATGGTCGTTTCCTCCCTGATTGGGCCTGATTGGACCGGCCGGAATGCCCGGCGGCCGTGATGACGCACGCGGAACGCCTCCCGGCGATCATTCCCCGCCCTCCGCCCGGCCACGGACGGGATAGCCCGCGAAAAGGGGTTTTATCCGGTCGTAGGTGGACAAAAGCAGTTCCGGCACCACCCGGGTTTCCCCGAAAACGGCCATGAACGAGGAATCCCCGTTCCAGCGCGGCACCATCTGGAAATGCAGATGCGCGGCGATGCCCGATCCGGCGGCCTCGCCGATGTTCAATCCGATGTTTATGCCCTGGGGATGGAAGGCCTGGCGCATCACCGCCGTGCAGAAGGCCAGCCCGTCGGCCACCTCGCGCATCTCTTCGGGGCCAAGTTCCGTCAGGCAACTGGTGTGGCGGTACGGCGTGACCATGAGGTGCCCGTTGTTGTAGGGGAACTTGTTCATGATCACGAAGGTGTGCGGCCCCCGGGCCAAAACCAGACGCTCCCGGTCCTGCCCCGGATCCCTGGGGATGCAGAACACGCAGTCGTCGGCCTTGGGGCCGAGGATATACTGCATGCGCCAGGGCGCCCAGAGCACTTCGCTGTTCACGGTTTCAGGCCTTCTCCGAAGGGTTTTCCGGACGCGCGCGGCGACCGGCGGACACGAAGCGCACGCCGTGGTCGCGGGTCGTTTCCCCGGCCACGACGCGCCGTTTCCAGACGCACGAACCTACACGGCTCTCCCGGCAAGGGCAAGAACCCGCACCGGGGTTCACTCGACGCACAGCATGTCGTAGCGCGTCCCGGTCAGGCACACGCCCCCGGACCCCGTGACCTCGAAGGTGTTCTCCACCCCGACCATGCCCAGGCCCGGAATGCCGTGCTTGGGTTCGAGGGCCAAGGTCATGCCCGTCTCCAGGGGCTCGTCGAAGCCTTTGGCGATCACCGGCCAGCCGTCGATGGCCAGCCCGATGCCATGGCCCAAAAAATTCACCTTGTTGCCCGAAAGGCCCATGAACCCTTCGTCCATTCCCGACGTCCGGGCCATATCCATGGCCATGGCGTAGAGTTCCGAGGGGATGGCCCCGGGGCGCAGCCCCTCGGCCACCCGCGTCTGGACCTCGATGCAAAAATCGTGGGCCCGCCTGGCCTCGTCCGGCATGCCCGATTCCGGGCCGGCCCAGTACACCTGGGTCTTGTCCGTATGGTAGCCCTCGAGCACGAAGCCGATGTCCATGGTCAAGGGCTCGCCCGTCCTCCAGACCTTGCCCGCATAGCCCATGAGCGTCATGGCCGGATGCTCGCCGCGAAGCCCCACCGGCCCGTTGAACACACTGGGGTAGTTTCCCGAGTCCCCGGCGGCCACATGCCCGAGAAATATCTCCTCGCCGTGGGCGCCCATGCGCATGTGCCCCATATGCCCCAGGGAGAAAAAGGCCTCCCAGGCCTTGTGGGCGGTCTCCCGCTCGGTCATGCCCGGGCGCAAAAGCGCGGGCAGAACCTCCCGCAAGCCCTTGTTGTGGCGCGCTCCGCACAGCCGCATCTTGGCCAGCTCCCATTCGGACTTGGCGGCCATGGCCTTGGCCAGGACCGCATCCCCGGATACGAAACGGATGCCCTTGACCCTGGACAGCAGGAGATTCGAAAGCGCCCAGGTCAGCCCGGACATTTCGGCGGCGGCCACGGAGGAAAGCGGACTGCCGGCATCGGCCAGAAGCCCGGGCAACTCGGAATAGGACTTGAACGAAAACATGGCCGGGAGCGGCGATTCCAGCCTGGCTCTCTCGATGCCCTTGCGGCACAGATAGACCGGTTCGCCCGACAGGGGCAGCCAAAACACCCCGTTGCCCCAGGTTCCGGTCAGATAGTAGATCGCCATGCGCGAAAAGACCGCAAGCCCACCCGCCTCGGGGGCGATCAGGGCCAGATGGTTCCGGCAGGCCTCGTGCCGCCGGATCATTTCCTCCATGGGCAACCGTTCCAAGGCTTCAAACATCGCCATCCCCTTTTTCCTGTTCAATCGTTGCGAAAGGGCCTATAAGGCCTTCCCGGCGGTCATTGTGGCCGATGCCGGAACAGGCCTCAACCGTTTTTCGATCCGCCACATGCTCAAGCCTCAAACCCCTTTGACCGCCCTGGCCGCCCTGATCCTGGCCACCACCCTGTGGGCCGGCTCGTTCATCGCCATGAAGCTGGCCATGGGCGCGTTTGCGCCCCTGCTGGTGGTCTTCGGACGCATGGCCCTGGCCTCGCTGGTCTTTCTCCCGCTCATGCCCCGTCTGGGCGGCTTTGCGAACCTGCGCCGGGATGTGAAACCCATCCTGTTCATGGCCCTGTGCGAACCGTGCCTGTACTTCGTCTTCGAGGCCAACGCCCTGCGCTTCACCCAGGTCTCCCAGGCCGGCATGGTCACCTCCCTGCTGCCGCTTTTGGTGGCGGCCACGGCCGCCGTCGCGCTCAAGGAACGCTTAAGCCGCCGCACCCTTTTCGGACTTTTTCTGGCCGTGATCGGGGTGCTGGTCTTAAGCGCCGCCGGGACCACGACCGAGGCCGCCCCGGCCCCGGTCCTGGGGAACTTCCTGGAATTTCTGGCCATGTGCTGCGCCGTGGGCTACATCGTGACGCTCAAAAAGCTCTCGACGCGCCATACCCCGCTTTTCCTCACGGCCATGCAGTCCTTTGCCGGGACGATCTTTTTTTCCCCGGCCCTTTTTTTCTCGCCCCTGCCCCGCGCCTTCCCCCTCGTCCCCACCCTGGCCGTGGTCTTTCTGGGGCTCGGGGTCACCTTCGTGGCCTACGGCCTCTACAACTACGGGGTCAGCCAGACCCCGGCC
>JBMONM010000254.1:0-31016 GCA_049324675.1 Thermodesulfobacteriota bacterium
CTGCCGGGCAGGCCCCGCCTGGTGGTTCGGATGCGATCCCCGGCTAGTAGGCGTGCATGGTCGGGCCGTCCTCGGCCGGGGTATCAGCAGGAGCCGTGCCGCCGCTGGAACCGCCGCCGCTGATGGTCGCGCCCGGACGCCAGTCCTTGAAGAACTGCGGGCAGGGAGCCAGCGGGGACTTCTTGCCCAGGTCCTTGCCCTTGAGGCCCGGGTAGTCCGCGCCGTAACGGTAGGCGCGGTGGATGACGTTGCTCAGCATGTGCCGGCCGCCGGGCAGGCTGTCGCGGTCCTCGTCGATGAGGCAGCGGGCCACGCCGGCCGCCACGGGGTTCACGTAGTCCCAGACGATCTTCTTGTCCGGAGTCACCTCGAAGAGGTGGCCGTGGTGGCTGGAGGTCACCAGCACGTTGCCGTTGGGCAGCTTCTGCACCGCGCCCTGGCGGTAGCTGTAGAAGCTGTTGATGTCCTGACTCTCGAAGGACCAGACGATCTCGCCGCTCTTGGGGTTCACTTCCACCACGCGGGAACGGTTGCCCTGGGGACGTTCGGAGCCGTTGTCGAAGAGCAGGAAGTTGCCGTTCTCCAGGGGGGTGACGCAGTGCGAGCCGAAGACCTTCTGGTCGCCGTCGTCATACCAGGAGGGCGCCTTGCCCGCGCCATAGGCCGACGGATTGCCCCAGCGGTACTGGATGGCGCCGGTCTTGTGGCTCACCAGATAGAACTCGCTGAAGTTGCGGGAGTTGAGCAGGATCTGGTCGGTGGCCGGCAAATAGGCCACGGTGTTGTAGTGACTCCAGTCGAAGTTGGGGTACACGGAGCCCACGGGCTCGGGCAGCTTGTAGTTGATGTCCAGCTTTTCGGGACCGACGCCGATATGATCCCAGGCGTGCCACTCCCAGACCGTCTTGCCGGACTTGTCCACCTCGCGCACGAAGTCGGTCCAGAAGTCGTTGTGCACAACGCCGGAGCTCTCCACTGTGCCGGAGGGAATGGTCTTGGGGTCGCGACCCTTGGCCAGTGCGTCTTCCTTGGACTTGCGCTCCCAGCCCAGGATCAGGGTGTTGCCGTTGGGCATGCGCCAGAAGGTGTGGTGCTGGTAATGGTCCTTGTCGGCCATCTTGTATTCCCAGACCACCTTGCCGTCCCAGGCGATCTCCTCGAGGATGCCGCCGCCGCCGCCGAAGCCCACGTCCTTCTGCTCGATCCGGCCCGCGCGCAACAGGTTGCCGTTGGGCAAGAGCTCGGCGTGCAGTCCGGCAGGATACTTGGACTCCCACTTGTGGACCTGGTTGCCTTCCATGTCGATGAGATAGGTCGTGGTGGTCTTGGCCGTGGGCGTGACCAGGGTGTAGCCCTCATAGGCCTTGCCCTTGTCGTATTTCAGCACGCCCGTGGGGCCGACCATGGCCTCGTAAGCGTGCGCCGTGCCCAAGAGACCCAGCAATGCAAACATGAGCGCACAGGTCCTCGCCAATCTGCTCATTTTGAATCCCTCCATCTCGCGTTGTATGGTTCCGTTACCGTCCGTTGGGCGGTGCAAGGCGCGATTTGTGAAGGGTTTCGCAAACTCCGTGCCGTTTTTTTCACCGATGCAGCGCAATTGTAACACATTGAAATGTTATGTAATATTAACCATATTGCAAAGGTCGGGAATGCCGGGGCAGGGAAATCCCGCAATGTCTCCGGGAAACTGTGCGGCGCCGCGCACAGTGGTTGCGGAGAAACGCACACCGCCGGGCGATATTTTGCAAAAGCGAGGCTGGAAGCAGGGTTGGAGCGGAACCGGGTCGCTATTCCAGGCCGTACTGGGCGAGCTTGTCGTAGAGGGTGCGCCGGGCGATGCCCAGGATCTTGGCCGCAGCCGTGCGGTTGCCCTCGGTCTCGGCCAGGATCTGGAGGATGGCCCTCTTTTCGGCCTCCTCCACCACCTCCTTGAGCGCGACCGGGGCGGAGTGCTCCATGGGACGATGTCCCGGAGGCGCGTCCAGGCACATGTCGTGGCGGGTGATGGTCTCGCCGTTGGAGAGGAGTACGGCCCGCTCCAGGGCGTTCTCCAGCTCCCGGATGTTGCCGCGCCAGGGGGCGGCGAGGAGCAGGTCCATGACGTCCTTGTCGATGTGCGAGATGTTCTTCTTGTACCGCTTGTTCAGGCGCTTGATGAAGTGGTCCACGAACAGGGGCATGTCCTCCCGCCGCTCGCGCAGTGGCGGGAGATAGAGCGGAATGACGGCCAGCCGGAAGTAGAGGTCCCGGCGGAAGCGGCCGTCGGCGATTTCCTGGCGCAGATCCCGGCTGGTGGCCGAGAGGAAGCGCACGTCGATGGACGAGGACTTGTTGCCGCCCACGGGCTTGATCTCGTGTTCCTGGATGGCCCGCAGCAGCTTGACCTGGGTGCCGGGGGACAGTTCCCCGATCTCGTCCAGGAAGATGGTCCCGCCCTGGGCTTCCTCCAGCAGGCCGCGCTTGGCGCTCACGGCTCCGGTAAAGGCGCCCTTGACGTGGCCGAAGAGTTCGCTCTCCAGGATGGTTTCGGCCAGGGCGGCGCAGTCGATGGTCAGAAACGGCCCGGCCTTGCGCTCGCTCTGCTCGTGGAGCATGCGCGCGAACAGGGACTTGCCGGTGCCGGTCTCGCCCATGACGAGCACCGGGGCGTCCGAGGCCGCGACCTTGGAGATCATCTGGACCACGTCGCGGATGCTCCGGCTCTGGCCCAGGATGAAGTTGTCCAGGTCATCCCTGGAGGCCTCGCGCTCCAGGCGGCGGTTCATGCTCACGTGCTCGGCGGCGCGGGAGACGAGGTTCTCCAGGTCCGCGGGGTTGAAGGGCTTGGCGATGTAATGGAAGGCCCCGGTCTGGATGGCCTCCACCGCGTTTTCAATGGTGCCCACGCCGGTCATGATGATGACCGGGAGGTAGCTCCCGAGATTCTTGATCTCCCGCAGGACATCCAGGCCGTTCATGCCGGGCATGGCCATGTCCGTAACGACCACGTCGAACTGGGTCTGCTCCAGGAGCGGCAGGGCTGCCTCCCCGGAGGTGGAGGTCTGCACCTCGTAGGGGCCGAAGGAAAAGTAGCTCTTGAGCACATGCAGAAAGTCCGGCTCGTCGTCCACGATCAACAGCTTGGTTTTCATGCTGAAACCTTCTCCGCCCGTTCGGCCGCGCCCTCCGGGGCCGCGGGCAGTTCGATGATGATCCTGGTGCCCCTGCCCACCTCGGACTCCACATACATGACCCCGCCGTGGTCCTCCACGATGCGCCGGGAGATGAACAGGCCCAGGCCGAAGCCCTCGGGCTTGCCGGTGGTGAAGAAGGGTTCGAAGACCGCGTTGAGGTGTTCGCGGGCGATGCCCTTGCCGTTGTCCAGGACCAGTACGCGTATGCTGCCGCCCGCGGGGTGGCAGTAGCGGATTTCCAGGTGCGGTTCGGGGGTTCCGCTTAGGGCCGCCTTGGCGTTGAGCAGGACGTTGATGAGCACCTGCTGGAGAAGGCTTGAATCGCCCCAGACCAGCACAGGCCACTCGGAAGTCTGGTGGACGATGCGGATGTCGGCGAACTGCGGGGCGATCATGGAGAGGGTGGTCTGGGCCAGAAGGTGCAGATCCAATTCGCCCATCCGGGGGGGATTGGGTCGGGCCGTGGTCAGCAGATCGCGGGTTATGTTCCCGGCCCGCACGGTGTTGCGGCGGATGGCCTCCAGGAACTCCCGGGCCTCCTCGGGAAAGAGCCCCCGGCCCAGGACCAGCTCCACGTTGGCCTGGATGATGCCCAGGGGGTTGTTGATCTCGTGGGCCACGCTGGCGGCCATCTTGCCGATGGTGGCCAGGCGGTCGGCCTGGACCAGCTCCTGCTCCATGCGGTTGCGTTCGGTCATGTCCCGGGCGAAGCAGCAGGCCAACGGCTCCCCGGAGGCATGGTCCGTGACCCGGGTGGCCGCCACGTCGATGTCGTGCTGGCCGCCGCGGGCTCCGTTCAGGTGGAACCCGGCCGAGGCTCGTCCCTGCTCGAAGACCTCCCGGAGAAAGGCCGCCGCCCGATCCCGTTCCCCGGCGGGCAGCGCCTCCACGAAGGTCATGCCCGGCTTCTCGGCCCGGCCGTCCAGGATATTGGCCGCGCTGGGGTTGTAGCTGTGGATGCGGCCCAGGCGGTCCAGCACCAGGATCATGTCCGGGGAGGAGTCGATGACGTTGCGGAATTTCCGCTCCGAGGACTGGAGCCCCTGGGTCACTTGGCGCACCTTGGCCTTGAGCTGGCGGTTCCAGACCACGATGCCCAGGAGTACCGAGAGGACCAGGGCCGCGGCGAAGATCATCTCGTCGCGGTAGTGCTCCCAGGTGGGCGGGGCAAAGTCCACCCCGAACCATTTGTCCTTGATCTTCTCCAGAGAGCCCGAGGCCTTGATCCGCTTCATGGCCGTAGCAATCTCCGAGGCCAACTGGCGCTGGTCCTGCCGCAACGTGATGTACAGGGGGATCTGCTCGATGACCACGCCGACCTTGCGGACACTGCGGAAGCCGCGCTTGAGGATGAAGGCCTGGGCCACCTCCTCGGAGGGGGCGATGAACACGTCGACGTGTCCCTTCTCCAGGTGCTCCAGGGCCTCCAGGGGCGTGGCCACAACGGTCAGGTCGCGCGGCGGAGGCTGGTCGCGCAGTTGCCAGAGGTCGTCCCCGGCCACCATGATCACCCGCTTGTCGGCCAGGTCCTTGAGGCAGACCACGTCGCGGCAGGAGTTGTGCGCGAACAGCCGGCGATTCAGGACCACGGAGGTGGGGACGAAGATGAACCCGGACTCGGCCATGAAGTTGGGGCTGTCGAAGATGATCAGGTCGATCTGGCCGTGGGTCAAAAGTTCGCGGCGCAACACCAGATCCATGCTCTTGAAGAACTCCACACGTCGGCCCATGGCCTTGCCCAGCAGACGGCCCAGGTCCACGCTCAGGCCGCGCACCGAATGGTCCCCTTCCTGGTCCAGATAGGTGAAGGGCGGCGAACCGATCTTCAGGCCGATGCGCAGGGGCGTGTCAGGGGGCTGCGCCAGGGCGGAGGTGGAGGCCGCGAGGAGCAGGCAGAGGATCAGGGCGATGCGGAGGCGGTCGGCCATGGGTGTGTTCCTGCGGCGTCGGGATACGCTGGCGCTTCCCTAGCAAGAAACTCTCCAAGACGTAAATGCGTGCTTGTCGGCCCTCTGGTGTGCGGGAAACCGCACACCCCTATGCGTAAATCCGCCCAGGGACCGCTCTTCCTCTCTTCCGACGTTCGCGGTGAAGACGAAGTATTCCAGGTGATTACCTCTCTGGAACGGTTCTTGATCTGCGCAGACGCAGGAGCCACCAAGGCCCGCCTGGGCCGAACCACAGAGGAACCAGTCGCCATGCAGATGTTTTTCGCCACGCGGATCGCCATTGTTCTCCTGCTGGCCCTGGGCCTGGGGGGGGGGGCCGCCCTCTGCGCCCCCGACCCCCACGGCCTGCCCCCGGCCGAGGACATGGCCTACATGCCCCACCTGGCCGGCCTGCGGAACAAGACCTTCCACAACGACAACGGGGAGAAGAAGGCCCTGTCCGAAGCCGTGGCCCTGCGCGGCAGCGCCATCAAGGACGGCAAGGCCACGGTGCCCGCGGGCGGGCTGTTCTACCTCTCGGAGACCGCCGGGGACGCGGCCCCGTTCGCCGGCGATCCCTTCCTGGTTCTGGGCGAGCACGCCATCCTCGTGGACCTGGAGACCGGGACCCACGAGATCAAGGGGCTGTCGCTCCAGCAGGGCGAAAAGGTCCCGGTGGGCGACACCGGCTACCGGCTCTGGTTCGACTACGCCACGGACCACTACGAGAGGCCCTACGGCGAGATCGCCCTCATCGCGCCCTCGGGCGGCTGGCCTCTGGAGATGCCGGTGTCCAGCGTGTTCCCGGGCCGCGAGGGAGTGCGCGACCTGAAGGTTGCGGAGGGCTTCGGCGAGCAGATCAAGCCCTTCTTCCTGGACAGGACCTATCTCTACGGGGCCACCAAGGTGGTCACCAAGGACTTCGACTTCAAGAAGGCCGAGTTCGAGTCCATCCGGTTTCCGGCGATCCGTTCGGCCACCTTCTCCATGACCCGGCCCATCCTGCTGGACGTGCGCCAGGAGGACTACCGCCTCTATTTCGACAAGCGCATCTACGCCTTCCGGCGGCCCGACGGCTTCCTGGTGCGGGTTACGGACCTGGGCGGCCGCACGATCCTGGGCGAGAAGCTGATCCGGCCCGTGACCGCGCAGGGCTACAAGACCATGATGCGCGAGCGGGACAAGTACCATCTCACGCTCCCTGAGCAGGACATCCGCATCGAGATCAAAATCGAGCCGGACTTCGCCCAGAACTCCGACTTCCTGCCCTGGTCCGGGAGCAAATCCCACGGATTCCAGCAGGGCACCCTGCGGTTCGTGGTCTACCGCAACCTTCTCACCGTGCGCCACGGCGAGGCCTGGCCCCTGGACCCGCGCTACAAGGCGCTGTTGGAACCCCGTCTGTTGACGGGCATGTTGCAGCGCCTGGTCATCGAGAACGCCCAGCCTTTCTCCCTGGACAACGCCTCGGACAGCCACCAGGGGCCGGTCAAATGGTCCGACTGGTGGTTCAACCGCCCGGCCTTCAAGGTCGTGGCCAGGGATTTCGAGGACAAGGCCTGCCGCACCCTCTACCTGCGCGACTTCTACTGGACGCGCACCGACAACATGGTCTTCTGGCCCAAGGACGGGCGCAAGAACATCGACTTCTTCGTGGGCGCCTCGCCGGTGCTGGAGCCCATTCTGGAGAGCACCTTCCTCACCCGCCTGGCCGATGCGAGTTTCGGCAATGTGGTCGAAGGCTCACATTTCACCTCCTACCCCAAGGTGGTCTCGGACAGTTCCTTCTATGAGCCGGACCACACCGCGCCCTTTGTGCCCCGGGTCAAGGGACTGGTGCGCAAGATCACCCGCAACCGCAAGGGCGAACGCCTGCTGTCCGCGGAAAGCGTCTTCATCCGCGGCAGCTACGTGGACTACGGGAACAATCGGATCGTCATCCCCCCGGCCGGGCTCTGCTACTCCTCGCGCAACGCCCGCAACATCCGCACCCTGGCCGGCGAGAGCTTCATCCTGCTCGGCAGGGCCGCCTACCTCACGGCCTTCGATGCCGGCACCTTCGTGCGCAAGAACCTGGACCTGGATTTCTGGAAGAACCAACCCATGGGCGATGGCAACCTCATGTACTGGCAGGATGAACTGCTCGGCGTGCGCAACAAGACCCTGCGCTTCACCGGGCATGCCTATCTCGACGACCGGCCCGTGACCGAACTCTCGCTCATGAAGTACTCCGGCAACCGCTGGAGCGCCCACTTCCTCATGGCCCAGGGCCTGGCCGCCGACAGCGGCAACCGCTACCAGATGCCCGAGGTCTTCGCCGAGGGCGCCACCTGGATCGTGCCCGAATACACCGGGACCAACTTCAGCCGGATCAAGGAGTTCGGGACTCCGACCATCGAGAGCGTCAGCTACACCTACGACAAACCCGAGAATGTGCTCATGGCGCCCGGGGATTCGCGGCCCCTGGGCGCGTTCACCCTGCGTTGCGAGGCCCTGGACCGGGCGGCGGGCAGCGTGACCCTCTCCCTGCGCGACAAGGACGGCCAGGCGGTGGCCTCCAAGGTCCTGGGGCCGCTGAACAGGAATCTGACCGAACTCCTGCCCCAATACCGGGACGCCTCCCGCGCCCTCCAACTCAGCCACGGCGAGGTGCAGGCCGAGCTGGACCCCCGGGAGCCTTTCAAGGAGGGCAAGGCCAACCTTTACGCCTCCACCGGCATCCGCCTGCTCAAGCGGGACACGCCCTTCGAGTTCGATCCGCGATTCTCCGTGCGGCCGGACGCCTGCGGCCACTGCTACCAGCTCAACGAGCTGCTCCTGGACAACCCCGAGGCCATCGTCCTGGACAAGGATCACCCCACCTACGACGGCCCCAGGGGCGAGGACGGCAAGCCGCTCTTCCGCATCGTCATTGATTCCTTCGACGGCGAGATGATCCACGCCTGGCACATCGAGACCGAGGACGACGGCAAGGTCGCACGCACCGACAACCTGGCCTTCCGGCCGCGCAACAATCTGGACGTGCTCTGCGGCGTCACCGGCACCACCGAGGGATTCCTCCGCCTGTCCATGCTGCCGCGGCTGGGCTTCATGGAGTCCTGGCGCGTCTGGGGCCGGGGCGAGGGCCAGCGGATCTCCGGCGCGGTGAACACCGGCGGCTCGGCGCACATCCGGCGCTAGCCCGAAGGCAACGATCCAGAAACCGAGAATGAAGGAACAGCGCCCATGTCGATCAGCCTGACGCCGACCTACGAGCAGGGCAGGAAGTCCATCCTGAGCTCGTTTTACACCCTGGGGCAGATCCTGCCCGGCCTGCTGGCCATGCTCTTCATCGCCGTCTTCGCCAACAACCTGCCCGGCGTGCCCAACCCCTTCACCCTGGCGAACCTGCTGGCCTGGCTCGACGGGGTGGCGGGGCCGGTGAACCACCAGCCCCTGTTCCAGATCCTCAACTCCAACTTCGTCTGGAATCCCCTGCTGCTGGGGCTGGTCATCGGCAATGTCTTCGGAGTCCCGGACTCCTGGAAGCGGGGTCTGGCCACCATCCATATGCTCATGCCCCTGGGCATCATCATGCTGGCCCCGCACTTCATGATCGGCCACGCCTTCAAGCTCGGGGTCCTGCCCCTGGTCCTCTGCGTGGGCTCCCTGTTCCTCACGGCCAGCCTGACCCTGCTGGTCTCCCGTTGGTTCCGGCTGGACGACCGCCACGCCGCGGTCCTGGCCGGCGGCCTGAGCAGCGGCGACCCCCACGTCTGCCCCATCCTCATGCCCCTGATCAAGGCCAGGGGCGGCCAGGTGGTCAACGCCACGGCCTGCGTCCTCCTGGTGGGGCTGGCGGCCATGTTCGTCCTGCCGGTGCTGGGCGGCTGGCTCGGCCTGCCGGAGAAGTCCTTTGGCCTGGCCGCCGTACTGGCCGTGGGCAACGGGGCCCAGGCCCTGTCGTCGGCTTTCGCCTATGGCTACGAGGCCGGGCGCTACGCGGGCTGGTACGACGTGGGCCGCCATGTGGTCATGCCGGCCGGCTTTCTCTACGTCTTCCTGGTCATGTTCCTGCGCAGGCTGCGCCGCCGCAACGATCCCTCGGTCATGGCCACGCGGGGCATCGAGCGCTTCCCGCTCTGGCTCGGCGTCTTCGTCTTCTGCTGGGTCCTGGCCTGCCTGCACCTCTTCAAGGAGCCGGCCCATCACGCTATCTTCAACCTGGTGAAGTGGGACTTTTCCCTGGCCGCCGGAGCCCTCGGTCTGAGCCTCTCCTGGCGCGACCTCGCTGCGCCGGGCCTCAAGGGCCTGGCCGTGGCCGCCGTGGCCGGGGCCGTGCGCATGGCCCTGCTGCTGGCCGTCATCGCCCTGTGCGTCAAGACCGGGCTGCTTCCCCAATAGGAGTCACGAGATGTCCCGCAACCGGCACACCACCGACGATCAGGGTTTCGACTACATGGCCAATTCCGGCCAGGAGGAACAGGACCGAGACACCTGCGGCCTGCTGCTGGCGGTGCTTCTCATGGGCCTGCTCACGGCCTGCCAATACCTGGGATGGTACTAGGAGGTCCCGATGTTCTCGGATGTCGTCTTCATCCTGCTGGCCGTGCTCCTGACCCTTTCCACCTCCGCCGCGCTCTATCTCGGGGTCTTCCGGGCCGGGGGCGGCGGCGTGGGCCTCGGCCGCAAGGCGCTCGCCGGGCTGTCGTCCGGCGCGGTCTCCATCGCGATCTGGGGCGTTCTGTACAGTCAGCACTATCTTGGATGGTAACAAAGGAGTTTTTGTCATGAAGAAGCTCTCTCTCTGCTCCCTCTTGCTTCTGGCCCTGGTCTTCGCCGCCGGGACGGTCCTGGCCCAGGACGAGGACGGCAAGCTGAACCTGAACGCGGCCACCCAGGAGCAGTTGGTCCAGATCCCCGGCATCAAGCCCGAACTGGCCACGCGCATCATCGAGAAGCGCAAGGCCGACGGCGAGTTTGTGGACATGGACGAACTCCTGGACGTGGAGGGCGTGGACGCCGACCTGCTGCGCCAGCTCAAGGAGCGCGTCTACGTCAAGCCCGCAGCCAACTGCAACTGCTAGGGGCCGGGACATGGACAAGCGAATCGTCGCCGTTGTCCTGGCCGGCGCGTGTCTTTCCGCCACGGGCATCGTCCGTTCGGAGATCCTCGGCGACTACCTGGGCTATACGGCCTGCCGCCCCTGCCACGAGAAGCAGGTGGCCGGCTGGAAGACTACGCGCCACGCCAACGCCTTCGAGAACCTCAGGACGCAGGGGGCGGAGAAGCAGACCATTCCCGGCTGCTTCGGCTGCCACGTGGTGGGGTTCGAGCGGGACGGCGGATACATCGACATGGAACTGACTCCGGAGCTCAAGGACGTGCAGTGCGAGGCCTGCCACGGCCCGGGCCGGGCGCATGTGGAGGGCGGCGGCGACACGGCCAGGATCATCGCCAGACCGGACGAGAAATCCTGCCGCGTCTGCCATACCGAGGGGCAGGACAAGAACTTCGACTTCGTCAGGAAAAGCAAGGGGCTGCACGGCGAAGACTAACCACGGAGAATGACAGATCATGAAAACATCCGGAACGATCCTTCTCTCCTTGTGTCTCCTCGGGCTGCTCTGCGGCCGGGCATTGGCCGCGGGCGAGTTGACCGTGGACCAGAAGACCCTGGAGTTCGGGTCCCTCAAGGAGGGCGTGGTGGCCAGGAAGACCGTCATGGTGGGCAACAAGGGGGATGCCCCGGTGACTATCGCCAATGTCTCCACCAGCTGTTCCTGCACCACGACGACCCTGGGCAGGAATGTGCTCAGGCCTGGTGAGGGCACCCCCCTGGAGATCGTCTACAACACCTACAAATTTCCGGGGAAATTTGAAAAATATGTGACCCTGGCCTGGGGCGAAGGTGGCCGCGAGCGAACGGTCATCACCATGGTCGGCGACGTGGATCCCCTTCCCATGGGCGTGCTGGATGTGGCCCCGCGCAAGGTCGAGGCCGGCGACATGGTCGTGGGCAAGGCGATGGGCCTGACCATCAGCGTCAAGAACACGGGCGATGCGCCCATGAAAGTGGACAAGGTCGCGGCCCAGAAGTCGGGAGCCGTCTTCTTCGATGCGGCCAAGGGCGGCCCCATGACCCTCAAGCCCGGCGAGGAGAAGAGCCTGCCCGTCTCGGTTACGGCCATCGCCCCGGGCAATTTCGTGGAGTACGTCATGATCTTCTCCGACGCCCGCAACGTCACGGACAAGGGATACAAGGTGGTGGTCGTGGGCACTGCGAAAGAATAATGGGTCCCCCCGGCTCTGCCGGGGGATTCCTCAAGTTTGACAGTTCCGGGAATAATCGAAAACCTCCGCCGCTTGGACCTCTCAACGTTCAAGGAGGCGGAGACTTCCGGTGAACGAGTACGAAAGCCTGAGCCACTCCGCATGGGACTGCAGATGATGCCCAAGTATTGGAAAAAGGCTGTGTATGGCCAGTTGCGGGCACATATGGGGGAGATCATCCGCGAGCTGGCCCGCCAAAAGGAGAGGAGGTGGAGGAAGGGCGTCTTAAGTCTGATGAGAAGCCTAGTAGGATATTTGATCATATTTTCAGCATGGTAACGTGATATCTCGGCCACTTTCACGCCGGTAACAGGGGTTCAAATCCCCTTGGGGACACCAAGTAAATCAAAGGGCTTACAGTCGGCAGGCTGTAGGCCCTTTTGCTTTCCCCACACTCCCTCCAGATTTCCGGCCAGTTTTTCGGATCGCTGGGCCAGAGCTGACCGGGTACCAATAACAGCAAGTGGTCCCCCGCATGGTCACCTTGTCTCCCGGCGAACTGGAGGCCCAACCGGAAAAGGCGTTCATTGTCCTTCTGGTTTCTTGATTGCATATTTTTCCCGAGTATTGAATCAGGTGGCTGCGTCGAGCGCGAGACGCTTTGTGGCATGCAAAATCTCTATTAAATTACTACAGTATTGTTCAATTTTGCTACAGTGTTCAATTTGGTATGTAAAATTATTATGCCATGGTCCCTTGACGGCATAAAAATATCAGATTTTTCAGTTTGTTACATAGGGAACGCGTTTTGCTTCAGCGTCTGCAGTTTCGCGAAAAAGCATTGCATCTTCTCGTGCATCTTGGGAATGATCAGCCTCATGACACTCAAACCGGAGACATGCATGGCACTCATCGAACTTATCAATATATTCAAGTCATACCACGCAGGCCAGATAGACTACCCGGCCCTCACGGGCATCAATCTGTCAATCGATGAAGCCCGGCTGATCACGTTCGTCGGTCCCTCGGGGAGCGGAAAAACAACGTTGCTCAACCTCATCGGCTGTATGGACAAGCCCACTTCAGGCGAAATCCGGGTGGCCGGAATCCGGACGGACATCCTGGATCGTCGGCAGGCCGCCGCATTTCGTGGCGGGCATCTTGGCTTTATCTTTCAGTCCTTCAACCTCATCCCGGTGCTTTCGGTGTATGAAAATGTGGAATACCCCCTGCTCATGATCACCCCCGCTCCGGCTCCGGAACGAAAAAGACGGGTCATGCAGGTTCTCGATGCCGTGGGCATGACCGAGCACCAAGATAAGCGACCGGATCAGGTGTCCGGCGGGCAAAAGCAGCGCGTCGCCGTGGCCCGGGCTTTGGTGACCAACCCGAAAGTCGTTCTGGCCGACGAACCCACCGCCAACCTGGACCAGAAGACCGCGCAGAAAATCATCGCCCTCATGCGGCGGATGCGGGATTCGTTCGGGACGACCTTCGTTTTCTCCACCCATGATTCCAGGATCGTGGAGCATGCCGATGAAGTCCATACCCTGGAGGACGGACGACTTGTCCCGGGGGACCACGTTTTTCCCGGAGGGCAAAACCATGCGTAGTATCTTCAAGATCGCCTTCCGAAACATGCTGCGGTACAAACGCCGCACCATCCTGACCTCTCTGCTCATCGTCCTGGGCGTGGCCATGGTGGTGCTCTTTTCCGGACTTGCCGGATCGGTCAAGTCCATGATGATCGGCATCATCACCGATGCCAACCTCGGCCACATGCAGGTCCACAGGCGCGGCTACGTCTCTTCCATTGACACCTTGCCGCTCAATCTGAACATGGATGCGAAGGCATACCGGAACGCCGCCGCCACACTCGATCGAAATCCCGCGGTCGAGGTATATGCGCCGCGCCTCAAGCTGGGGGCGGTGCTCAGCAATTTCGCGGAATCCACCAACGTCCGGCTGACGGCCGTGGATCCGGTCAAGGAGCCTGTCGCCTGTCCGGGGTTGGCCGCCCGGCTGGTCGGCCCGGCGGCGGGGGGCGCAGGCCCCTTGCTCGAACACGGCCAGATCATCGTCCCGCAGAAGGTGGCCCACGGCATCGGCATAAAACCCGGCGATACGGTCGTTTTGGTGGCCACCAACCGGGACGGATCGGTGAACGGCATGCAGTTTACCGTATCCCGGCTCATCGAGGACATCATGGGGCCTTCGGGCAAGGACGCCTACATGCATATCGATGATGCCCGATCCTTGCTGCGCACGGAAAAGGGAGAGGTTTCCGAGATCGTCGTCAGGCTCAAGCCCTCTGGACGCCTGGACGCGGCGTCACAGGACCTGGTTGCCGCGCTCGGGGAATTCAAGAACACCCAGGGCAGGCCAGCCTTCGAGGTGCACACCTGGGCGGACCTGTCGCCCTTCGCCAATATCGCCAACATGATCGATGTGCTGATCATCACCGTCAAGATCGTCATGATCGCCATCGTGCTCATCAGCGTACTCAACGTCATGCTCATGTCCGTCTTCGAGCGCATCCGGGAGATCGGCACGATCGCGGCCATGGGAACCCCGCCGGTGAAGATCCTCGCCCTGTTTGTCGCCGAGGGGGTCTGTCTCGGGCTCCTGGGCACGGCGGCGGGCCTTCTTCTCGGCGTCGCGGGGCTGCTCGGCATCAAGGCGGCCCAGGTCACCTTCTCGTTCGGCCGAATGGACAATCTGCTCCTGCGCCCGGATATCAATGTGGCGGAGCTTGCGCTCATCGCCGCCATGGTTCTGGCCGCCGCCGCCCTGGCCGCCCTGCAGCCCGCCTGGAAGGCCAGCCGCATGGAGCCGGTGGACGCGTTGGGTCACGTTTAACGCGAAGGAAACAGGCCATGCGCATCGTCAAGACACTCCTTATCGGTTTGTGGTCCCTGGCGCTTTTCTCCCCGCCGGCCCATGCCGCGGACGGGAACGAACTGTTGGAGCGGGTGGATCGGAATCTGGCTCCGGTCAGCTACGAGATGTTCAGAAAGCTGATCAATATCGAACCCGACGGCTCCAAGCGCGAGTACACCTTGTACACGGTCAAAAAGGACCAGGACAAAATCATTTCCATCTTTCTCGCCCCGGCCAGCGAGAAAGGCCGCTCGACCCTCCGGCTGGGGGAGAACATGTGGCTGCATATCCCGAATGTCGGCAAACCCGTGCGCATCACCAGCCTGCAATCCGTCATCGGCGGCATATTCAACAACTCCGATATCATGGGGCTCGACTTCAGCGTGGAATACAATGTGGAGCGCATGGAAGAAAGCGGCGAGGCGCACATGCTGTATCTGAAGGCCAAGTCGGAGGTCGTGGCCTATGATCGCCTGGAAATGCTGGTGGACAAAAAGAGCATGGTTCCCGTGGAGATAAAGTGTCTGGCCGCCTCCGGGATGCTCATCAAGACCCTCTACTTCAAGGAAATAACGGATTTTGGGGAAGGATTGATCCGTCCTGCGGTCATCGAGACCGACAGCCCCCTGCACAAGGGGTACAAGTCCGTCATGGTCTTTGCGAAGGTCAAAAAACGCGAATTCCCGGACGAAATCTTTACCTTGAACTATCTTCCCAGGGCGGAATCCCTCCGGCAGTAACGGCCCATGGGAACACGGGGTCGGGTCTGAGCGTGCCCTGCGCCTCGCCGGGTGAGGCCGTTCCCATTCCGGCGCTGAAGCGATGAGGAGTCGTGTATGCGCGGTTTTCGAATGTGTTGCCGGCGTGGGATTCTTGCCGGGATGATCGGCCTGATCGTGACGGGAATCCTGTGGACGGCGCAGTCCCTTGCCGCCGAAGAGACGTCCTATGACCTGGACTTCGACATCCCCGAGGCGCAATCAAAGGAGGTGTTCAAACTTTGGGGGTATTCCGAATTCCGCCCTTTTTTGCGGATTCTCGACAAGAATTCGGCCCTGTACAAGCAGCGCTATTTCAAGGACCCGCAAAACGCCACCCAGACGAACTACCTCCTGAACCTGCGTCCGGAAATGTCCCTCGATTACGGACAGATTGGCGCATATGCCCGGCCGCGCCTCGAAGTGGATTGGAGCGAGGTGAAAAGCGGGAGCCTCGTTTTGGATGAGCCCTCCGAGGATTTTTGGGAGAATGATGCCCACTGGGGGGCATCCATCATGCTGGAGGAAGGATATGCGACCTGGCGTCCCTCTCCCCCCCTGACCGTCGAGGCCGGGAAAAAAGTGCTGCATTGGGGGAAGGGGTACGCCTGGAACCCGGTGGCTTTCGCCAGTCGTCCCAAGGATGTGGACGACCCGGATCACGCCCGGGAGGGCTATGTCATGTCCTATCTGGACTACATCAGAAGCTTTGAGGGCCCCCTGAAGACCTTGGCCTTTACGCCCTTGGTGCTCCCGGTGGCCTATCGCCTCAACGCCGAACTGGCCGGCGGAGACTCCCTGCTTTTAGGCGGCAAGATATACGCCCTGCTCTATGATACCGACCTCGACCTCATGTTCATGGCTGGCCGGAATTACGATACCAGGGTCGGATTCGATTTCTCCACAAATCTGACGAGCAACTTTGAAATACACGGCGAATCGGCGCTGCGATTTGGATATAGCAAGAATATCATTAATGCTGACGGCTATATACATAGCAAAAAGTTCGACGCCTTGAGCTTCCTGGTCGGTTTTCGCTACCTCAATTCCTTGGATACCACGATCATCGCCGAATATTATCACAACGGCGAAGGATACAGTCCTGGTGAGCTCAGTGATTATTACGACCTGATAAACAGCGGATACGACGAATATGTCGAAAACAAGACGCAGAGTTCTCTCCAGCAGAATTTGAAGCTGCTCCAAGGCGGGGGGAAAGGAAATTCAAGCAATTCTTCGGGAGGCAACTCGGCGAGTCTTCTGAAGGACAGCGCCCAGGTTGCGGACACATACAACAAGAGCACCGCCGGCCAGGATTATCTCTACCTGCGGATATCCCAAAAAGAGCCCTTCAACATCCTTTTCCTGACGCCCACCGTCACGTTGATCACGAATCTCGGAGATTTGAGCTGTTCCCTCAATCCGGAAATATCCTACATGGTTCTGCCCAACCTGGAACTCAAGCCGAGACTGGTCATTCCCCTGGGAGCCCCGGACAGCGAATTTGGCGAAAAAATGAATGCGTTTCGGGGGGAGTTCCGGGTCACTTATTATTTTTGAACCGACCCGCAAGCCACTCACGACGGTGACCTTTCTCGCGGCAGCGCACCCACCAAAAACAGTCTGGCGCTTCACCACATTCTGAAGCGACCTTGACCCGCCGCTTCCGGGACGCGTTCGGTACGACCCTGCGCGGCTATCTGCGGGATTTACGCCTGGATACGGCCCGCGACCTGCTGGAGCGCCAGGGGCTCTCCGTCTCCGAGACCGCCCTCTCGGTGGGCTATGAAAGTCTCCCCTCGTTTTCCCGCAGTTTTCATGCCCGCTTCGGCTATCCGCCCGTCTCATATCGCGCGAAGTCCGGTCTGGTGCGTTGATGGCATTCGCGATGATTGACCGATGGCCAACAGTTTGTCCACACGATCGTCCACATCACGCCCCCGACGTCCGTTCAAAACGGCCAGAGTCTTGCGCGATACGAGCATCATTAATTGTATGTCTGAACAAATGACCTAAAGGATGATCCTCGCTCCTGGTGGGATGTACTCGTTTCAACTCGCAGGGAAAAAGCCGGTTCGGGGTGCCTCCTGAGACCGGATCGAGGCATCCGTCGTTTGTCAGGAGGTTGATGTTGGCCTTGCCGTCCGATGGATTCCCCCACCCGAAATCGATCCACACCAGGCCGGGCGCGGTGTTATCGGTAATTTTGGCCCTGACCGTGACGGCCCCCTGGGGCGAGGTCACGACCACCGTATCCCCGTCACGGAGATCACGTGCCACGGCGTCATCCGGGTGCAGGGAAACCAGCGGCTCCGGATAGGCATCGGCCAGGACGGGGAGATTTTTGAACTTGGTATGCACGAATCGGGAAGGCCGCCGGCTCGTGCCGCGAAGCGGAAATCCACCGGCCGCAAGCACCTCGGGCGGCAACGGCTCGCCGGCGGGTTCGTCATACGTCGGCAGGGGGCGGGCCCCGCCGCCTGCGAACCAGGAGGAGAAGAACTCGATCTTTCCGGACGGCGTCGCCAGAGGCCTTTCCAGGTATTTCCGGTAGCGGACCCCAGGCAGGGCGTAGACGATCTGCCGCTCTTCCAGGTCCTCGACGCTCACGTCGTGGGCCCTGACCATATAGTCGACCCAGCTCCGGGCGCCCCGGAACGGATAGTTCGTGTGCAGCCCCATGCGTTTGGCCAGCTCGTATTCGACCTCAAAGACCGGGCGCGACTCGCCGGCTGGCTCCGCAACCGGACGGGCCAGGGCGAAAAAGCCGCCCTCCACGCTGGAATAGGCCCGATATCCGTAGCTTTCGAATCCGGATGCCATGGGCAGGACAAGGTCCGCGAGTTGCGTGGTGGCTGTGGGAAAAATCTCCGTGACCATCAGAAAGTCGAGTCTCCCCAGGGCCATCCTGGTCCGCCGCTCGTTGGCCTGCACCAGGACGGGGTTGCCGTGGTGGACGATCATGGCCCGGGGGCGCTCCGGCGCGTCGGATAAAAGCGCCTCCTTGACGGCCGGGAACGGGACATGGGGGAGCATGGGAAAACGTCCGTAGCCAATCCGTTGCGATGTCGGCACGGGCTTCGTCGGCAGCGGCGCGGGATGCGGGAACGGCAGGAGCACGTTGCCGCCGGGGACATCCAGGTTCCCGGTGAGGCAGACCAGCGTGGCGATGGTCCGGACCGCGTCCACCCCGTTGGCGTACATGTCCAGCCCGTTGCCCTCGTGGATCACCGCCGGCCTGGTCGTGGCGTATTGCCTGGCCAGGGAGGCGATGACCCGGGCCGGTATCCCCGTCACCCGCTGCGCCCAGTCGGGCGTGCGGTCCCGCACATGTTCGGAGAGTTCCTCGAAACCCACGGCGTGCCCGGCCACGAACCCCGCGTCGTAAAGCCCCTCCCCGACGATGACGTGGATCATGGCCAGGCCCAGCGCGGAGTCGGTTCCCGGATTGATGCGGATCCACTCGTCGGCCTGGCGGGCCGTGGCCGAAAAGTACGGGTCGATACAGATGATTTTCACCCCGCGCGCCTTCAGCCGAGGCAGTATCCGGTGCAGGCCGTTATGGGCGGCGTAGGAGGCGAACCGTTCCACGCCGACCGGGTTGGCGCCCCAGAAGACGACCAGATTCGTGGTCTCGTAGTCGGGTTCCGTGCGCGCCGCGCCGGTTACCGCCCGGTATGCCGTCATGCGGGGCGCCATGCACAGGTTGCCGATGCCCGTGAGGTTCGGGGAGCCGACCTCGCCCATCAATTGCAGGAATCCGTCCCGGGCATGGTAGGACACCGGGGCGCCCGTACACCGGGCCATGCTCAGGGGACCATGCCTGACGAGGATTTCCCCCAACCTGTCCGCCGCGAAGTCCAGGGCCTCGTCCCAGGATATCCGCGTAAAACCGCCGGGCGTCTTTCGCAAAGGATGCCGCAGGCGGTCAGGGGCGAGGGAAATGGCCGTGTTGGCCTGCACCTTCGGGCAGCACCGCCCCCTGTTGACGGGGTGGTCCGGATCGCCGCCGACCGTCAGCCGACCGGAAGCGTCCTTGCGCACCACCAGACCGCAGTTGGTGTGGCAAAACTGACAAATCGTGCGCACGGATTCGCGGCGCATCTCCCCTCCGGGCTCTCGTCACCCGCCGACGTTGCGGCGGTCTGATTTCGCACGGCGCATGGCAAACCTTCATTACCCATACGGCCGGGGTCCATCACATGCTCCGAAGGCCAGACCCCGGCCGTCCTTCCGACACCGCCAGGCGGTTATTGCTTCGCCGCCCCTTCGACAAAGGACATGTCCACCACGCCTTCCATGGGCACCGGCTTTGTGATCAAACCCACGTCCAGGGACTGCTGTTCGATGGCCTTGTGGCCCTCCGGCGTGACCCTGCCGGTATGGCTGAAGGCCCGGCGGATGTCGTCGATAACGTCCGGGCTCACGGACCCCAGGAAATAGCCAGCGACCTTTTCCGCGATTTCCGCGCTGCTGTGGGCCTTTTCCCACTGCATGGCCCGATACGTGGCGTTGACGAACTTCCGGGCGATTTCCGGGTTGCTCTTCAGATAGTCCGCCGTGGCCAGGACCACCTTCAGGGGATAGGTATCAGCCTTGAGGACGGCCTTGTGCTGGGCCGGGTCGTTCATGTCCGCCAGAACCACCGCCCCTCGGGCCAGCATCTCCGCTTTCCGGATGCCGCTGCCCACTGTGGCGTCGATGTCGCCGTTGAGGTAGGCGGGCAGGATCGCCGTTTCCGGAAGATCGACGAAGGTCACGTCCGCATTGGGATCAAGGCCGCCGCTGACGACAATGCTCATGGCAAAGGCCCGTGGGCCGGAACCCGGCATCTTCGCGGAGATATTCCTGCCTTTCAGGTCGCCGAGTGACGTGATTTCCGGGCGGCCGATGAGGCACCAGGGATGCTTTTCCGTGGTGGTGAACAGGATTTTCAGGATCTTTCCCTTCTCGAAGGTCTTGAGGGCTTGATCGTAGCTGGTCAGGCAGAACTGGATCTCCCCGGCCAGCAGCGAGGCCACGGACAGCGGGCTCGACTTGAAATTCATGAACTCCACGGCCAGACCCGCTTCTTTGTAGTACCCGAGTTTGTCCGCGAGATACATCGGGATGCCGAAATCGTCATGCCCCGGTTGTCCCACGATGACTTTGCGCAAGGACGTGCCATCCGCGGCCTCGTTCGCCGCCATGACACCGACGGAAACGAACAGCATGGCCGCAGCGAAAAAAACCGAGCATGCCGCGATACACCGTTTTGACCACATGAGCATCCCTCCTGGTTCTTGTCAGTCTGTTACCGGTCGCCACCGGAGAAGCCGTTTCTCCAAAATGCCCAAAGCCCCGTTGAGTGCGGCCATGAGCATCATGAGGACGATGATGCAGGTGAAAACGCGGGCGATGTCGTACATCCCCCCCGCATACTCCACCATCCACCCCAGTCCCGAATTCGCCCCGATGTATTCGCCGACGACGGCCCCCAGCAGTGCCGCGCCCAACCCGGCCTTGATCCCCGCCAGAACCCACGGGATCGACGAGGGCAACATCACCTTGAACATGATCTGCCTGTTGGTCGCGCCCATGAGCTTGGCGGCGTTGACCAGGCACGGGTCCACATTCCGAAACCCCGCGTAGCTGTTGAAAAGGACCAGAAAGTAGACCATGAGCGCGGCCAGAAAGATCTTCGATTCGATGCCCAGTCCGAACCACAGGATGAAGATCGGACCGAGGGCCAGTTTGGGGATTCCGTAAAATGCCATGATGATGGGGTCGAGCACGCGGGCGGCGACATCCGCCTTTTCCAGGAAAAGCGCCGTGAGAATTCCGGAGACGGTGCCCAGGAGCAGGCCGGCCAAGGCTTCCTTCAGGGTTACCAGGATATGCGGCAGGATTTCTCCGGATGAGAACGCCTCCGCCATGTCCGCGAGAATGGCTGTCGGCTGGCTCATGAAAAACGGATCGATGACCTTGATCCGGGCCAACCCCTCCCATACGGCCAAAACGGCCAGAATGAGCAGCAACCTGAGAAGGAACACGCCATGTCCGGACAGGGGGCGCGACGCCTTATTCACCCTGGACCGCCTTGGACTTCTGGACCTCATGACGCAAGTCGTTCCAAATGATCTTCTGCATCTCTACAAAATCGGCCTGGAATCGTGTTTCAAGGGCGGATCTGGGACGTGCGATGGGGATGTCGTATTCATTTTTGACCGTGGATGGCCTTGCCGTCAAAAGCACCACGCGGTCCGACAGGGTTATGGCCTCCGCCAGATCATGCGTGACAAAAACTATCGTTTTTTTCGTCTCCTGCCATACCTTCAGTATCTCGTCCTGCAGCATCTCCTTTGTGAACACGTCCAGGGCTCCGAACGGTTCATCCATGAACAACACTTCGGAATCCGCGGCAAGAATGCTGATGATCACCACCCGTTTTTTCATCCCCCCCGAGAGCTCGTGCGGGTAACTGTTCTCGAAACCGCCGAGTCCGGCCGTGCGTATCAGGTCCCTGGCCCGTTCGCGCCTTGCGGCCCGGGGTATTCCGCGAATCTCCAGGGACAATTCGACGTTTTCCAGGGTGGTCCGCCAGGGCATCAAGGTATCCGCCTGGGACATGTATCCGATGCGCTGGGTCACGCCGCGAAGCGGAGCGCCATCCAGGCGGACGGAACCCTGCTTTGGTTTTATGAGGCCGGACATGATGTTTAACAGCGTGCTCTTCCCGCAGCCGCTGGGGCCGACGAGGGCAACGAATTCCCGGTTTCGGACGTCCAGGGTGACGCCATCCAGGGACGCAGTGGTTTCTCCCGACGGGGACGCATAGTCATGGCAGATTCCCCGAACGGAGAGCTTGATCTCCTCGGGAACACCCGTCTGCCTTTGTACCAGTGATCTGCCACGGCGCGCTGTTTGAGCAAGTGAATCAAGCATGTGGGTTCCAGTAGGAATATATTTTTATGTTTCTTGAAGCATATTGCATCCAGACATCAGCAAGTCGTTGCTTGATTCAAGCTGGTTTCATGGTAACGTATTCCCGGAGCCCGCTAAACGGCAGCGCATACTGCAAGATAAAGACATCATGGGGGTAGACGAGAAGGTGCAGTCCAGTCAAATTGAAAAACGTGATGTATTGCGGAGCCAGTCCATGCGTATTTCTATCGTAAAGACATGGGCTCGAATGGCATCGACATGAGGATTGTCCCTTCACACTGCCTCGGGTGGGGTTGGACTCGCCCCAAGGGGATCCCGCCGCACCCGTCGGATGGATATCCCGGTGGATATCCCCGACATATATCCGGAGGTATCCGGTTGTCTCCCGGTGAACGGCTATCTTTCTGAAATCATTTGGCCGTCATGAGGCGCATATTCCCGAATACATGAAGAGACAAAAACAGGCTGATCGGAGGCTGGGTCAGTCAGGTTGGTGGACGGACAGTCGTTTGAGGCGGCCCATAACGTTCAAACCGCGTTGGGCGGTTCACGGTCTTTCAAGCCCCTGGCTTTGCCGGAGGGAGATTAAGATACTTTTTGGCCCCGTTGATATCAAGGCCATGCTCCTTGATCTTGCGATAGAGGGTCTTGCGTCCGATCCCGAGAAGTTTTGCCGCCTGCGTCCGGTTGTTCTCGACATATTCAAGCACCCTGGAAATGAACGCCATCTCGTGTTGCTCGAGGGAGGGGAATGGTTTGCAATTCCCCGAATCGTCAAGACACTTCGCGATATCGTTCGGAAGGCATTTCAGGGTGATCAGGTCATTCTCGGCCAGGATGATTCCCCTTTCGATGACGTTGCGCAACTCCCGGATGTTCCCCGGCCAGTGGTAGGACATCAAACACTGCAGGGCCTGATTGGATACCTTGTACGGGGGGCGGTCCGGATAGATATGCCCGAGGAAGTACTCCATCAGTGCCGGAATGTCCTCCTTGTGCTCCCGCAAGGGAGGAATCTCGATGCGAAAGACGTTGAGCCGATGGTAAAGGGCTTCATGGAAACGTCCCGCCTCCACCTCCCTGGTCAGATCTCGGTTGGTGGCGAAGAAGAAGCGGACGTTGACGTTGCGTTCCTCCTTGTCTCCAACACGGCGATATCGTTGGGATTCAAGGACGCGAAGCAGCATGGACTGCACTTCCAGGGAGAGTTCGCCAACTT
Organism: Thermodesulfobacteriota bacterium; assembly: GCA_049324675.1. Classification (GTDB taxonomy): domain Bacteria; phylum Desulfobacterota; class Desulfovibrionia; order Desulfovibrionales; family Desulfovibrionaceae; genus Desulfolutivibrio. Next base: position 23,139 of record JBMONM010000254.1, read on the forward strand.
CGTCAAAGAACAGGGAGCCGTTGTTGGCCAGGGACAGAAGTCCTTCCTGGGAATCGATCGCCCCGGTGAAGGCCCCCTTGCAGTACCCGAACAGTTCGCTTCTCAGGAGATCCTTGTTGAAGGAGCCGCAGTTCTTGACGATGAGGTGCTTGTCGGCCCGGCTGCTTTTGCGGTGCAGCGCATTGACCACGACGTTCTTCCCCACGCCGCTTTCCCCGGTGATCAGGACCGGGGTCGACGTCGGCGCGACCTTGTCGATCAGATAGCGGATATGACAGATGGTGGAGGAGTGGCCTATGATGCTGGCCAAGGATTCACTGTCCTTGTTTTCCTTAAGCAGGTGCAGTTCCTTGTGCAGCATGGCCCGTTGGTAGGCGCGTTCGATGATCAGGTTCAGCCTGTCGAGGGAGAATGGTTTGGTGATGTAGTCATAGGCCCCGATCTTCATGGCCTCGACGGCATTGGCGACCTCGGAATACCCCGTGATCATGATGACCTCCACATGGGGCAGGGTCTCCCTGAAATGCTCAAGCAACTCCACACCGTTGCCATCGGGCAGCCTGACGTCCAGGATGATCACGTCGAAATCCTGTTGCGAGGCGTACTTCAGAGCCAAGGCTGCCGTATTGGCGGTGGTGATCTTGCGGTTGGAGAAGGCCAACTCCTTCTGGGCCAGCCTGCAGATGGAAGGCTCGTCGTCGACGACGAGGATATTAATAATATCGGATGTATACATGAATCGATCTCATTCCGCGAAATAGGGCAATATGGTCTCGAACGAGGCCCCCTCCGAATAGGTGCTGTCGACGGTGATTTCCCCTCCGTGGTTTTTTATGATGTTGTAGCATGTGGAGAGCCCGATGCCTATCCCCTGGCCCGCCGGCTTGGTCGTGAAGAAGGGGTCGAAGAGCTTGTCCATGATGTCTTTGGGGATGCCGTGGCCCGTGTCGATGACCTTGAGCAGGACCATGCTTCCCTCGACGGCGGTATGGATCGAGATCTCGCCTGAATCCTTGATGGCGTAGAGGGCGTTGAGCACGAGGTTGAGGACCACCTGCATGAGTTCGCCGGGATGGCCCAGGACGCAGGGCTCCCGTTCCGAAAGATGCAACTCGATCAAACCCCGGGGAAGTCTGGACAGCCTGGGATGCAGCAACTGCAGACAGTTCCTGACGACGTCATTCAGGTTCACGATGGAATAGGTGCTCGTCTCCCGGTGGCCGAACGTCAGCAGATTGCGGACGATCTCCGAGCACCTGTTGCATTCCTTGAGGATGATCTCCAGGTATTCCCCGAAGCTGTCCAGGAGTTCGGCGCAGATGGTCTTCTGTTTGACGCACATGGCCAGTTTGTCCATGCGGTGGGCCAGGGCCTCGGCAAACCCCCTGATGCTCGTGAGCGGGTTGTTTATCTCGTGGGCCACGCCTTCGGCCAGGACGCCGATGGTGGCCATCCGCTCGGCCTGGAGATATTTTGCCTGGTACTGCTTTTCCAGGGTCACGTCGCGTTGCAGAAGGACCACGCGATAGGGATTCCCGTCGGCGTCGCGCATGAGCGAGGCCGTGCATTCGATCTGCCGCTTTTCGCCGTTGAAGGTCATGATCTCCAGGTGGCGGCAGACCTTGCTGGCTCCCTCCATGGCCTTGACGAGCGGACAGGGCGAACAGGGCCGGTCCTGCCCCTTCCAGACCTGATAGCAGGTCCGGCCGCATGGATCGGCAAGGGGATAGCTTTCATGGAAGGCGTCATTGACGGAGACGATCCGGTAATCGAGCGTCACCACGGCCATCACGTCGGGGATGCCGTTCAAGATGGCCTGGATGTCCTGACGCTTCTGTTCGAGTTCGATGTTGGAGGCGCGCAACTCGCTGATGGTCCGCTGCACCTCCTTGAAGAATCCGAGCTTGATCGACTCGATCCCGATGATCTCGTCAAGGGTCGTGAGATGGGACATCACCAGGCCTCGTAGTAGAGATTCAGGATGTCCTTCCAGGTCGCCGGACGGGGATTTGTCAGCAGACAGATGTCGTTGACGGCGTTCCGGCTGACCTGGGGCAGCATGGTCTTGTCGGGGAGAACCTGCCTCAGGCGTGAGGGGATGCCGAGCTCCTCCCGCAGCCGCTCCAGGGCCTCGATGCCGCTGACGGCCGCGGCTTCGTCGCTGTCGCAGGACCTGCCGGTGAGGATCTTTCCGATCTTGGCCATCTTCTTCAGACACACCGGCAGGTTGTAACGCATGACATGGGGCAGGAGCATGGCGTGGGCCATGCCGTGCACGATGTCGTACATGCCGCCCAGGGCATGGGCCAGGGCGTGTCCCAGGCCGACGCTGGCGTTGGTGAAGGCCATGCCCGACCAGGAGCCGGCCACGGCCAACTGCTCCAGATCGTCGATGAAGAGCGTGTCGATGGCGGTGCGGATGTGCCGGATGAGCAGGTCCAGGCCCCGCAGGCTCATCACCTCGGTGAAGGGGCTGGCGATGGGCGACACGTAGGATTCCACGGCGTGGGCCAGGGAATCGAACAGGGGCGGGATGACCAGATCCCGGGTCATGGTCGTAAGCAGCAGCGGATCGGTGATGGAGATGTTGGGGACCAGGGTCCGGCTGATCAGGGTCATCTTGAGCCGGCGCTCCACGTCGGTGATGACCGTGAACTGGGAGATGTTGGACTCGCTGCCCATGGTCGTGGGGATGAAGACCATGGGCGGGAGCGGGTGCTTGACTTGGTTGGCGCCTTCGTAATCCTGGATCTTTCCTCCGTTGCTCACCACCAGGGCGATGCCCTTGGCCGCGTCCATGGGGCTGCCCCCGCCCAGGGCCAACACCACGTCCGCGCCTTCCTTTCGGTACAGGTCGGCCCCCCGGCGCACCTGGTAGTCGCGGGGGTTGGCGACCACATCGTTGAAATAGACGTAGTCCAGACCTTCCTCGTTGAGCAGATCGAAGAGCTTTCGGGTCCAGCCGGCCTCCTCGACGCCGGGGTCGGACACGATGAAAATTCTGGAGGCGCCCAGGCGCCTGGCGAATATCCCCGCATACTTCAGACTGCCCCGGCCGAAGATGAGTTCCGGAATGGCGAACTTGAAAATATCCATACGTCGTTTATCCCGGGCTTCCCGCCGTGAAAGGTGTGTTGCCGCATGGGGACGGGTGGATGTGACGGACGCATCGCCAGCCTGGGAGGATTCCAGACTTTCCGAATACCCCTCCCGTGTGGAGTGAGTCAAGACCGTCTCCGCGAAAAGCGTCCTGTCCGCCCCTTCCAGTCGCTTCCGATCCCGCGACCTACCCCACAGTCTTGCACGTTGGATGCCACCTGGCCTTTCCGGGCCGCCGCGCCCTGCTCGGCGGCCGGAGCCGGGCCTTTTCAAGGAAACCCCGTGGGTTGGGTGAGGGCTCCCGTGGTCCGGTCCGGGTTTCGTCGGACCCGCCCTCAGGGAATCATATCATATTGACCCAGACGAAATCCACGAAGGGGCCATTATGACACGCCCGGCTGCGGTCGTACGGCGGGAACGGATCCGGTCCGGATTCGACCCGGAGAGATTGAACTAACCTATCAGTTTGATTTTTCTGATCGATTTCAGCCGATGGATGGTTTTCCACCAGGGAAAGGAAAGTTCGGACCAGGGTGGCCTTCAACTTGCATTAGGGCACCGGGACGGAGAACTGGCGACGGAACGTGTCTGATACGGTTACAAAGAGATACGGATTACGGCATCTGTTTCATCAACAACGTGATATTATGAAGAAAATTATTTATTTTATATAGCCGTTCATAAACCGTTTCAATACATTGGAGGACTCCATGAAGGCATTTGTTATGCACAGCATTGGCAAGGTTGGAATCGTCGACAAGCCCATTCCTGAGCCAGGTCCGAACGATGTCATTCTCAAGACGACAAGCGCGCTCATCTGCACCTCCGATGTACACACTGTAGCAGGAGCAATTGGGGAGAGGAAAAATCTTACATTGGGACATGAAGCCGGAGGCATCGTATACAAGATCGGAAGTGCGGTTACCGGATTCAAGGAAGGTGACCGTTGTGTGGTAAACGCCATCACCCCGTGCTACAAATGTCAGAACTGCCTGCGCGGATTTCCGTCGCAGTGCGGCGAGGCATGCGGCGGCTGGAAGTATGCCAACATCAAGGACGGATCCTTCGCGGAATATTTCCATGTCAATGACGCCATCGCCAACCTGGTCAAGGTGCCGGACGACGTCTCCGACGAGGCGGCCCTGTACACCACGGACATGATGGCCACCGGATTTATGGGCGCGGAACACGGCAACACCCCCCTAGGTGGCAGCGTGGCCGTCTTCGGACAGGGTCCCGTGGGCCTCATGGCCACGGCCGGGGCGCGGCTTCTGGGCGCCGGCCTGATCATCGCCGTGGAGAGCGTGCCCAAGCGGCAGGAACTGGCCAAGTACTATGGTGCCGACGTCATCGTGGACTTCAGCAAAGTCGACGCCGTGGCCGAGATCAAGCGCCTGACCGGCGGCGACGGTGTGGACACCGCCATCGAGGCCCTGGGCATGCAGCCCACCTTCGAGAACTGCGTCAAGGCCACCCGGCCTGGCGGCACCATCTCGAACTGCGGATATCATGGAAAAGGCGAATACGTGAAGATTCCCCGCGTCGAATGGGGCTTCGGCATGGCCGACAAGACCATCCGCACCGGCCTTTGCCCCGGTGGCAGCGAGCGCATGGGCCGCCTTTTGCGCCTCATCCAGGCCGGGCGCATCGATCCCACCAAGCTGACCACGCATCGTATGCCCTTCGCCGACATCGAAAAGGGCTTTCGGATCATGGCCAACAAGGAAGACGGAGTCATCAAGCCGATGATTCTCTTCTCCTAACGCGAGACGGAGACAACCGGCCCCGGGGCGTGCCCCCGGGGCCGGCGCGCATGATGGACAATTTTATGTGTCGATCGGTATAATCAGGAATAAGAATTTATGGCCTGTGCGAGTACATATCCTGTCTTTTCTGGCACGGACCTATCCGCGGGGAGGAATCTAGCCTGATGATCAGCGAAAACACCGTGTTGAATCAAACCACAGACGTCGTCGGAGCAGTGATGGTCGTCGGTGGAGGCATCGCCGGCATCCAGTCGGCGCTCGATCTCGCCAACTCCGGCTTCTTCGTCTACCTCGTGGAGAAAAGCCCGGGCATCGGCGGGACCATGGCCCAGTTGGACAAGACGTTCCCCACCAACGACTGCGCCATGTGCATCCTCTCGCCCAAGCTGGTCGAATGCGGCCGGCATCTCAACATCGAACTCATGACCCTGACCGAACTGGTGGACGTACAGGGCGAGGTGGGGAACTTTACCGTACGCCTGCGCAGAAAGCCGCGCTACGTGGACACCACCAAGTGCATCGCCTGCGGCCTGTGCGCGGAGAAGTGTCCCAAGAAGGTACCGAACGCCTTCAACGCCGGAATCAACACCCGCAAGGCCGCCTACATCATCTACGGCCAGACCGTCCCGCTGAAATACGCCATCGACGGGGACCACTGCCTGTACATCCAGAAGGGCAAGTGTCGGGCCTGCGAGAAGTTCTGCCCGGCCGGGGCCATCAACTTCGCGGACAAGGAGGAGCTGGTCGACGTCAAGGTCGGCTCGATCATCCTGGCCCCGGGATTTGCGGCCTTCGACCCCTCCGTGCTGCCGTCCTACGACTACGCCGGCATCCCGGACGTGGTCACCAGCCTGGAGTACGAGCGCATCCTCTCGTCCTCGGGACCGTACCAGGGCCATCTGGCCCGGCCGTCGGACCATGCGGAGCCAAAGAAGATCGCCTGGCTGCAGTGCGTGGGGTCGCGCTCCATAAACACCTGCGACAACGGCTATTGTTCCAGCGTCTGCTGCATGTACGCCATCAAGCAGGCGGTCATGTCCGCCGAGCACGCCTCAGGCAAGCTGGAACAGACGATCTTCTTCATGGACATGCGCACCCATGGCAAGAACTTTGAGCGGGCCTACGAGGACGCCAAGGTCAAAGGTGTGCGTTTTCTGCGATCCAGACCCCACACCTTCGTGCCGGGACCGGAGGGCAAGGGCGTGTCCATGCGCTATGTCGACGAGTCCGGCCGCGAAATCGTCGAGCTTTTCGATATGGTGATCCTGTCCGTGGGCTTGGAGGCCCCCAAGGACGCCCAGGTCCTGGCCCGGGGCGCGGGAATCGAACTGGACAAACACCGCTTCGTCTCCTGCTCGGACTTCGCGCCCGTGGCCGCCAGCCGCAAGGGCATATACGTGTGCGGGGCCTTCGACGGCCCCAAGGACATCCCCCAGTCCGTGGTGGCGGCCAGCGCCGCGGCCTGCGGCGCGGCCGGAGACCTGGCTGCGGCCCGGGGCACCATGACCCGCCAGCCCGAGGCCGTCGCGACCGTGGACGTGACCGGCGAGCCGCCCCGGGTCGGGGTGTTCATCTGCTCCTGCGGATCGAACATCGCCGGGGTGGTGGATGTGAAGGCGGTGACCGAATACGCCGCCACCCTGCCCGGCGTGGTCTTCACCGCGAACAACATGTTCACCTGCTCCCAGGACGTGCAGGACAAGATGGCCGAGGTCATCCGGGAAAAGGGCCTCAACCGTATCGTGGTGGCGGCCTGCACTCCGCGCACCCACGAACCCCTGTTCCAAGAGACCATGGAGGCGGCGGGGCTTAACAAATACCTGTTCGAGATGGCCAACATCCGCAACCAAGCCTCCTGGGTGCATGGGCACGAGCCGGACAAGGCCACCGAGAAGTCCAAGGATCTGGTGCGCATGGCCGTGGCCAAGGCCACGCTGCTTGCGCCCCTGGCCGAGCCCACCCTCTCCATCACCTCCGTGGCCCTGGTCATCGGGGGCGGCGTGGCGGGCATGACCGCGGCCCTGGAACTCTCACGCCAGGGCTTTCCCGTGCACATCGTGGAGCGCCAGACCGAACTCGGCGGCAACGCCCGCTTCCTGACCCATACGGCCAAGGGCGGGGATATCGGCGCGTTTCTTGCGGACCTCAGGGCCAGGATCGCGGCCGACCCCCGGATCACGGTGCACGCCCCGGCCGAGATCAAGGATGTGGAAGGTTTTGTCGGTAACTTCAAGACCACCCTGATCACCGCCGCAGGCCAGGAGGTGATCGAGCACGGTGCGGCGGTCATCGCCACCGGGGCCCGGGAAAGCAAGCCGACCGAGTACGCCTATGGCAAGCACCCCGGGATCATGACCCACCTGGAGTTCGACCGGGTCCTGGCCTCGGGCGTGACCCCCCAGTGCGTGGTGTTCATCCAGTGCGTGGGGTCCCGCGAGCCGCACAGGCCGTATTGTTCCCGGGTATGCTGCACGCACTCGGTGAAATCGGCCATCCGCCTCAAGGAAAAGGACCCCGATTGCCGGGTGGCCATCCTCTACCGCGACATGCGTACCTACGGCGACCGCGAGGAGCTTTACACCAGGGCTAGGCAACTCGGCGTGATCTTCATCCGCTACGGCCTGGAGAACAAGCCCAGGGTCACCCCCAAAGGGAGCGTCATCGAGGTCACGGTCAGGGATCACGTCCTGGACATGGACGTGGTGTTTTCGGCCGACGCGGTGAGCCTGGCCACGGCCATCGAGGCCAACGACAACGAGGCCCTGGCCAAGATGTTCAAGATTCCCCTGGACTCCGACGGCTGGCTCTTCGAGGCCCATCAGAAGCTTAGGCCCGTGGATTTCGCCACCGACGGCGTGTTCATGGCCGGATTGGCCCACTATCCCAAGCCTGTGGAGGAATCCATCGCCCAGGCCCAGGCCGCCGCGGCAAGGGCGGTCACTGTTCTGTCCAAAAAGGAGATCACCACGCCGGGCACGGTGGCCTACGTCGACACCACCCGGTGCACCGGGTG
>JBMONM010000255.1:0-3667 GCA_049324675.1 Thermodesulfobacteriota bacterium
ACAATCCCATGGTTGACCCGGCCGAGATCAAGGTGGATATGGACAAAGTGAAACAATGGACCGACCGGGGCGCACAGCCTTCGGATACGGTCAAAGCCCTGCTCAAGAAAGCCGGCCAGTAACTTTTCGCGCGACACTGTTGTCGCATCGGGAAGGAGCCTGACCGCACCGCGAGACAGGGACGGGGAGACGGATCGCGCGCGCTCGGCGATTGCCGGACAACCGCGTCTAAGGTCCCGTGTCTCGCCATGAGGTTTGTCACGCAGGAGGACCGTATGTTGAAAGAATTGATCGAATACGTGGCCAAGTCCCTGGTCGATAATCCCGATCAGGTGCAGGTCGTCGAGGTCGAGGGCGAGCAGACCTCGGTCATCGAACTCAAGGTGGCCAAGGAAGATCTGGGCAAGGTCATCGGCAAACAAGGGCGTACGGCCAGGGCCATGCGCACCATACTTGGCGCGGCCTCCACCAAGGCCCGGAAACGTTCCGTTTTGGAAATCATCGAGTAACCCGTGACCACCCGGGGCGGACCCGGTCAGTGCCGTCCGCATGAAAAAAAGCCCGGACCATGATGTGATCGTGGGCGAAATTCTTCGACCCCACGGTGTCAAGGGGGAGCTCGTCGTCAGGTCCTTTGCCGACTCCCCTTCCATTTTTCAGCGTGGCCGCACCCTGCGCCTGACACCTCCCGCGGGTCGTCCCGGGAATCCCGTCACACACACCGTCACGGCGAGACGCAGTCACTCCGGCGCCCTGCTGCTCATGCTTTCCGGTATTGGCGACCGCGATGCCGCCGAATCCGTGCGCGGATTTCTGCTCCGTATTCCCGAAAGCGACCTGCCGGTCCTCCCCCCCGGAGAGTTCTACCAGCACCAGCTCATCGGGTGCCGCGTCCTGGCCCCGGACACCCCGCATCAGGTTCTCGGCGTCTTGGAGGACATCCTGGATACGCCCGGCCAGGAGATCTGGCGCATCGTCCATGAGTCCGGGCGCGAGATACTTATGCCCGCCAACCCTCAGACCGTCGCCGCCATCGACCTGGAAAACGCCGCCATCACCGTCACCCCGCCTCCGGGGCTGGTGGAGGTCTACATCCCCGGGGCGGCGGCCCCGGACCCCGCCCGGGGGGAATGATTCCCCCCGGACCCCCTCGTTCCCTCGGCCGTGCCGTCGGCTGCCACGCAGCCGGGGGAAAGACGGGTTCAGGACGGCCCCGGGCCAGGAGCGGAAGATGGAGGCTCTTGCCGGGGATATGGAGGGAGTCGTGAAATTTCACATTGTGACCTTGTTTCCGGAGTTTTTCCGAGAGGCCCTTTCCTGCGGGCTCATGGGCAAGGCCGTGGAGGCGGGGCTGGTGGCGTTTTCCTTCGTCAACCCCAGGGACTACGCCACGGACCGGCACCACACGGTGGACGATAGGCCCTATGGCGGCGGGCCGGGAATGGTCATGATGCTCGGGCCGCTCCAGGAAGCGCTTTCGCGGATCGAGAGGCCGGGCCCCATGATTCTTTTGACCCCGGGCGGTGAGCCGTTGTCCCAGGGGATGGCCGCCCGGTTCGCGGGGCACTCCGACGTGACCGTGATCTGCGGCCGCTACGAGGGCATCGATGCCAGGCTCGGAGAGCTTTTTCCCCTGATGCCGGTCTCGGTGGGCGATTTCGTGTTAAACGGCGGCGAGGCTGCGGCCCTGTGCCTGATCGAGGCCGTGGCCCGGCTGGTGCCGGGATTTATGGGCAAGAACGAGTCGGCCGAGGAGGAGAGCTTTTCCTCGGGCCTTCTGGAATATCCGCACTATACCCGGCCGGAGGTCTTCGAGGGGCGCGCGGTTCCGGAGATTCTTCTCTCCGGGAATCATGCCCGGATCGCGGCCTGGCGGCGGGAAAGGAGCCTGGAAACGACGTTGGCCAGGCGGCCGGAACTTTTGCCCGAGGCCGGACTGACGCCTCGAGACGTGGACTTTCTGCGCGAAAAAAAAGGACCGGGTCTCGGCCGCAACCTGTATATCGCCCTGGTGCACGGCCCGGTTCTCGACCGGAACGGGAAAACCGGAACGGTTTCTTTGACAAACCTCGACGTACACGATATAGCGCGCGTTTCCCGCAGCTATGGTCTGGGGAAGTATTTCGTGGTAACGCCCCTTGACGACCAGCGGGCCCTGGCCGAAAGGCTTGTCGCCCACTGGACGCGGGGACCGGGGCTTGCCGCCAACCCGGATCGGGCCGAGGCCCTGGATCTGGTGCGGGTGCGCCGGGGGCTGGACGATGTCATCGAGGAACTCGCCCGGCAACGCGGCATGCGCCCTTTTGTGGCGGTCACCTCGGCCAGGCCGGAAGGGGCGGGATCGTTCATCGGGTTTGCCGGGTTGCGTGACCTGCTCGGGGAGCGGCCGGTGGTGCTCGTGCTGGGCACCGGATCGGGGCTGTCCCCGGAAATAACCAGCCGGGCCGACGGATTTCTGCCCCCGATTCGGCCCTTTGAAGCGTACAACCACCTGTCGGTACGCTCCGCTGCGGCCATCCTGGTGGATCGGCTGCTTTGCGATGCCTACTGAACCCGGGCGTAAACCGCCGACGGGAGAGAGATACGGTCGGACGGGCCTGACCCGGACCGCCCAAGGAGACAAGACATGAACCTGATTCGGAAAATCGAAACGGAACAGATGCGTCTGGACATGCCCGCCTTCCGCGCCGGCGACACCGTGAAGGTGTTTTTGCGGATCATCGAGGGCGAGAAGGAACGCATCCAGGTCTTTCAGGGCGCGGTCCTGCGCGTTCGCAAGGGAACCACCAACGCCACCTTCACCGTGCGCAAGGTTTCCGACGGCGTGGGCGTGGAACGCGTCTTCCCCATGCATTCGCCGTTTCTCGAACGCATCGAGGTGGTTTCCCAGGGCAAGGTTCGCCGCGGCCGCATCTACTACCTGCGCCGCCTCAAGGGCAAGGCCGCCCGTATCAAGACCAAGACCGACTGGTAACCTGGTCACAGGACGGAAAAGTGCGCGCGCCATCGTCATCCCGGACGTCGCGCGCGCACCCCGGCCCCATCCCCGAGGTTTTTCCGCAGGCCGGACTCGACGAGGCCGGACGCGGATGCTTGGCCGGGCCCGTGGTGGCCGCGGCCGTCATTCTGCCCGACAGCTATGATTTGCCCGGGCTGACCGACTCCAAGAAGCTGTCGTCCGGCCGCCGCGACATCCTTGCTCCGGCCATCAAGATGCAATCCCTGGCCTGGGCCGTCGGCGCGGTTTGGCCGGCCGAGATCGACCGCGTCAACATCCTGATTGCCTCGCTTGCGGCCATGGCCAAGGCCCTGTGCCGTCTGCGCATCGTTCCGGCTCTGGCGCTTCTCGACGGCAACCAGACCATTCCCGGCTACCTCCTGGCTCATCTTCCGTCCCCGCCGCGCCAGCAGGCCATCGTCGGCGGCGATCTCACCGTTCCGGCCATCTCCGCCGCATCCATCCTGGCCAAGACCACCCGCGACCTCATCATGACCAAGCTCGATCGTCGCTTTCCCGGTTACGGTCTGGCGCGCCACAAGGGCTACGGCACCGCCGACCACCTCGCGGCCCTGGCCAGCCTCGGACCATCCTCCATCCACCGCCTGACCTTTCGCCGCGTCCGTCCCCCCGACCAGGGGAGCCTTATATAATACAGCCGGGGCTGCC
>JBMONM010000256.1:0-30751 GCA_049324675.1 Thermodesulfobacteriota bacterium
CCAGCGCCGCGCACGAAGTCCAGGTGGAAGGGGAAAAACCCGCTGACCAGGGGGACGAACAAAACGCCGCCGCCCACGCCGGCCAGAACGGCGATGATCCCCAGAATGAAGCAGAATCCCAGAAGAATAATGGGCCACATCCACCACGCCATGTCGCTGCCCGTTCCGGCCATGGGATCCACGGCGGCGGCACCTTCGGCGGCCATTCCGGTATCGGCGCCGGCCCAGAACAGGCCCGCGACGAGGAGGCAGGCCGCCGCGACCAGAATCATCGCCCGCATCGGTTTCGCTCTCATGTCCTTGCGCTCTCCCTTTTCACATGAAATGTTCGTTGGTCCGTCCGCCACGCCCGTGGCCCTGAGGACGCATCAGCCCGTTTCCGCCCGGGGGATCGGCCTTTTCCGGTCAGCCCGCCGCGCAGCACCCCTTGAATAATCAAGAAATGTACCAAGTGAAAAAGCGCACAAACACGGACTTGACGGTCTGCAAGGCTTGGCGTATCGGCAAGATCACGCCGCATTCCGGCAATTTTTTGCCGGTATGATGCCCCTGAAAGGATCGTCCTCCGAATGGCGGGATACACCATATGGCCCAGTTCGGCGACACTCTGCCGCCGACACGGTCGTGTCCGACCATCCTCAATGGGACATCCCGGCCCGACTATGGTATGGAGAGCGCGCCATGACCCGAGCCGCCCCCCTTGCCGGCAATTTTTTGCCGGATTCGGATGACGACGCCCTGACGCTTGCTCCGGGAGGTCCGGCGTTTCTCTTCCGCTCTCCGGCCATGCGCGCCCTGTACCGGGTCGCCGCCCAGGTGGCCGGGTCGGACGCGCCCATCCTGGTCTACGGCGAATCCGGAACCGGCAAGGAATTGTTCTCCCGGCTCATCCACAACTTAAGCAACCGCCGGGAAAAACCCTTTGTCCCGGTCAACTGCGGCGTGCTTCGGGGCGAACTCTTCGCGGACAAGTTCTTCGGGCATGAGGCCGGGGCCTTTACCGGGGCCAACCGCCGCCAGAAGGGGAGCTTCGAGACGGCCGAGGACGGCACGCTGTTTCTGGACGAGGTGGGCGAAATCCCCCAGACCAACCAGGTGGATTTCCTCCGCGTCCTTGAACAGCGCACCTTCAAACGGCTGGGCGGCGAGAAGGACATCCCGTTTGCGGCCCGCATCGTGTCGGCCACGAACCGCAGCCTGCCCGAAATGGTCCAGTCCGGGCTGTTCCGTGCCGACCTCTACTACCGGCTCAACGTCGTGCCCATCGCCGTGCCCCCGCTGCGGGACCGCCGCGAGGACATCCTGCCCCTGGCCGAACTCTTTCTGGAACACTTCCGGCACAGATACCACAAGCACGGCCTGAACCTCCGCCCCTGCGCCCGCCGCACGCTGGAGGAACACCTGTGGCCCGGAAACGTCAGAGAGCTGAAAAACCTGATGGAACGGGTGGTGCTCCTGCATCCGGACGGAGTCGACATCATGGCCGCGGACCTGCCCCTGGAGATGCGGTGCGCCCCGGGAAGCGACGCGCAGGAAGGGGAACCGGAGTGTCTGAGCCTGGAGGCGGCGGTTCACGAGGCGGAAAAGCGGGCCATCCAGCGGGCCCTGGCCGTGGCCGAAGGGAGCAAGTCCCGGGCCGCGGAACTGTTGCGGATCAGCCCGCGCACCTTCCGGCACAAAATGGTCCATCTCGGCTTGCGCCGCACCGACTGAGAAATCCGGACATCCACGGCCACCACAGGGGAAAAGAAGGAGACGGACGGAGCGTCCCTCTCGATTGGTCGCGGCCGCGCAACACGATGCTGCCCACAGTGAAAACGTGGGCCTGGTGGGGGGCAGGAAGTCTTGCAGAAAGGGAAAAGGAAGCGAAATGATGGCGATGACGCCGAAAAACATCAATGATGGCGGAAGCGTATAGGAGTCGAACCTACCCGCGACCTCTCGGCCGCACACCGGATTTGAAGTCCGGGCGCCACACCGGTGACGATACGCTTCCACTTCCAAATGAAGGCACGCCTTCTACCAGCTTTGCCCGAGGCTTTCAACGGGTCCGCCGGGACAAAACCGACAGCCTTTCCTGAGGATCGAAATTCCCCCGGCCGCGTTTCTGGAGTTCCCCGGCGTCTTGGTCTATAAGGAGACCACCGGTCGCGCGTCGCCCGGCCCGCCGCCGTCTGGCCGCTTTCCGCCGAGGGCCGCCGGTTCGCGCCGGAAACCAGGAAAGGACATCCCTTCCATGAAAAAGAAATCCCTCCTGTACGCCCTGTGCCTCTGCCTCACGATTCTTTCGTGTTCGAAGGAAGACAAACAGTCCTTCACCCAGGTGGACCACGACAAGGACAACGGGATCATTTTCGAGGAACTGGCCTTCGTCTATCCCGACATCCTCGTGGAGAACTTCGCGGCCTACGATGCGAACCAGAACGGCATTCTCGAACTCGACGAATACGAAGCATTCCGCCAGGAAGTGGTCACGGACAAAAAGCCGCCGCGTGTGGCCAAGCTCGCTCCGCCGCAACACAAGACCGAAGGCGCGGCGCCGCGCCCGGCGGCCTCCCCCGCCGTCCCCCAGCCGGACATCACGGTGACCATTGAGGGGGAAAAGGCCCCGTCCAAGGCCGCCCCCAAGGATGCGCCCGCATCCGCGGCCAAACCCGCCCCGCAGGCCGGCCCCGGGGTCAAGGCCCAGCAATCCCGCGAAAAAACCGGGACGACGTCCTACACGATCGCCCGGGGCGACACCCTGACCAAGATCGCCAAGGCGCACAACATCACGGTGGAGGATATCCTCAGGGCCAACGAGGGGCTGTCCGCGGACAGCATTCGCGACGGCCAGGTCATCACCATACCGAAACGGTGAATCCCGGCCGACCCGTCGGAAACCCTGGGGAAGGCCGCGGCATGTTCCGTCTCCCAAAGTCCCGGTCGCATCCCGGTCCGGCAGCGGCCGGAACTCCGCCGGCCCTGGTCGAACCGACCGGAACCCCGCCCGGCCATAATGACGGCCAAGCCGCCGCGCCGACCCGCCGGCCTTGCGTCGCAACCGCAACCCGTTCCCGGAGGAACCGATTCACGATCATGCGGCATCCCCACATTCTCCTCCTGATAGCGCTCTTGTCGCTGACCATCCCCGCCACCGCGGCGGCCTTGACCAAAAACGAGATCCGCGAGCGCTCCCTGAAACGGCTCGACCGGGCCGGCGAAACAATCCGCGCCCAGGGGCAACAGGAGCAGACAGGCACGCCCTTCGGACGCCCCCCGCAGACGGATGACGAAGAATCGCCCACACCGAGGCGGCCTTCGGGGGCCAAAACGGCCCATGGCCGGGCCGCCGAGCGCCGGTTGGACGAGGCGGTCATTGTCCCCGCCGGGGGCATGAAAACCCTGCCCGGCGACACCGTGCAGACAGCGGCCTCCAAGACCCCGGGGGCTCCGGTTCCGCCGCCTCCGGTTCCCTCCCCGGCCACGGTCGAAAAAAGCCCCGCCTCCCCGGCATTCCCTTCCCAACCTGGACCGCACCCCGCCCCGGACAGTTCGGCCGCCCCGCTCCCGGAGGACAGGCAGCGCGCCCTGGCCCTGTTCCGGCAGGCTCTGGCGGCGGCCGATGCGAACGACCACCGCAAGGCCCTGGCACTCCTGGACTCGGCGATAACCCTGGACCCCGGGGACCCGGATTTCTTCAACAATCGGGGCAACACCCACAACAGTCTGGGAGACCCGAAAAAGGCCCTGGAGGACTACGCGAAGGCCATCTCCCTCAAACCCAAGGATCCGGCCTATCTGTGCAACCGCGGGGTGGTCTTCGAACAGCTCGGCGACGACGCCTCGGCCTGCCGCGACTACCGGGCGGCCTGCGAGCTGGGCGACTGCGATTTCTACCACAGCTTCAAAAAGGAAGGGCGCTGCCAGAAATAGGCCGACCTTTCCGCGCACCCCACCTGTGGATCGTTTCTTGCATAAACATTGCAAAAAGCCAGAATTTTGGCGCGACCCCCGTCGCGAATTTCCCCGTGGCCGCTGGAGCGCGCCGGAATTCCCGTAAACGCCTATGAACCAAAAGGTCCTTATCGTGGACAGCGATCCGTTGTCGCTGGCCTACCACGACCAGCTTCTTTCCCGGCATTTTTGCGTGGAAACCTCCGCAACCGCCGAGGAGGCCCTTTCCCGTCTGCGTCAGAACGGGCCTTTCGCCGTGGTGGTCTCGGATCTGTTTCTGCCCACCCGGGGAGGAAAATCCTTCCTGCACAAGGTGCAGCGCCTGTGCCCGGGCATCGTGAACATCGTCCTGGCGGCCGACCCCACCCCGGAAACGGTCATGTACGCCCTCAACGAAAACCACGTGTTCGGTTTTTTCAACAAAACCGCCCCGCCGGCCAAACTGATCCGCAAGATACGGGCCGCCCTGGAGCATCACCGCCGGCAATCCGGCCTGCGCCTGCCTTACGGGAAAAACGTGCTCACCTGCGAGGAACGGGACTACCTGAACAAGCTGACCAATTCCTGGCCCTGCTGACCGCCTTCGAAACCGGACCGCGCGAGGACTGTCCGCAGCCTGCGGCCCCGCGCCGTCACATCGAGGGACCTTGCCGGCACGTCCATGCGCCGCACACGGGCGGCCCCGCGCCCCGGAAGCAGGCGGCCCCCTGGGCAGGGCAACCAGGCCCCTTCTGTGGCCAGGCGTACCAGGGCCGACGGGAGTGTTGCCCCCGGCACCGTCTCCCCATCCGACCCGATGATTCTAGAAACACATCCCACGCCACTCTCTCCTGCGGGAATGCGCTCGATTTTTTTCCCGATCTTCTGGAAAAAATGAACTATATCAAGGGATGAAATGTTTCTAGGACTGTTTCATATCTATAACTTGAAATATCGTGCTCAAATATCTATAACGAGAAACGTAACGAGAAATCAGTCGCTCTTCTGCCGGCCCCGTCGGCGCGACGACAGAGGCGACTCGATCACCCTCCCGCATCCTCGGCCGAAAACGCTGCGAGCCCGGACGGAAAACCGTCCGGGCCCGCATTTCCACTCGCCGATTTCTCGCAAACCCGGCGGGACAAAGCGTCCGGCTAATCCAGCTTGGGCTTGACGTACAGCTCGCCGCCCCTGGCGTCGTTGATGACCAGAAGCGGGAAATCCACCACGGAAAGCTCCCGGATGGCCTCGGGACCCAGGTCCTCGTAGGCGATGACCCTGGCCGCCTTGATGCATTGGGACAAAAGCGCCCCGGCCCCGCCCGTGGCCCCGAAATAGACCGCCGTATACTGCTTCAAGGCCGTCTTGACCTCGTCGCTGCGCTTGCCCTTGCCGATGGTGGCCTTGAGCCCCAGGGAATGCAGCCTCGGGGCGTAGCTGTCCATGCGGTAGCTGGTGGTCGGACCGGCCGCGCCGATGGGCCGCCCAGGAGGCGCCGGAGACGGGCCGACATAGTAGATGAGAGCCCCTTTCAGGTCGAAGGGCAGCTTTTCGCCCTTGTCCAGGCTCTCCACGAGCCGTTTGTGGGCCGCGTCGCGGGCGGTGTAGATGGTGCCGGTCAAAAGCACCACGTCCCCGATGGCCAGTTTCGCCACATCCTCGTCGGTAAGCGGCGTGGTCAACCTGTATGTCGTGGACATCAGAGGATCACCTCCCTGTGCCGCGAGGAATGGCACTGCACGTTGACCGCCAGGGGCAGGCTGGCCAGATGGCACGGGGCCACGGCGATCTTGACCCCGAGCGAGGTGGTCTTGCCGCCAAGGCCCATGGGGCCGATGCCCAGTTCGTTGATGGCCTCGAGAAGCTCCTTCTCCTTGGCCGCGATGTCCGGATCCGGATGCACGTCGTCCAGATCGCGCAAAAGCGCCTTCTTGGCGATGATCGCCGAGAGTTCGGCGTTGCCGCCGATGCCGACGCCGATCACCGTGGGCGGACACGGGTTCGGCCCGGCCTCGGCCACCCGGCGGACCACGAAATCCTTGATGCCCGGCCACCCCTGGGCGGGGCTTAAAAAGGTCACCCGGGACATGTTCTCGCTGCCGCCGCCCTTGGCCATAAAGGCGATCTTGAGCCTGTCCCCGGGCACCAGATCGATGTGGATGATGGCCGGGGTGTTGTCGCCGGTATTTTTCCTCGTGAAGGGGTCGCACGCGGACTTGCGCAGGTAGCCGTCCTTGTAGCCCTTGCGCACGCCCTCGTCGATGGCCGCCCGAAGGCCGCCCTCGACCCGGCAGTCCTCGCCCATCTCCACGAAGAGCACGGCCAGCCCCGTATCCTGGCACAAAGGCAGCCGCGTCTCCTTGGCCAGATCGGCGTTCTCCAGCAGTTGCCGGAAAATCTCCTTGGCCGAAGGCAATTCCTCCCTGGCCGCACACTCGCGGAACTTGGCCCACACGTCTGCCGGAAGCTCCACATTCGACTCCATGGCCATTTTGGCCACGGCCTCGATGACATCCGCCGCCGCTATCGTTCGCATGAGGCCTCCTTGGAATTTCAATGGGAAAAGGCGGCAAAGCCGCCTTTTTTTCGACTACTTATGCGTATGCTTGTGCCTGCCGACAATGCCCTTGAGCGCCGTAAAGGCCATCTTGCGGCGCAGCAGGCCGAGTTGGTCCTGCAAAGGCAGCCCCTTGGGACAGACGTCCTCGCACCCCAGAAGCCCCATACAGCCGAAGATGCCCTGGTCGTTGCCCACGATCTCGAAGTACTGCGCATCGGTGCGTTCGTCGCGGGGATCGAGGATGAACCGGGCGATGCGGTTTAGGCCCACGGCCCCGAGAAAGTCCGGCCGCATGAGCGCGGTGCCGCAGGCGGCCACGCAGCAGCCGCATTCGATGCACCGCTCCAGTTCGTAGATCTCCTCGGCCAGGGCGTTGTCCATGCGTTCTTCCAGGGCCGTGGGATCGAATTCCTTGGAGGTATGCACCCAGGACTCGACCTTCCGGTACATCTCCCGAAACCAGGTGCCGGTGTCCACGGACAGGTCGCCCACGAGCTTGAAGGCCGGAAGCGGCATGAGCGTGATCTCCTCGGGCAGGTCCTTGGTCTTGGTATGGCAGGCCAGGCCCGGGCGGCCGTTGATGACCATGCCGCAGGCCCCGCAGATGCCGGCGCGGCAGCAGAAGTCGAACATGAGCGAGGGGTCCTGCTCCTCGCGGATGCGGTTTAGGGCGATAAAAAGGGTCATCCGGTCGGTCTCGTCGAGCATGAACCTGTCCATGCGCGGCGGCGTGCCGGGATCCTGGGGATTGTAGCGGAAGATGTTGAACGTCAGTATTCTGGACATGGCATCCATCCTTTAGGCGCTGATGATTTTGCCGCCGCCGTAGCCGCGGTCGCCGGGCGGAATCTCGAAGACCTTGGAGGCCGGTTCGTAGGACAGATCCGGCAGGGAGGCGCCTTCGGGCCAGGTGGCCAGGGTGCGGCTCAGCCAGTCGCGGTCGTTGCGCTCGGGGAAGTCCTCGCGGGTGTGGCTGCCCCGGCTCTCGGTCCGCTTCAAAGCCCCGTAGGCCACGCACAGGGCCAGCCTGACCATGCCCCGGATCTTGAGCGCCAGGGCCAGTTCGGGATTGGCCCCCAGGCCGTTTGATTTGAGTCCCACCCGTCCGGCCCGCTCATGGATGGCCTGCAGGGTCCCCACGCACTCGGTGAGGTCCTTCTCGTTGCGGAAAATACCCGCGCCCTTCATAATGGCATCGAACATGGCCTCGCGCACGGCGTAGACGTTCTCGGAACCATTGGCCCGCTCGCGCAGGGCCTTGATCCGGGCGGCCTGCTTGGCCACGGCGTCGTCCACGACCCTGAAGTTGAAGACCGCCTCGCAGCCCCTGAGGTATTCCACGACCTTCCTGCCCACGATGCTTCCGGCCACCACGGTCTCGGCCAGGGAGTTGCCGCCCAGGCGGTTGAAGCCGTGCATGTCCCAGCAGGCGGATTCGCCGGCCGAGAAAAGGCCGGCCAGGCCGTAGGCCGCGCCGTCCTTGTCGGTGCGCACGCCGCCCATGCTGTAGTGCTGGGTGGGGCGCACGGGGATGAGTTGATAGGCCGGATCGATGCCCAGGAAGCTCTTGCAGATCTCGTCCACCTCGCGCAGCTTGGTCCGGATGTGGTCGATGCCCAGGTGGCGGATGTCCAGCCACAGGTGGTCGCCGTAGGGGCTTTTGACCCCGAAGCCCTTCTGCATGTGCACGGTCATCCAGCGCGAGACCACGTCGCGGGAGGCCAGTTCGGCCTTTTCCGGCTCGTATTCGGGCATGAAGCGGTGCTCGTTGACGTCGAGCAGGGTCCCGCCGTCGCCCCGGCAGCCCTCGGTGACCAGGATGTCCGTGGGCACGATACCCGTGGGATGGAACTGGACGGCCTCCATGTTGCCCAGGGGGACCACGCCGGTGTCGAGGGCGATGATCTGGCCGCCGCCGTCGTTGATCACGGCGTTGGTGGATTCGCGGTAGATGCGGCCGAACCCGCCCGAGGCGACAAGCGTGGCCTTGGCCAGATACACCCGCAGTTCGCCGGTCTTGAGGCAGCGCACCACCGCGCCCATGCACCGCGCGCCGTCGTGGATGAGCGATATCGCCTCCACCCGGTCGTGGACCACCATGCCGAGTTGGGCGGCCCGGTTGTCCATGGTGTAGAGCACGGTGTGGCCGGTGCCGTCGGAGGTGTAGCAGGTACGCCACTTGGCCGTGCCGCCGAAGGCCCGGGCGGTGATCAGGCCCTCTTTTTCCTTCTTCTCGACCTTGGTGAACTCCTTGCCGCCCTTGAAGTATTTGGACTCGCCGGGCACCACGCGGTTCCAGGGCACGCCCCAGGCGGCCAGTTCGCGCATGACGATGGGCGCGGTATCCACGAAAAGGCGGGCCACCTCCTGGTCGCATCCCCAGTCGGACCCCTTGACGGTGTCCGCGAAATGGACGTCGGGACAGTCGCCCTCGCCCATGGCGCAGTTGCCCAGCGCCGCCTGCATGCCGCCCTGGGCGGCCGAGGAATGGGAACGCCGGGCGGGCACGAGGCTCAGGCACACGGTGTCGAAACCGGCCGCGGCCGCCTCGATGCCCACGCGCTCCCCGGCCAGGCCCGCGCCGATGCACAACAAATCGGAATATATCGTCTGCATGGTTCGGTCCTTGTTACACAGTGAGGGTGAGGAAGCGGATCAGGGTGATAAGCCCGATCACGACAAAAAACGCGGTGAGGATGTTCTCGAACTTCTTGGCGTTCTTGCGGTTGTCGCGGCGGATGAGTCCCCATTTGACCCCGATGCGGTAGTAGCCGATGCCCACGTGCAGTTCGACCATGGGCAGGAGCAGGAGGTAGAAGACCAGCCACCAGCCGCCCTGGATCCGGGCCGCGCTTTTCGCGGCGGTGATGGGCAGATCGGTCAGCACCACCCACATGTGGATGGACCCCATGATCAGGATGACCATGGCCGTACCGGCCTGCACCAGCCACAGCCAGGTGTCGGTGTGGCGCATGCGCCGGGCGTGGGCGACCATGACCGTCTGCTGCTCGGCCCGAAACGGCACCTTGCGCGCGGCCAAGACGAAGTGGAACAGAAAGACCAGACCGATGAGCGGTCCGCCCACCTGGGCCATGCCCGTGGACTCGAAGAACTCGGCCAGGACGTTCATGGCCCCGGAGCCGAAAATCACGCTCGAGACCAGGATCATATGACTCCACATGAAAAGGATCAGACTGGCTCCGGTGAGCATCTGAAGCCAGTCCAGCCAGGCGGAACACCTCCCGACAGGCTGGGCATGGGTGGCCAGTGACAGGGACATGTTTTCCTCCCGCGACACGTTGGAATGATGAATGAAAAGCCAAAAACCGGTGTTTTCTAGGTATATCCGCGCTGATTTGTCAACGCGAATGCGACATTTCCCAGGCCGATGACACCGGTCACCAGAGCCAACACAGCCATATTCCAGCCAATATAAGCGTGACGACGGTCACCGGAAATCCCACTCGGAAATGGACCCGCCACCCCACGGACACGCCCAGGCGGGCGGCCTGGTCGGCCACGATGAGATTGGCGATGGAGCCGAGCAGGAAGAGGTTCCCGGCCAGGGTGCTGGCCAGGGCCAGGATCACGGCCGCCCGGGGCGAGGCGTCGGCGGGCAGAAGAAGCATGACCGCCGGGACATTGGACACGATGTTGGACAGGACCACGGTGACCAGCCCGAGCCACACACCGTTTTTCAGGTCCACCCCGCCGTGTTCGAGCAGGCCGTACAGGCCGGCCAGAAGCCCCGATGAAGCCACGGTGTGGTTGACCACGAAAAGCCCCATGAAAAGAAGCAGAAGCGGCCAGTCCACCAGGGAGAAAAACCGGGCCGAGGTCAGGCGGCGGCTTGAAAGCAGCACCCCGGCGCAAAAAAGGGCCGCGACCTCCCTGGGCCAGGTTCCGGCCAGAAAGACCGCGACCAGAAAAACCAGGGCCGCGCACCCCTTAAAAGACTGCCAGGGGTTGAAATCCGGCCCCTGGACCTTGAAGTGAGGGGCCTCCATGCGCCACCGCCCGCGCCACAAAAGGGCAATGACGGCCCAGCAGGCCCCCAGCCCGGCCGCCACCGGGGGCGCGGCCTGGAGGAAGTACCATCCGAAGGGGATGCCCGAAACCTGGCCGATGAGCATGTTCTGGGGATTGCCGATGAGCGTGGCCGCCGACCCGATGTTCGCGGCGCAGGCCAATCCCAGGAGGTAGGGCACGGGGTCGAGGTCGCGGTCCCGGCACGTCTCCACCAGGATCGGGGCCATGGCCAGACAGACGATGTCGTTGGCGAGCAGGGCCGAAAGCGCGGCGGCGGCCAGAATGACCAAAAAAAGAAGCCGGGGCGGAGAACCCCGGGTCTGGGCCAGCATCCTGGTGACGCGGGCGTAGAAGCCGCCCAGGCGGAACTGGGCGGAGATGACCATGAGTCCGAACAGGAGGGCCATGGTGGGCACGTCGATGGCCCGCCAGGCCTCGGCGGTGGTCACGGCCCCGCCGGCCAGAAGGGCGATGGCCCCGAGGAGGGCCACCCCGGCCCGGTCCAGGGCCAGGCCGGGCAGCCCTCCCAGGATCATGCCCGCATAGACGACCACGAAAACAGCCAGAACGAATTCAGTCACCCCGACCTCCGGACGCCGCGCCGTCCGGGCTTGTACGCCCGGGCGACCGCTCCGGCAAGGGCTACGACGGATCGCGGGACAACAGACGGTCCCGGTCGGGGTGCTCTCCGAGCCAGTCCACCTTGCCGGTTTCGATATGGTAGTAGGCCCCCACCACCTTGATGCGACCCGACCGGGCCATTTCCCGCAGGACCGGACTGCCGGCATAGATGTCCGCGATGACCTGAAAAACGTTGCGCACGGCGGCCTTTTCGACAAGCTCGTCGTGAGACGCCCCCGGGTGGGCATCCCTGACGGCCTTGACCACGGGAACGATGGGGGCCACGGCCGCGGGGATGTTTCCCGTGGCCTCGTCCCCCCTGACCACGGAGGTCACGGCCCCGCATCTGGAATGGCCGAGAACCACCAGAAGGCGCGCTCCCAGGTGTTCGGCCCCGTATTCCAGAGAGCCGAGCTGCATGATCCCGGAAACATTGCCGGCCGTGCGCACGGAATAGATGTCGCCGACCCCCTGGTCGAAAAGGATCTCCACCGGCACCCGGGAGTCGGAGCAGGACAGGATCATGGCGAAGGGGAACTGGCCCCGCCTCGCGGTCACAGCCCGTCTGGCCATATCCCGGTTGCGATGGGTCGGGGCCTCGGCCAGAAAATGCGCGTTGCCCTCCTGAAGCCTGTCCAGGGCCTCATCCGGAGAAACACCCGCCCCATCCACCGAGGCCAGGGCCAGAATCGCGCACAGCACGAACCCCGTCACGCCCACCAGGGCGACAAGACGTCTGGTCATCCTTCCCTCCCGCGATTCAAAGCCACCATTCGAGGGGGGTCCGGGGGAAATGATTTCCCCCGGGCGGGGTTCGGGGCGGCAGCCCTGATTCCCTCATGCCTGAATATCCAACTCCAGCCCCACCGGACAGTGGTCCGAGCCCATGACCTCGCCGGCGATCCAGGCCCGTTTGACCTTTGGCCGCAATTCCTCGGACACGAAGAAATAGTCGATGCGCCAGCCCACGTTTCGGTCCCTGGCCTTGAAGCGGTAGTCCCACCAGGTATAGTGGCCGCCCTCGGCGACGAACATCCGGAAGGTGTCCACGTATCCGGCGGCGGTGAAGCGGTCGAGCCAGGCCCGCTCGACGGGCAGAAAGCCGCTGGTCTTCTCGTTGGCCTTGGCGTTTTTGAGGTCCAGGGCGGTATGGGCGGTGTTGAAGTCGCCGCAGACCACGACGGGCTTGTCCTGGCGCAGGGTCTCGGCGTGGAGCAAAAAGGCGTCGTAATAGCGCAGCTTGTAGTCCAGGCGCTCGGGGCCCATGCCGCCGTTGGGGAAATAGACGTTGAGGAAATGAAAGGACGGATATTCCAGGTGCAGAAGGCGTCCCTCGCCCTGGAACCGGACGTCGGGAAGTTCCATGGCCAGGGACAGGGGCTCGGACCGGTAAAAACAGCCCACTCCGGAATAGCCTTTTTTCACCGTGGCGCTGGACCACACCGTGCGGTACTCCGGGGTATGCCCGAAATCGGCCTCGTGGCCGGGCTGGATCTTGGTTTCCTGAAGCCCCACCACGTCCGCGCCGCATCCGGCGAGCCACTCCCAAAAGCCCTTCTGGACCACGGCCCGCAAGCCGTTGACGTTCCAGGAATACAGGATCATGTCATCCCGCCTTCACAGCCGTTTTTCCGTCGTCATCTTCCCGCATGCCCCCCTGTTTCAACTCCAGAAAGGCCCTGGCGCAGGTCGGGCAGAATTGTTTTCCCATTTCCTGGGCAATGATGTCCAGGGCCTGCTCCGGGTCCATGCCGTCTCGGTAGGGCCGGTCCGAAGTCATGGCGTCGTAGGCGTCGGCCACGGCGATGATCCTGGCCCCCAGGGGAATATCCTCGCCCCTGAGGCAGGTGGGATAGCCCTCCCCGTCCCAGCGCTCGTGATGATACATGATCAGCGGCACCACGTTGCGCAGCGAGGCGATGGGCCGCAGGATCTCGGCGCCGATGACCGCGTGTTCCTGGATCATGGCGTATTCCTCGTCGGTCAGGGGACCGGGTTTCAGAAGCACGGCGTCGCGCACCCCGATCTTGCCGATATCGTGCAGGTTGGCGGCGATCTCCAGGTCCCTCAGGGCGTCCTCCCCAAGCCCCATGAACCGGCCCAGGCTCAGGGCCATGGCCGACACCCGGGCGGTGTGGCCCTTGGTATACCCGTCGCGGGCCTCCAGGGCCGTGACCAGGGATTTCATGCTCCACAGGATATGCTCGTATTCCTTCTTGTAGTGGCGATAGCTCTCGGCCAGAAGCTGTTCCACAACCAGGAGCATCTTCTCCACATCGAAGGGCTTGACGAAATAGCGGCTGACGCCCAGGCGCTCGCCGCGCTTGATGTCGCAGGTGCGGTCACGAGCGCTCATCATGACCACGAAGGTGTTCCGCAATTCCGGAATCCCGCGCAGGGCCTCGCACAGGCCGTATCCGTTCAGTTCCGGAATATCCACCTCGGTCACCACCACATCCGGATGCTCGACCCTGGCGATCTGCAAAGCCCGGCGCCCGTCCTCGGCCACAAGGACGTTCAGGCCGCTTTTGATGAAGCTGTGGCGGAGTTTTTCCCGAATAAGCGTGCTGTCGTCGACCACGAGGATCTTGTTCTGCCGCTTGCGGTGCACGGCGTCCAGGTGGTCGGCGATCTTGTCGGCAAGCATCCGGGGGGTGAAGGATTTGAGGAGATAGTCGTCGGCGCCGCTGTTGAAGGCCGTGTCCACGTCCAGGGGATCGTCGCTGCTGGAAAGGATGATGACGGGCAGATACCTGCCGGCGTTGGACTCCTTGATGCGGCGGCAGAGTTCCAGACCGTCCATCCCGGGAAGCTGGACACTGGTCAAAATGAGTTCGAAATCCTGATCCGCGCACAGATCAAGGGCTTCCACGGCATTCCTGGCCTGTCGCACCCGGTAGCCGTTGGCCGCGAGGCAGGACTGGACGACGTGGAAAAGGGTTCTTCCGGAATCGACGAACAGGATGTTCCCGGACCGTCCGCCCCCCGAACCGGCGGGCTGGGCGGCCCCGGAGGCCAGGACATGCCGTTCCCGAAGCCCCTCCACGATCTCCCGCAGGTTCTGCCGGTTCACCACGATCAGTTCATCCCCGTCGTGGACAGGGACATGTTCGTCCGGGGAAGTGCGCAACACCAGAAGGATCGGGGAAATCCCCTGACGGGCGGCCAGCCCGCGCACACAACCGATCACCGTCCCGGGGGACGGATCATGATAGCTGTCCTGAAGAAGCACCGCATCCGGAGAAAACTCGGACATCCTTTCGCCGATGAGGGCGTGCTCCGGCTCGACGAATTGATATTCCAGCCCCATGGACAGAAAAAACTTGGAGAGAAACGTGCGGTACAAGAGGATGTCGATGACGCTTAAAATCTTCATGCCGTCCGCCGGAAATGAATCCGTTTCCTGTGGCGCCCGTAAGGAGAAAAACGCCGCGCGCATTCGATCCGTCCAGGGAAAAATCGCATCCCTGTCCGCGTGCGACGACGGCTTCCGAAACCCGGCACGGCCCACGCCGCATCAAATCAGCTCAAGTGTCGCGTTCACGCCGTCCGGATATCGCGAATCGACATCTATTCGCACATAGCCCCCCGCGGACAGGGGACCGGGGTTGATGACCGTGGTCCGTCCGATTCTGTCCACGGCCCGGGATTCATGGATGTGTCCGGTGACGCACAAGACGGGCTGCACCCGTTCCAGGAAGGCCCGCACCGCCGGACTTCCCACATGGACTCCGGAGGGCAGCAGGTCCGTGGCCGTGGCATAGGGCGGGGTATGCACCACAACTACCAAACGGGAATAGGCCCCGGACAGGACGTGGGTCTCGTCGATCCATCGTGCCAGCCCCTCCTCGGATATCTCGCTCGGCGTCCCGAAGGGGGTCGGCGTGGACCAGCCGATGCCCATAAGGCCCACCCCGGGGGAAAGCTCCTCCACGCGGCGGTGGATGTTGATTTCCTCGGCCGAAAGCCAGTCGTCGATCTCCTGGCGGTCCATGTTGCCGATCTGGGCGTAGACCACGGGATTGACGGCGCGCACGGCATCGATGACCCGCTTCCCCTCGGACCGATCACCGCGTATGGTCAGATCGCCGGTGACGATGATCCCGTCGGCCCGGGAAACCTCCGGGATGCGGCCCAGATTGGCCACGTCCCCGTGGATGTCGCCGACAGCGATGAACCGGTGACCCGATGCCTTCATGTGCGCCTCCATATTCTCCGAAGCGGCGGCGATCCCCACGCCTTGCGTGCGTCGACGCCCGACACGTCGCCTCTAGTATGAAACCGTGACAAAAAGTTTGCAAGATATGAACACCGTCGCCGTAATAAAATCCGAATTACGTACCAACATATTGGAAAAACGAAATGTTCTCGACCAGGAAACGGCCCGCGGGGATTCGGCGGCGGTGGTCGGGCGGCTCCGGAAGGCCGGTTTTCTGGCCACGTCCAGGACCATCCTGCTCTATCTTCCGGTCAAAAACGAGGTGGACACCCGGGAGCTTTTTCCGGAACTGTTGCGGCGGGGGACGGAGATCCTGCTGCCCCGCTGCCGGGACGGCGAATCCGGGGAACTGGACCTGCATTGGGTCACGGGCCTGTCCCAGGTCCGTCCCGGCCGATTCGGCATCCTGGAACCGGACCCGGACGTCTGCCCGCCATCCGGAGACCGGGTCCCGGAGGCGGCCCTGGTTCCCGGGGTGGCCTTCGACAGGCGCGGCTACCGGTTGGGTTTCGGCGGCGGATATTACGACCGGCTTTTCGCCCGTCCGGAAATGACCGGAACTCTCCGGGTGGGATTGGCCTTCGATTTCCAGATCGTCGAGAAGCTGCCGGAGGAGTCATGGGACAAACCCATGCACGCCCTGTGCACGCCACGGGAGTTCGTATGGATCAGGCCATAGCCGCCATCTCCTTCACTTTTCCGGGGGTTCCCGGGGTGCGGTGCGCCTTCGGCATGCGGGCCACGCCCCCGCTCCGCGACACCTCAGGGGACGACGAACCGGCCGATCCCTTTTACGGCGGCAACATCTCCTACCGTGTCGGCGACGACCCTGAACGCGTCACCCGGACCCGACGCGCCTTCCAGAAGGCGCTGGGGTTTTCGTGCTGGCACTCCCTGGCCCAGGTGCACGGCGCGGACATGGTCTTCGATCCCGACCTGGACACTTTGGGCCAGACGAGCGTCACCCGGGCCGACGGACAGGCCACCTCACGGCCGGGCGCGGCCCTGGTGATCAAGACCGCCGATTGCCAGCCCATCCTGCTGGCCCATGCCTCGGGACGGCACGTGGCCGCCCTGCATGCGGGCTGGCGCGGCAATGTGATGGGTTTTCCCGCGTCCGGGGTGGCGGCCTTCTGCGCCCGGTACGGGCTGTCCCCGGCCGACTGCCTGGCCGTGCGCGGGCCCAGCCTCGGGCCCGGGGCCTCGGAGTTCATCAACTTCGAAAAGGAGTTCGGGAAAAAGTTTGCGGACTATTTCGATCCGGCGTCCCGGACCGTGGACCTGTGGCGATTGACCCGGGACCAGCTTGCAGGCGCCGGACTCAAGCCGGAAAACATCTTCGGGCTGGATCTGTGCACGGCCTCTTCGAGGCATTTCTTCTCCTACCGCCGGTCCCGGACAACCGGAAGGCAGGCCGCGTTCATCTGGATCGCCCGTTAGGACCGCAGAGCGTCGAGAATGCGCCGACAGGCCTGGGCGATGATCCCCTCGGCCTCGGGCAGCCCGAGAACCGAGCCATCCTCAAGCTGTCGTTTGGCGAGACTGTCAAGATACGGCAGGCTGACCGTCAGGGAAGGCAGGCCGGCCAATTCCGGAAGAGCGGGCAGATTTGCATCCTTGCCGGCTCGGTTCAGGACCAGGGCTTGGCGCGCAAGCCCCAACTCGCGGGCCATCCGGGCGATGGATGCGGCGGTCTCCAGGCCCCGAAGCGACGGTTCGCTGACGACCACCAAGCCGTCCACCCCCGCGACCGTCCCACGGCCCAGATGCTCCACCCCGGCCTCGAGATCCACAATGACCCATTCGTGGCAGTCGAGGACGAGATGCGCCAAAAGGGCCTTGAGGAGCGCGTTGGCCGCGCAGGCGCAACCGCCGCCGGCCGAGGCCGCCCCCCCCATGACCAGCAGGCGTTTGCGCCCGGGGCCGACCCGGCCCGCCCCGGCCTGATCCGGACCGGACGAAGCGTGGAACGCGAATGGCCCGCAGCCGAGCGGCAGATCCACAGCCAGACGATCAGGAAGGTCGCCGACCTCGGGGCAAAGGGCCATGAGCCCCGCCCCGACCCGTTCGGCCACGAGATCCTCCCGTTCGATGAGCGGCCTGGGCAAAAGCGCCGGGGACAGCCCCGAGGCCCGGCCCAGGGACAGGGCCGTATCCGCGTCGATAAGAAAGACATTGCGGCCCTCCCGGGCCAGATAGTCCCCAAGCCAGGCGGCGATGGCGGTCTTGCCCACTCCGCCCTTTCCGGCAACGGCTATTTTCATATGCTTTCACCCATGAACGCGTCAGCGTCCGTTTTTTCCCAGCCAAAGGAAGTCTCGGTTTCCCCTGATCGTCGTCCGCCCCGGCCCGCCGTCTGATCGAGGCGGGCCGGGGTAAGCGCTACGGGGTCAGGCCCAGGGCCCGACGCTTGGCCGAGATACGCGCATCGATGATGTTTGCGGCGGCCACCGGATCCGGTTCGACCACAAAGTGCGCGCCAAGGACGCCTTCGAGGCCTTCCAAAGCCAAGTCTGTGACCATCGCGCTACCGGTGATGTGCGGCGGCAGCCCGAGGTGGGTCATGATTCCCGAGGCCACGGCGTAAAGTCCGATGGTGGCCGCCTTTTCCGAGTACCATTCCGGGGCGCTGGCGGCCACGGGCAGGTCGGCGATGTCCACGCCCAGGGCGTTGGCCAGGACGGCGCAGAGGTGGATGATCCGGGCGTTGTCCACGCAGCTTCCGACATGCAGGACCGGCGGGATGCCAAGAGCCCGGCAAACCTCGGACAAGCCCGGCCCGGCCCGGCCGGCCGCCTCCGGAACCATGAGCCCGGCCTTGCCCATGGCCACGGTGGCGCAGCCGGTGACAAGGACGAGGATGTCTTTTTTGATGAGCTCGCGACACAGGACCGTGTGCACGTGATCATGCTTGAGCCGGGGGTTGTTGCAACCGACGATGCCCACCGCGCCCCGGACCTTGCCGGCCTTTATGGCCTCGATGAGCGGTCCGGGCGTGCCGCCGAGCGCTCCGAGGATGGCCTCGTTGGAAAAGCCGGTCATGAGCCGGACGGGTTCGCCCGGGATTTCCACCCGCTCGGGCTTACGCGAAGCGTACGCCTCGATGCCCAGGGCGACGACCTCAAAGGCCTTCTGGCGGGCGTTTTCGAGCGTGAACTCCATGTGGGTTCCGCCCGGGAAACGGGCCTTGTCCGAGGTTGAGACAAACCGTGTCTGATAGCAGGCTGCCACGGCCGTCAGCGACGGCATGATGCACTGATAGTCGACCACGATGAGGTCCACGGCGCCGGTGATGATGGCCAGCTCGGTCATAAGATGGTTGCCGGCCATGGGCACGCCCTGGCGCATGAGCACTTCGTTGCCGGTACAGCACAACCCGGCCACGTTTATGCCGGCCGCCCCGACGGCCCGTGCCTTTTCGATCATGCCGGGGTCCCTGGCCGCGGCCAGAATCATTTCCGAGACGATGGGGCTGTGGCCGTGGACGAGGACATTGACCTGGTCCTCCTTGAGAACGCCGAGGTTGACCAGGCTTTCCCTGGGGGTCGGCGTCCCGAAGATGATGTCCGAAGTTTCCGTGGCGATCA
Source organism: Thermodesulfobacteriota bacterium (assembly GCA_049324675.1). Lineage (GTDB taxonomy): Bacteria > Desulfobacterota > Desulfovibrionia > Desulfovibrionales > Desulfovibrionaceae > Desulfolutivibrio. Next base: position 18,932 of record JBMONM010000256.1, read on the forward strand.
TGGACCCGCCCCAGCCGTCGGTCAGGGCCACCCGGACCGCGTGCAGACAGATGCTTATCGGGTCGCAGTCCACGCCCATGTGGGTCCGGTGGAGCATCTCGACAACGTCGCGGTCCACCCCCCGTGGGACGACGCCATGTTGTTCCCAGACCGCGCGGCGCTTTTCCGGTACGCGGGACAGAAAAGACATGGTGTCCGTTGCAAACCCGAAGTCCTGGATGAACGCCTGGGCCAGTTCCACGGCCACGGTCGCGTCGTCCTTGCCCTCAATGTCGAGCCCGGCCTCGCCAGCCACCCGACGGAGTTTTTCCGGGTCGCGCAGGGCGTAATCGCGGGTCTTGCCACGGCCCACGGCCAATAGGGTCTCCACCAGGTCGCGGCCGTGGTCCGAGTGGGCGGCGGCTCCTGCAGCCACGAACCGTCCGAAGTTGCGGGCCACGGTCAGATCGGCGTCCGCGCCGCAGGTCCCGCGCTGGCGTTTGGTGCGGCCCGGGGTAATGCGGCAGGGACCCATGACGCATTTGGCGCAGGTCAGGCCCTCCTTGCAAAATTTGCAGGCCGGACGCTGTTCGGCCATGCGGTCCCAGACGGTTTCGACTCCGTCGCGCCGGGCCTTTTCGATCATCGCCTGGGCATCGGGCCAGATGGTCAATGCTTCGGGTTTGGGTTTGTGTTCCTCGGCCATGGTCGGCACCCTCCTTCGGGTCAAAGGTTCTGGAGACGCGGCTGTGCCTGCTCAATGCCGATGCGGGAGTCTGTCGGTATTCGGTCCCGGACCGATCCCGGGCCGTGGCCCGGCCGCCTCTTTGGGATGTCTCGGGCACATAGCCCCGGACGGGCGGTCGGGTCTGTCGGCTGGCCGACATTGGAAGCGAATCGGTGTGAAAAAGATGGAGGGTATAAAAAACGCGCGGGCAGGTGGCGGCCGTATGCAAAAGCGGTGAGGGACAGAGCCCTGAGGGGAGAAAATCCGGGATCAGCGTTCGGCGGCAAAATCCTTGAGCGCGGGCAGGTCGGGAATGAGATAGACCCCCCGGCGCAGGCGCCTGACGAGATTTTGGCGGTAGAGCCGGGACAGGGTTTCGGACACGGTCTGGCGCGTAGACCCGACGATCTGGGCCAATTGCTCGGTGTTGACCGACAACCGGACGAGCCGCCCCTCGGGTCGCTCTTCGCCGTGGGCCACGGCCTCGAAGTGCAGAAATTCGACCACTCGCCGGGGGATGTCCTTGAAGACCAGGGAATTGATGATGTCGAAGCTGTTTTGCAGGATGTCACCCAGAACCCGGACCATGGTCCGGGTCAGATCCGGGTGAGCGACGATGAGTTCCCGAAAGCGCTCGGTCGACAGGACGAGCAGGCGGATATCCTCGAGGACCTCGATCTCGGCCCGGGTATGGGTCGAATAGATGTCTCCGGGCTCGAGATGGGACAACGTGAACTCACGTTCCTCGAAGGACAGGTAAATCCGCACCCGGCCCGACGCGACCACGAACACGACGTTCTCGGCCTGGGGCGGGGCAAAGGGCCTCGATCCGGCCGGGAAGGAACGGAGGTTGAATTCCCGGCGCAACCCGGCCATGCTAGGCCGGGCCAGGATGTCGAGGAGATTGATGTCCATAAAGCGGGTTTTCATGGAAATCTCTGGAGCCGATCTAGGCCGCCCCACCCGTCAGATCGGCCAGGGCCGGCCCGAGCTCGGGATAGCGGAAGACGAAGCCCAGGGCCGAAAGCCGGGCCGGCGTCACCCGCAGGCTGGCCAGAAGCGCGGCGTCGGCCATCTCCCCGAAGGCCATGCGCAGGGCCAGGGCCGGAACGCGAAGCACGGCGGGCCGCCTCAGGGCCTTGCCCAGGGCGTCGCTCAGCCCCTTGCCGGTCACGATGCCCGGGGCGACAAGATTGTAAGGGCCTACCGCGTCGGGCCGCTCCAGAAGAAAGGCGATGGCCTGGGCCTCATCCTGGGTGTGAATCCAGGGAAACCAGGCCCGGCCGTCGCCGACGGGACCGCCGAGGCCGAGACGGAAGGGCGCAAGCAAGCGGGGAAAGGCTCCTCCCTCGGTCCCCAGGACCACGCCCGTGCGCACCACCACCCGGCGCACGCCCATGTCCTCGACCGCCCGGGTGCTCTCCTCCCACCGCACCGCCGTCTCGGCCAGGAAACCCCTGCCCGGGGGCGCGGACTCCTCGAGCACCTGTTCGCCCCGATGTCCGTAGTATCCCACGGCCGAGGCCTGCACCACCACGCGGGGCCTGGCCCTGGCCGCGGCCCGGACCACGGCCGCCCCGGAGGCCAGGCGGCTCTCCACGATGTCCCGCTTTTTTTCGGCGGTCCAGCGACCGGCGGCGATATTCTCACCGGCCAGATTGACCACGGCCGCATCCTCGGCCAGATGCCCCCAGCCCCGGTCCGTCCTGCCGTCCCAGCCCACGTGCTCCACAGTGCCGCCGGATCGCCCATCCTGGACGGATGCGGACGACTTTCCCGCGGGAGCGGGCCGGGGACGCCTGGTGAGAACGACGACCTGATAGCCCTGAGCGGCCAACATCCGGGACAGGATCCTGCCGATGAAACCGGTTCCGCCGGTGATGACCACGCGCATGGCTCCCCCTTCCTTTCATGGCTCGAAGGATCACCATCCCCCTATACCGGAAACGGGAAACGGACGGCAACATCGAGGCAAACAGAAAAAAACGGCCTGTCCGGACAAATCAATACGTGAAGTCGAGGCGATAGCGGGCCGGGGGAACAACGTCGAATGACCAGAAAAAAAGGGCGTTGCGCACAAAGGCGGACACATCGGCGCGCCCGAGTTCGATGCCCAGAACCAGAACGTAGGCCTCGCCGCGCTCCAGGATGTCCCAGGGGCCAAGGTCGATGGTGATCTCGCCGAAGGCCCGCCGCAGGACATCGGCCAGATCGTTGCCGGACACGGCCTGAAGGTTTTTCCCGGAAGCGGTTTGCGACGCCCCGGCCGCGGAGGAGGACGTACGCGGTTCGACCACGTACCTCCCGCCGTCCTTGCGGATCACCGCCAGACGGCCGGCCTCGGCCACCTGCCTGTCCCAAAGATACTCCATCTTCCGGGACAATCGGGCATCCAGGCGCAAGGCAAGGACCTCTCCCTTGGCGAAGGCCTCATGCAACGGCGCGAGATCGGGAAGGGACAGACCGAAGCGAACCTGAATCGTGCCCTCGTGGTTGTTGAGAACGAGATTGCTGAGGTCCAGGGAGGCGGCGCCGACGTAAGGCGCAAGGCACACACTCCACGCCATGGCGAGAAAAAAAACGCGGGCGGCGAGAATCACCCCCCCCCACGATCCCTTCCGAATCACGTGATCGCGCACGTCGCCCACTTTTCTTTTCTCCGTCTCACCATCACGGGCCGACGCCCGCCATGCCGCACTCATGGCCTAAACCAACCCGCCACGCTTTGACAACACCTCTCCCCGGCGGCTACCCTGTCGGCACCGTCCGAATACATGCGCAGGTCCCGGAGACAGCGTGAAACCGATCCGTTTCGTTTTCGTGGGGCAGGCCAAGGCCCCTTTCTTCAAACAGGCCGAGGACCACTACCTTGAGGCCGTCACCCGAAGTATCGCCACGCTGCGGGCGGTGGTCAAGGACGCCCGATCCGGCGATCCGGCGGCGCGCATCGCGGCCGAGGGCCGCGGCATCCTGGAACGCCTGGGGCCCAAAGATTTCGTCGTGGCCCTGGACGCGGGGGGGAAGATGTACGACTCTCCCGCCCTGGCCGACCGCCTGCGGACCCTGGTCGAGGACCCGGGCCGCTCGCCGTGTTTCGTGGTGGGCGGGGCCTACGGTCTCGCCGCCGGAGTCCTGGCCCGGGCCGACGAGACCGTCAGCCTCGGCCCCGGCACCCTGCCCCACGAACTGGCCCGGGTGGTGCTTCTGGAACAGATATACCGGGCCACCACGATCCTGCGCGGAGCCCCGTACCACCATTGACGCCCCCGCCGCGGCGCGACAAAGGAGAAACCATGCTGGACACGTCGTATCTGGACAAAATCGAGGCCTACATCCGCTCCGGGGACCTGGAATTCGACTTCGACAACGGCGACGACGAGCGCAAGGGGATCATCCTGGACTATCTGGAAAAGCTCATGGACCTGGCCGAACTGGCCGACGAAACCGCCACCACGTTGATCTTCAAGGGGTCCTTGGGGGCCATGATCGGCATAAAAAGCGAAAAATAGCGGTCCTTGCCGGCCACCCGATAGGCCTTTTCGGCGACAACGGCGAAACCGGCGTCGTTGATCTCCCCGGGGGCATCCGCCGGCCGCCCGGCGGTCATGGCCAGCACGACGTACGCACGGCCGAGGGGACCGACATGCCCGGCCGCGAAGGCCAAAAACTTCGGCCAGGGCAGAAAGGCCCGGGACAGGCAGACCACCATTCCCGGCCGGTCCGGGGGCGCAAGCCGCGCCGGCGCGTCCTCGGCCCGGCCGGAAAAGACCGTGGTCCGGGGCAGGTCCAGCCGGGCCAGGGCCTCGGCCAGAAACGCGGCCCGTTTGGCCCGAACCTCGATCAGGGCGTAGTCGCCGCGCGGCCACACGATGCGTAGCGGAATGCCCGGCAGCCCGGCCCCGGCCCCGAAGTCCAGGCACAGCGGCTCGCCGCCCGCCGACCCAAGAAGCCCGGCCACCTCCGGGGAATCGAGAAAGGCGGCCAGATGCGGGCTGTCGGCCACGAGTTCGTCCAGGACCACGGTCCAGTCCGAGGGTCCCACCAGATTGACCCGGCGGTTCCAGGCGGCGAGCACGTCCAGGTAGACGGCCAGCTTTTCGGCCTGCCCGGACGTGACGCGCAGCCCCTGGGCGGCCAGGCGTTCGGCCACGGCGGCGGCGGTAAGGGCGGGTGTCGGGGTCATGTCGGCGACGATCCTTGCGCGGCCCTGGCCGCAGGGCTGGACGTACCCCGGCCGGAAAGATTTGGAAAGAGGTCCCGCGAAAAACGCCCCCCCGCCGGCAATACCCAGCCGAAAGAGGGGGCGTCCGTCACCCGATAAACGGGCGCTACATGTCCCGGGTCAAATCCATCTTGCGGATGGCGGCCCGCTTGATCTTGCCGCTTATGGTCTTGGGCAGTTCCGGCACGAACTCCACGATGCGCGGATACTTGTACGGCGCGGTCTCGTTCTTGACGTGGTCCTGCAACTCCCTGGCCAGTTCGTCCGACGGCTCGTACCCCGCCGACAACACCACCGTGGCCTTCACCGCCTGGCCCCGCACCGGATCCGGCACCCCGGTCACGGCCGCCTCGACCACCGCCGGATGGGTGATCAGCGCGCTCTCGACCTCAAAGGGACCGATGCGGTAGCCGCTGCTCTTGATCAGGTCGTCGATGCGCCCGAGAAACCAGTAATACCCGTCCTCGTCCATCCAGGCCTTGTCCCCGGTGTAGTACACCCCGTCGTGCATCACGGTCGCGGTCTTCTCGGGCTCGTCCAGGTAGCCGGTGAAAAGCCCGAGGTTCTTCCCGGGCCCCAGCTTCAGGCAGATCTCGCCCTCCACCCCCGGCGGGCACGGCTCGCCGCGCTCGTCGAGCAGGATCACCTCCCAGCCCGGCGCGGGCCGGCCGATGGACCCGGGCTTGGGGGTCATAAACGGAAACGTGGCGATCTGAAGGCAGGTCTCGGTCTGGCCGTAGCCCTCGTAGATGGGCATGCCGGTGGCCTTTTTCCAGGCGTGGAACACGCTGTCGTTCAAAAGTTCGCCGGCCGTGGTGCAATGGCGCAGGCTGGACAGATCGTATTGCGAAAGGTCCTCACGGATGAGGAACCGGTACACCGTGGGCGGGGCGCAAAACGAGGCCACCTTGTGTTTGGAGAGCACCTCCAAAAGCTCGGCCGGCATGAATTTTCCCCGAAAATCCCACACGAAGACCACGGCCCCGGCCATCCACTGGCCGAAGAACTTGCCCCACACGGATTTGCCCCAGCCCGTGTCCGCCAGGGTCAGGTGGATGTCCCCGGGCGCGAGGTCGTGCCAGTAGACGCCCGTGGCCAGATGCCCCATGGGATAGGCGTGGGTGTGCACCACCATCTTGGGCATGCCCGTGGTGCCCGAGGAGAAAAAGATCAACAAGGGGTCGTCGCGCCCGGGGGACGCGGCCGTGCGCGGGAACTCCGCGGCCGCCGCCTTGCCGATCGCATCAAAGGACATCCAGCCCGGGGGCAGTTCCCGTTCGCCCGCCTGGACCATGACCGAAAGGCCGTGGCAGGCGGGTCTGGCGGCCTCGATGCGGGGCACGACGGAGTCCTCCACGATGACGCCCTTGATTTTGGCGTAGTTGACCCGGAATTCGATGTCGTGGGGCGTGAGCAGGTTCGGCGAGGGCACGGGCACGGCCCCGATCTTCATCAGCGCCAGAAAGGTCACCCACCACTCCACCCGGCGGTACAGGATGACCATGATCCGGTCGCCCTTGGCGATGCCGAGTTTGGCGAAGGCGTCGGCCATGCGGGCCGATTCGCGGCTGAAGTAGGCCATGTCGAAATCCCGGCGGGCTCCATCCGGGCCGATGTGGATCATGGCCGGCCGGGAGGGGTCCTCCCTGGCCGCCTTATCCACGAAGTCGAAGGCGAAATTATAGTCTTCAGGGACATCAATGCGGAATTGTTCGAGAAATTCTTTATAGGAAGTGGGCGCAAGTTTTTCCGGGGTCTTCACGTTCGGCTCCCTTTGGGGCATCGGCACGTCCGCCGTTTGTCGCGATTAGATGATCACGTCCAGGAATTCGGCCTCGCCGTCGTCGAGGCCGCGCATGGCGTGAGGGGTGCGGGAATCGAAATACAGCGCGTCGCCCGGTTCCATGACCACGGCCTCGTCGCCGAGGCGGACTTCCAGGCGTCCGCGCAGCATGTAGATGAATTCCTCGCCCAGGTGCCGGTTGCACTCGAGCTCTCCGGTGGGCTTGGGCGGCACCGTGACCAGGAAGGGCTCCATGGCCGGCTTGCGGAAACGGTAGGCCAGGCTGTGGTAGGCATAGGCCCTGCGCCGGTCCACGGACAGGCCGTGCCCGGCCCGGACCAGGGAATAGGCGTGCAGATGGGCCTCGCCGCCGGTCAAAAGCGTGGTCAAATCCACGTTGCAGACCTTGGCCACCTTGTACAGGTAGCTGACGGGAATCTCCCGTGTTCCGGACTCGTAGGCCACGACGTCGGCGGCCTCGACCCCGGTCTTCCCGGCCAGGACCTCGGGGGAAAACCCCATGATCTCGCGAATGCCGCCAAGCCGCATGGCGATGTCCCTGACCGGACCGACTTCCTCGTTCATGGCCGCTCCTCGTGGCAGTGTGTGCTGGTTGACGAAAGAAGGCCCGGGGGCCTTGAAAGAGCGGTTTTTTCTTTTTCCGAATATTCTCCCGATGTCAAAGGGAAAAACGGCGGGGAAAGGTCGCTTGCGATCAAAAAGGGACTGGAATCCCGATGAAATATCCTGTACCGGAACCCGGGCGTCATGATCCCCCCAGAAATTACGACCACGAGGTGCCTCATGAACGGAAAGAAACTGGGCGAACGTATCCGGGCCTTTCGGGAACTCCAGGACATAAGCCGCGCGGACATGGCCGCGCGCACCGGACTTACCGAGGAATTCCTGACCAGCCTTGAAAATGACGACCTCTCCCCTTCGCTCGGCCCGCTTCTGAAAATATCCCGCGCCCTGGGGGTACGCCTGGGCACCTTCATGGACGACGAAATCGGCAGCGACTGTTGCCTGGTGCGGGCCAAGGACCTGGGCGGCGCCGACGACGTGGTCCTGCATACCGGCAAGACGACGCAAGGCGCGGGACTCACGTTCCACTCCCTGGGTGTCGGCAAGTCCGACCGGCACATGGAGCCCTTTTTCATCGAGATTTTTCCCGAGGAGGAAGGCGCCGAACCGGCCCTGTCCTCCCACGAGGGCGAGGAGTTCATCGTGGTGGTCTCGGGCGAAGTGGAGGTGGTCATCGCCCGGGAGACCCACATCCTGGGGCCGGGCGACAGCGTCTACTTCAATTCCGTGGTCCCCCACCACGTGGGCTGCGCGGGGCGGGAGCCGGCCGAAATCTACGCGGTCCTGTACTTCCCGGAATAGAGGAGCCGATCATGCCCGAAGACACTCCCCTGTTCGATCTGACCATGGGCCAGCTTCTGGCCAAAACAGCGGCGGCCCACCCCGACAACGACGCCGTGGTCTACGTGGACCGGAACTTCCGCCTGACCTATGCCCAGTTCGACACACTCACGGACGACCTGGCCAAGGGGCTCATGGCCCTGGGCATCGAGAAGGGCGAGAAGGTGGCCGTGTGGGCCACCAACGTGCCCTACTGGGTGGCCCTGCAATACGCCACGGCCAAGATCGGGGCCATCCTGCTCACGGTCAACACCAACTACAAGCGCAACGAACTCAAATACCTGCTGACCAACTCCGAGGCCGAAAACATCTTCATCATCGACGGCTTCCGGGACTCGGACTACATCCAGATCCTCTACGACCTGGCCCCGGAACTGAAGACCATGGAGCGCGGCCGCATAAAAAGCACCACCTTCCCCCATCTGAAGCGGGTGCTGTTTTTGGGCCACGAAAAACACCGGGGCATGTACAACATCCCCGAGATACTGGGCCTTTCCCGCATGGTCACGGACGAGGAATATGCCGCGCGCCAGGCCGTCCTTTGCCCCGACGACGTGGTCAACATGCAGTACACCTCGGGCACCACGGGGTTCCCGAAAGGGGTCATGCTCACCCACAAAAGCGTGGTCAACAACGGCTACTGGATCGGGCAGCGCCAGCGCTTCACCGCCAAGGACCGGCTGTGCCTGCCGGTGCCGCTGTTCCACTGTTTCGGCTGCGTGCTCGGGGTCATGGCCTGCGTCAACCACGGCACGACCATGGTCTTCGTGGAGGCCTTCAACCCCATCGGGGTCATGACCTCCATCGACCAGGAAAAATGCACGGCGGTCTACGGCGTGCCCACCATGTTCATCGCCATCCTGGAGCACAAGCTCTTCGACCGCTTCGACTTCTCCTCCCTGCGCACAGGCATCATGGCCGGCTCCCCCTGCCCCATCCAGGTCATGCGCCAGGTCATGGACAAGATGTTCATGAAGGAGATCACCATCTGTTACGGCCTGACCGAGAACTCCCCGGTCATGACCCAGACCACGCCCGACGATCCCCTGCGTTACCGGGTGGAATCCGTGGGCAAGGCCCTGCCGCACATCGAGGTCTCGGTGCGCGACCCGGAGACCATGCTGGAGGTGCCGCGCGGGGTGCAGGGCGAGGTCTGCTGCCGGGGCTATTCGGTCATGAAGGGCTACTACAACAACCCCGAGGCCACGGCCAAGGCCGTCACCCCCGACGGCTGGCTCAGATCCGGCGATCTGGGGACCATGGACGAAAACGGCTATCTGGCCATCACCGGACGCCTCAAGGACATGATCATCCGGGGCGGCGAGAACATCTATCCCCGGGAGATCGAGGAATTCCTCTACACCATGGACGGCATTTCCGACGTGCAGGTGGCCGGGGTTCCCAGTCGCAAGTACGGCGAGGAGGTGGGGGCGTTCATCATCCTCAAAAAGGATGCGGCCATGGCCCCCGAGGACGTGCGCGACTACTGCCGGGGCCAGATCGCCTGGCACAAGATACCGAAATACGTGGCCTTCGTGGACGGCTATCCCATCACGGCCAGCGGCAAGATCCAGAAATACAAGCTGCGGGAAATGGCCGGCGAGATGTTCCCCGAGGCCATGAAATAGCATTCGCACGCCCGGCCGGGACACCGTCTCCGGCCGGGTCCACCCCCGCCCTGCGCGAATGACCGCGCCGGGGCGTCCAAACACCGGGAGTGTGTGGCCGCAGATGTTTTCCATCATCCTCTTGTGCGTCTTTTTCGCGTTCATGATCGGGGTGGGCGTGTGGGGCATGCGCCGCACCTCGTCGCTCGGGGACTTCTTCCTGGGCGGCCGCAGCATCGGGCCGTGGGTATCGGCCATCGCCTACGGCACCACCTATTTCTCGGCGGTTTTGTTCATCGGATTCGCCGGCAAGCTCGGCTGGGCCTACGGCGCAAGCGCCCTGTGGATCGCCGCCGGAAACGCCGTGTTCGGGTCGCTTGCGGCCTGGCTGGTGCTCGGCAGGCGCACGAGGCGCATGACCAAGAATCTCGACGTCATGACCATGCCGGAGTTTCTGCAGGAACGCTACGACGGCAAATACCTGAAAATCATCAGCGCCCTTGTCATCTTCGTGTTCCTCATCCCCTACTCGGCCTCGGTGTTCAAGGGCCTGGGGTACCTCTTCGAGGCCAACTTCCACATCTCCTACGACACGGCCTTACTCATCATGATCGGCATCACCGGCCTGTACCTGGTCCTCGGCGGCTACTTCGCCATCGCCTTCACGGACTTCATCCAGGGCCTGATCATGATCGGCGGGTCCATCCTCATGGTCTGGCTCCTGGTGCAAAAGGGCGGCGGACTGGCCGAGGCGCTCGCGGCCATCCCCGTCAGGCACGCCCTGCACGTGCCGGCCGCCAAGCAGCCCGGAACGCTTCTTCTGTGCGCCCTGGTGTTCATGACCTCGTTCGGCGTCTGGGGGCTGCCCCAGATGGTCCAGAAGTTCTACGCCATAAAAAGCGAGTCGCTCATCACCAAGGCCGCCCTGGCCACCTGCCTCTTCGCCCTGATCATCGGATTCGCGGCGTATTTCACCGGATCCATGACACATCTTTTCTACGACGCCCCGCCGCTTACCCCTTCGGGAGCGCCGGACTTCGACCGACTCATCCCGGACATGCTCAAGACCCACCTTCCCGAGGCGCTCATGGGCGTGATCCTGGTCCTGGTGCTCTCGGCCTCCATGTCCACCCTGTCCTCCCTGGTCCTGGTGTCGGCCTCGGCCGTGGCCATCGACCTGTACAAGGGCCACATCAACCCGGGCGTCTCAAGCCGGAAGTCGGTGGCCCTGATCCGGATCCTAAGCGCCCTGTTCATCGTCTTCTCCTACGTCATCGCCCGGTACGACTTCGACATCATCATCACGCTCATGTCCCTGTCCTGGGGCGCGGTGGCCGGGGCGTTCATGGCCCCGTACATCTTTGGGCTGTTCTGGAGGCGGGCCACCAGGGCGGCGGTCAAGGCCGGCATGGTCACAGGCATCGCCACCAACATCATCCTGTTCTTCGTCCTGGGACCGGCCAAATCCCCCATCGCCGCAAGCGCGGCCATGCTCGCGCCCTTCGCGGTCATCCCCCTGGTCAGCCTGTTCACCCGGCCGCCCCGGCCCGAAATCATCGCCCAGGCCTTTGCGAAAAACGGATAGCCATCCGACGACGCACGCCTCCTCCAGGGCCGGGGAACGCCCCCCGGCCCTGACCGCCCCTTGACTTTGCCCGTCGCCTTTGCTCAGACAAACCACCCTTATCGATCGGAGAAGCCCATGCTGCTTTACAATACCCAGACCCGTTCCAAGGAGACCTTCACCCCCCGCGTGCCCGGACGCGTGTCCATGTACGTGTGCGGCATCACCGCCTACGACCTGTGCCACATCGGCCACGCCCGCTCCTGCGTGGTCTTCGACGTGCTGGTCAGACACCTGCGCGGCCAGGGCCTGGACGTGCGTTTCGTGCGCAACTTCACCGACGTGGACGACAAGATCATCAACAGGGCCAATGCCGAAGGCCTGTCATCCATGGAGGTGGCCGAGAAATACATCGCCGCGTTCCACCAGGACATGGACGCCCTGGGCGTGCTGCGGGCCGACGAGGAACCCCGGGCCACGGAGTACATCGGCCCGATGATCGAACTGGCGTTG